>DASTRD010000053.1:0-22723 GCA_035761425.1 Povalibacter sp.
GCGCGATGGCTTCAGGACTTGCAGCACTGCTCGATGATGTCGCGGCGATTGCCAAACTGGCTGCCGCGTCCCTGGATGACGTCACGGCCGCCGCCGGCAAGGCCGGCGCGAAAGCCGCCGGTGTAGTTGTCGATGACGCGGCGGTCACGCCCGGCTACGCGATGGGATTTGCGCCGGAGCGCGAGTTGCCCATCGTGTGGAAGATTGCGCTCGGCTCGCTGCGCAACAAGTTTCTCTTCCTGCTGCCGGGTGCGCTGCTGCTCAGTGCCTTTGCACCGTGGGCAGTCACACCGATTCTCATGCTCGGCGGTACTTATCTGTGTTTCGAAGCAGCCGAAAAAATCATCGAAGCCGCCTTCCATGCGTCTTCGCACGACGCTGCCACGGCGATTGCGCAGCCGACACTGGACTCGGCACAACTGGAAGCGCGGAAAGTGGCTGGCGCCATTCGCACCGATTTCATTCTCTCGGGCGAAATCATGGCGATTGCACTCGCCACCGTAGCGGACCGGCCGCTCGCGATTCAGGCCGGGGCGCTCGCCACGGTGGGCTTCGTTCTGACCATTGCGGTCTATGGAGTGGTCGGATTGATCGTGAAAATGGACGACGTGGGTGTGCATCTCGCACGCCGCGACACCGCGGCGGCACGTCTGACCGGACGCGGCCTGGTGAAATCGATGCCATACGTGCTGGATGTACTGAGCGTCGTCGGCACCGCAGCGATGCTGTGGGTGGGCGGCGGCATCATCGTGCACGGGCTGGAGCATTTCGGTTTGAACGCCATCCCCCATTTCATCGATTCAGTATCGGAGCGTGTTGCACACGCGACCGGACTGGGGGCAGCCATCCGCTGGAGCACGTTCGCCGTATGCTCCGCGATTGCGGGATTCGTGATCGGCTCGGTGATCGTCGCGATCGCGAATCTCGCGCATCGCCGCAAGCACTGAAGAACCGTACTCGCCCCTCGCGGCTACTGCGGCGGCAGCGAAGCAACGTACGCTGCGAGCGCGATCATGTCATCGGAGGTCAACTGCTCGACCACCGGCCGCATCATCTGCGCACGCGCACCAGCGCGTGCCTTCACCTGGAGTGCGAGCAGCTGCCGCATCAGGTAAGTCGGCGATCGTCCCGCGATGGCCGGGCCGAGCGACGTACCGCGCAGATCGACATCGTGGCAACCGGCGCACGCCTGCGTCACGCCAGCTCCTGTTGTTGCGAGCAGGCGTCCACGCTCGATACTGCCGACGGGCACGTAAGCGACATAGCGCATCCGGTCATCGCGACGTTCATGGAACGCGAAGTCGGGCGCGATCTCGACGATGCGTGCTCCGAGATCCTCTTCGCCCACTCCCTCGCGCATATAAATCCACGCCGCGGGTTTCACTTTGGGGATGCGCGCAGCCTCGATCACCTCGACGCGCGGTCCGAGCACCTGCTGCGAAAAGTATTGTGCTGCTGATCTGATGTCGGCATCGGTGAGCTGACCGGCGAGCTGATGCATGACCTGCACGGGCGCGTAGTCGGCCGGCGCAGCTGCGTGACGCGCGCCACTTCGCATGTCGCGCAATTGTTGTTCGATGTAATCCGCCGACAGTCCCGCGAGCGACGAATTCTCCGGACGGCCCTGGCCCGTCGGCGTATGGCAGAACGCACACGCCATCACTGTCGGCGCGCGACCATTCGCGACGATGGTCGGCATCGGACCATGATCTTGCGGATGCCAGTCGGGCGGCGCGAACGGATCATCGATCTGCGCGCGTGTATACGTCACAGTGCTGTCGGGCACTGTCAGCGCGGAGACATCAGGTGCCGCTTTGGTCGGCGACGGATCGACTGGAAACAACCATCGGGGCCAGGCTGGAGCACTCGCGGGCTGCGCAGCCATCGCAGCGGGGAGCACAGCGCTGAACAACACGACCGCGACCGACAGGGTTCTGCGCGAAGCCACCGCGAATGCTTTCAAGCGCCTGCCCTTCAGAGTGCACAGGCAGCGCCTGCGGAGCCCGGATTGTAGTGGATACATGCGACAGCGCGCCCTGCGGTTTGATGGGCACTGCTGCTGTGCACTGACGACATATTTCGCCCCGATGCGTCCTGGAAAATCCCGGACTGCGGCGAGGGATGAACCGTGCGTGATGCCCGCCGGATGGCTCATACCCGATGCTATATTCGGGACGGCAGTGAATCAGCCACTGCTGACCACAACAGAAAAAAGCGACAGAGGGTGCGAAGAATGGACGGCATCGACATGGGGTGCGCTGCGAGGACGTGGCGCCGGGTATTCACCCTGTCCGCTTTCTGCATGGCGACGGCCACTGCCTCAGCGGGTGTACTGACCGACCACGAGCATTTCTCACTGACCCCGCAGGCGCTGACTGCGGCTGCCACCTCAACGCAGGTGCCGGACGGAGCCGATGTTGCGGTTGCCGAGGTTCAGGAAACGTACCGGTTCGATGCCGACGGCAGCAGCGAGTACACGCAGTACTTCGTTTATCGGATTCTCACGCCGCAGGGCGCCGAAGTCTGGAACGAGCTTGCCGTGTACTGGTCGCCGTGGCTGGCGGAGCGGCCATCGATGAAGGCTCGTGTGGTGGCAGCCGACGGCACGGCCTATTCGCTCGATCCGGCCACGATCGCAGATTCGCCCGTCACAGGCGATGCGTCGATCTACAGCGATCAGAGAATGCTGCGCGCGCCGTTGCCTGCGATAGCGCCCGGCGCGGTGGTCGAAACCGAGATCGTTCTCAAGGAGCGGACACCCTTCGCCGGCGCCGGGAAGATCGGTCGCAGCTTCTTCCGGATGGAGGAACCCGTCGAACATTTCCGGCTGACGCTGCAGGCACCGACTTCGCTGCCGCTGCGCCATCGCCTGGATCTGCTGCCCACATTGAAGCCCACTCACACGCAAAGCGGCGGCATGGACCAGTGGGTCTTCGAAGCCAGCTCGATTCCCGCGAACGAGGAGATCGAGAGCGGCTTGCCGGGCGATGTCCCCGCCTATCCCATGATCACGTTTTCCACCGGCGTCTCATGGAATGAAGTCGCGAAATCCTATTCGCAGATCGTTGCTGCACGACTGGCGGAAGCGCGTCTCGGTGATCTGGTAGCGAAACTCATCAAGGGCCGCGATTCGACACAGGACAAGGCGAGCGCGCTGGTCGAGTATCTGAATCGCGAGATCCGCTACACGGGCATCGAATTCGATCAGTCCAGCATCTTTCCACATACGACTGCGGAAACGCTCGGGCGTCGCTACGGTGACTGCAAGGACAAGGCGTTGCTGCTGGTCGCCATGCTGCGCGCTGCCAACATCCCGGCCGACATGGCCTTGCTCAACGCCGGCGACCGCCTGGACGTGCCGCCGGAACTGCCCGGCATGGGATTGTTCGATCACGCAATCGTGTACGTCCCGGGCGAACAGCCCCTGTGGATCGATGCGACGGCTGAAACGGCTCGTCTCGGTCAGCTGCCCGACATGGATCGGGGTCGCTGGGCACTCATCATCAACCCCGGCACCGACGCTCTGACCCGTATCGACGAAGCGCGCTCCAGCGACAATGTGGTCTTCGAGGAACGCGAAGTCCGGCTCGCCGATAACGGCCCTGCCCAGGTGCTGGAGATTTCCCGGCCGCAAGGCACTTACGAATCCGACTATCGGCGCATCTATGCCAACCTCGCCGACAAGGACACGCGCAACAATCTCACCGACTATGTGAAGGCCGAGTATCTGGCTGCGCGTCTCGACAAAGTCGACAGCTCGGATGCAAAGAACTTCTCGCAACCCTTCCGCCTGACGCTGGAGAGCTCGGAGTCACGGCGGGCCGATACCAGCCTGAGCCAGGCGGTTGCCTACATCCGTCGCGACGGTCTGCTCAACTATCTGCCCTATGACCTGCGCACGCGGGAGCTCTCGGACGAGGAAAATGCGAAAGCGACCCGTCCGGAAAAGAAACGCACGAACGACTATCAGCTGCCCCGGCCCTTCAGGGCGATGTGGAAATACCGCATCGTGCCGCCGCGCGGATTCCGTCCCGGACCATTACCGCCGGACGCCACCATCGCCATCGGTCCGCTGCAATTCGTCGAGCGTTTCGCGACGGACGCCGACGGAGCCATTCGCGCCGAGCTGACGCTGGATACGATCAAGCGGCGTTTCACTGCGGAGGAAGTCAGCGTCATCCGCAACAAGGTTGCAGAACTGCTGGCCGGCGAGGCGATCTCGCTGCGGTTCGACCTGACCGCTCATCTGCTGCTCACGCAGGGGCAGCCGAAAGAGTCGTTCGATGCCTATCGGGAACTCATCCGGCAGGACCCAAAAGATGCGATTCAGCATCTGCGTCGGGCCGACGGTCTGTTGCAGGCTGGCATGACGGAAGCGGCGCGCGCCGAAGTCGCGCAGGCCATCAAACTCGATCCGAAATCGGCATTCGCCCAGGAGACGATGGCGAATGTGCTGCAGTACGACAGCATCGGTCGCTGGCATCAGGAAGGAGCGGACTATGCCGGCGCCGCGGCGGCCTATCGAGCCGCTATCGCGCTCGATCCGGACGACAAGCGCCTGGTGGGTAATTACGCCATTCTGCTGGAGCACGACAGCCGCGGTGTGCGATATGGCGAGGGCGCGGATCTGAATGCCGCCATCGCGGAGTACCGCAAACTGAGTCCGCAACAACTCTCGGAGCTCGGACTCGCCAACAATCTGCCCTTCGCACTGTTCTACGCCAGGCAATTCGCTTCTGCGCGCGAAGCAGCCGAAAGTCTGGAATCACCGCCGGTCACGCTGATCGTGGCCTGCGACGTGATGACCAATGGCATCGAATACGCGCTCGATCAGGCACATCGCCGCAGCAACAACGATGCGCGTTACCGGGAAATCGTCACTACGGCCGGACAGATGCTCATGTACGTGCGCGAGTATCCGGATGCCGCTGCATTGCTCGAGGCGGGCGCGTCGGGCAGTTCGATGGCTCGCACGATGGGCCTCGCCACGGTGCTGCGCCAGGCGAAGCGGCACGAGGAGCTGCAATTCGACGACACGCCTGCGGATCTCATCCGCAAAATGCTTGTCAGAGTCATGACGGACCTGAAGTCCATCGACGACCTCGCCGAGTTCGAGAGTCGCAACGCACGCCTGGATCGACAGCGCCTGAGCAGCGCCGAACGCGATGAGGCAATGCAGAGCCTGGGGATGTTCCGGACGATCGCTGCCCGCAGCGGCGTTCCCGCGAGCGTATTGCTTGACATCTCCATGCAGTCATTGCAGGTGAAAGTCATCGGCAACGATTCGCTGGGCTACCGCACCACGCTTGCGATGCCGAACATGAGCAACCAATCCTTTTTCGTCGTGAAGGAGGAGGGTCACTACCGTGTCCTCGACAATCACAACACTCCTGTGGCGCTCGCCATGGAAGTGCTGGATCGTCTGGATCGCGATGACCTCGCGGGTGCCGGCGCGTTGCTCGACTGGCTGCGCGAGGTCATGCCGAACGACAACGGCAACGATCCCTTCTCGGGCCACCCATTCCCGAAGATGTGGACCGTCGGTCAGCAACACGATGCGCAGGACATCGCAGTCGCCGCCGCCTCTCTGCTGGTGCAGACGCGCCGGTCGGCGCAGCGCGGCGTTACCATTCTCGAACAGGCGAAGCTGACCAGCGACAATCCGAACGTCGAGCTGTCGCTGCTCACCGGCTATTCGCAGCTGCGCAATCGCGAAAAGGCTCTGGAGGCAGCGAACGCGCTGGCGATCCTGGCACCTGCCTCGAAACGCGTCTTCTTTGCCCGGGTCGGAAACCTGGTGGCGCTCAAGCGCTTTGGTGATGCGCAGGCACTTGCCGAGCAACGGCTGCAAACCCGGTCGAATGATATCGAGGCTCTGCGCGCGCTCCAGCAAATACAGGCCGCTCAGCATGACTATGTGCAGGCGTATCAGCAGGGAGTCGGAATCGTCGACCTTGGCGAGTCCGGCCCCTCTGATCTCAACAATCTCGCATGGCTCAGCCTGTTCTTCGATCGCGAGGGCGGACCCGATGTGGCCTCTGCGGTGCGCGCTGCACAGGGCAACGACGCCAGCGTGGGCAGTCTCCATACGCTCGGCTGCATCTACGCAGAGCTTGGCAAGACGCGTGAAGCACGTGAAGTGCTGCTTCAATCTCTGGAGGCGCGCAGGATCGCGCAGCCGTACGCGGATTTCTGGTATCCCATCGGACGCATCGCCGAACAATATGGCGAACGCGACATCGCGCTTGCCAGCTACGCCAAGGTGAAGCCGCCCGCAGATCCGGCCCTCGAGTACGAATCAGCGTACCGCCTCGCGCAAAGTCGCATTGCGACGCTGGGCGGTGCCAGGCGTCGGGGTGACTGAAGTCAGTCGGATCATTCAGACGGCTTTCGTGTCAGCGATTCAAGACGCTGCCTTCTGAAAGTGCGCGCTCGGTGCGCCGTGCCGCTGGCCACGGCATGGTGGGCGCGCACCTTGAACCGCAGTGAATCGTCCCATCCGGAACTTTGCGCAAGCGACGTCAGTCACTCATAGGAACACGCACGTTCCCGCCAGCGCAGAAGGTTCCATGCATTCACCCGAAGACCGACCACGACCTGGACGCTCCGGCAGCGTGCGTTCGCGCGCGACCGATGTCGCGCTCAAGACATTTGCCGCCATCGCCGGCGTGGTCGTGCTGGCGGGCGCGCTCGTGCTGTCGCTGGCCATCTTCGCCTTCGCGCTGGTGGCCATCGCCGTGTTCGGTGGCTATCTGTGGTGGAAGACCCGCGAGCTGCGTCGCCACATGGCCGCGGCGCGCGACAACCCGCCCACCGCCGAACGGCGCGCTGACGTGATCGAGGGTGTCGTCACGTCAAAGCGCTGGAGCGACATCGATCGCGAACCATAACGTTGCGGATTACGCGGCCAGCCACAGACCGAATGCCCAACAGATGAGCGTGTTGCCCGTCGCCATCGTGAAGTCGTCAGTGCCACGCGGCGAGAGAAGCTCCAGAGTCGAGTTGGACAATGCGATACAGATCGCAAGTCCGTACCAGCTCGCGGGCAGATGATGCGTGGCCACCAGAGCCACGCAGAACACCAGCGCGCCGATGAATCCGGTGACCGTGCCGCCGATGGATTTGCGATTGATGTCGCCGACGCCGACAACGCGGATCTTCTGACGCCCATACAGCGATCCGCCGACCTCGGCGAGCGTATCCGTGATGATGTAGGAGCCCCAGATGAAGGCGAAGATCAGGGCGAACTGCTCCGGCGAATAGAGAGTGGCGAGTTGCGCGCCGATCGGCACGAGCACGAACTTGAACAGACCCCACAACGTAAGGATCAGCAGACAGTTGGCACGAGCGAGCATGCCATCCATGACGCGTGACTGCGGGCCGAACAGAGCCGCACCGATCACGCTGTTGTTGCGGAACAGAGCGATATACAACCAGGTCCCCAGCACGCCATCCATGAGGTTCGCATTCAGAAATGCCGTCGCGAAATTGCCGGGCCGCTCTGCACCGATATGAACGTAGAGGTAGAAGAACGCTGCGAGCGCGAGCGTGATGAAGCGCCCGCGGCGGCCGATCATGTCCGTGATCCGGATGCGACGTTCCGGATATTTCTCCAGCAGCGCGGCAATCTCATACGGCTGATTCATGCGCGAAGAGAATGCGGCACGCCTGTCTTCCTTCGACATTCCAGCGAAACGGGCCAGCAGCAGATTCTTGACGCCATACCACACGAAACCCCAGACGATGTGGAACAGTGTCATGCCGATCAGCACCTGCACGATCGAGGCAACACTGAACCGGAAGGTGCCGGCAATTGCGGTGCCCTTGCCGGTCGCATACGCGACCAGACAGAACACCGTGAGAATCACGTTGACGGTCAACGCAAAAAGGAAGATGCGATTCGCGGTCGCCAGTCGCTCGGCGGCGGGCTTGATTGCCGCGGCAGACGTCGTTGCAGTCTCTGCGGGAAGTGCCGTGCTGGACATGATGACTCCCTGTGTTGTTGTGCGAACTCAGACTTCAGACGAACGAAGCCCCGCAGAATCGACGCAGATGGTCGCCTGCTGCTGCGCTTTTGATTTGAGGTCGGTCGCGGCAAACAGGACGTGCCCTGCGCAGCGATTCACCCCGGCTCCCCCCGGAGGCACTGTGCCCGAATCCGACCGCCACGGGAACTCGCTGGCGCAGGCGTGCCGGCGATTGTTCACTATTGATACGCGGATGGGATCCCGGGCGCGATGAATCGGGGCGTGGCGGCGCCATCACGCACCTGCTGCGGGTGCTGCTGTCCCTTGTTTTCGCTGCTTCCGACCGGTTCGCGCCCGATCAGCCTGCGCCCACCGAGATCGCGTTGGTGAGGAGGTAGCTGACGGACATGGCCAGTGACAGCCGCAGAACCGCATCGCCGAGCCGCTGATGTGCCGGCTCGCTGATCCAGCGACGGCGCTCGTAGGCCGAGAAGGCGAAGGCTGCGGCCAGCGTGCTCAACAGGACGGCGAGCTGATCGGCAAATGCAACGGCGACGACCAAGCCCACGATGACGACCAGCAGGATGGTTCGCCAGTAGTTCAGCGGCGCGAAGCGTGGATGACGCAGTGTCTGCATGTTCTGCCCTGAGAAAAAGCCGCGCGCATGATCCCTGCTTCGCATCCCGCGCGCGGTTTAACTTCCGATTATTGAGATCGCGATGGCAGTTGCTGCGCACGCGGTTGACATCGCGCGCAGCGCCGGCTCCACGCAGACGGGGGCCCGTGTCAGTGGGCCGTAGCCGCAGCGATTTCCTGGAGAGCGTCGTGACAGGCGCGTTCGCAGTGGCGGCATGCTTCGCCGCAGATCCGGCAATGCTCATGCGCGGCAGCGTGCTGTTCGCATTCCTGCGCACATCGACTGCAGGCACTGCGACAAACCTGCAGCAACTGCGCGAGCACGTCCGGATTGCTACCCGTACGTCGCGACGCAAGCGCGCCCGCAGCCACACAGATATCGGCGCAGTCGAGATTCAGGCGGATGCATTGCCGCAGCTGCTCCACACCCGGCTCGGCGAGGCACGCATCAGCGCAACTCGTACACACCTGCGCGCAATCAAGACATTCCTCGATGCAGCGAACGAGCGGCGCCGCCGGTTCGCCGTGCATGTCCGGATGCGTGGCAATCATTGCTTGCGCTCTCATAGGGGGTACTCCTGATCGCAACTGACCCCTGTCGAACGATGATCCTGCGCAATAGTTCCGCCCTGGCCGCATTCATTGCGCGTGGCCCGGTCGCCGGGAGCTGCGGCATCGCTCAGATCACGGAATGTCTGGCGGACTTCGGTCACACCACGAGGGCCGGATTTTTCGGCCGGTGCTGCGACCCCGTCTGCTTTTCAACCGATTCAACTTTGCTATGCTCGCCGCCGAAACGCGTTCTGGAGCAACCGATTGCCGGCAATTGCTCGAAGAGTGCCGACGATCTACAAGACAGCAGCACAGCCAGCAGCAGCGTAACCATGGAATACACCCAATACCGGCAGCGCATGTCGCCCCGGAATGCCGGTGTGTTTGTCGCAACATGCGTTCTGCATGCCGTGGCCATCTATTTCGTGGCTATCCAGAAGGGCAATGGCAGCTCGAACCTGCTGACTTCGTCGCAGTTTTCGTTCATCCCGGTCGAAGAGCCGCTGGAGCCGCCCCCTCCGCCGCTCGTACCTGTCATTCTCACGGACGCCTTTGCCGAGCACGACTTGCCTGACCTGACGCCGCCGGAGCTGGACTACCAGGATCAGCCACAGGGCAGCTCGAACAGCATTTCGGCTCCGCCGCCACCGCAACCCGTCATCTCATCGCCCGCGGACACCACGGAAGAAGCGGGCTATGGACCGTTGACCAAGCCACGGGTCATTTCGAGTCCGCGCAATCCCATGGATCGCTATCCGCGCATATCGATCAGGCACAAGGAACAAGGCCGCACCGTACTGAAACTGTGCATTTCCGTGACCGGCGAGGTGGAGACCACCGAAGTGCTGAAGAGCTCCGGCTACCGACGGCTCGATGAAGCCGCGGCGGATATGAGCCTGGACTATGTCTTTTCGCCCGCCACCCGCGACGGCAAGCCGGTTCCGGTGTGTCTGCCGTACGGGATCAATTTCCGCCTGGGCGTGGCGGGTTGGCGGCGCTGATCCGGGCCAACCCGGTCTCCTTACTCTATTGCGGCAGCTGGACGGCCGGATCCACGATCGCCCAGAAGGCCCACTTCGGTTGGCGCTGCGCGTCGAACAGCAATGGGTAGTCCGTGCGCTGGACCGCTCCGAGATGACTGAGCCAGGTCTCCGCATCGCTGATGCCCCAGGCGGTCACCGAATCGAGACTGGCATCGTGTTTGCGGAAAACCTCGAAGAGCGCCCGGTAGGTCCTTGCCTGTTGTCCGGCAACCGCGCTCGGTAACCCGCCGGTCCCGTAGTTGGCCGGGGCTCCGGGTCCTGCGTAGACGCTCAGATCCAGTTCCGTCACGTGATTGATGAGCGAAGGACTGAGCTGCTCGACGGCGGTCAGCGCTGCATCCACGCTGTCTGCCGATACAGCAATATTCGAATGGACCTGGTGTCCGACGCCGTCGATCGGGACGCCTTTGTCGAGCAGGTCCTGCACGATCGCGAGCAGATTGGCGCGTTTGACAGGGTTCTCGGTCAGAAAATCATTGATGAACAACTTCACGTCCGGATCTGCCGCCCGCGCCGCCCGAAACGCATCCTCGATGTAGTCGGCACCGTTGCCGCCGCCTACCGAATAGGCCTCGTACCACGGGCTGTCGGTACGATAGGTCTCGCCCTGCGCGGCACCGGCCACTTCGTTGACCACATCCCACGCGTAGACCTGGCCCTTGAAGTGGGTGACGACGTCGGTGATGTAAGTCTTCAGACGCTGTCTGACCAGTTCGCGATAGGCCGCCGGATCGCTGCGGTCCCCGGCGAAAAACCAGTCAGGCGACGTGAAGTGCCACACCAGCGTGTGCGCACGTACCTCGATGCCGTTGTCGTGCGCGAACGCGATGATCTGTTCTGCCGGTTCGAAGTTGTACTGCCCTTCCGCGACACCGACGGTGTCAGCCTTCAGGGCATTGGCCACCGTGATGCTGCTGAAATGCTTCTTCAGCAGTGCCACGTCGTCCGGATGCGTAGCGGGGTCGATCTCCTCGATCATGACCGCGGCGCCGATACGGAAATAGGGTGCAAAGACAGTCTTGAGCGCAGGCGCGGTGGAGGCATCCGGCAACTGCGGCGGCGGTGTACCGGGCGGGGGCGTTGAAGAACCGCCACCTCCTCCCCCACCGCTGCAAGCTGCCAGCAGCATTGAAACTGCGGCGAGGATCGCGCTCAATCCGCAAGAACGTTGCGTCTCCATCTGTCCCCCTGGCGACTCATCCATCAGTGGCGGGCATATTCGTCGCAGCAATTTCGCACGATTGCTGTCCGCAGCTCAACCGGCAGCACGCAGACGAGCGGTCAGCGCAGCTCAGCGCCGCGGCGTCAGCATCGTTGCTGGCTCAACGGTCCCGCGCATCGTAAGCTGCGCGCGCCTCTCACAGACACGTGCGTTTGCATGAGCGAACCTCTCCTGCCGCAGTTCAATCCGCACGCCGCCGTGCAGGTGGCTCATTTCGACGAGCGACATTTCTGTCTGGTCATCGACGATGCGCTCCTCAATCCGCAGGAGCTTGCGCTGTTCGCCGTGGAGCAGCACGCACAGTTCAACGCCGTGGATTTCAACTACTACCCCGGCGTGTACCTGATGGCACCCGATCTGCAGACACGACAGTTCGCGGAATATTTCCGGATGCATGCACGCCGGCATTTCGACTCACGACGCTGCCTGGAAACCGTCCTGCGCTATTCGATGGTGACCTTGCCACCGCACGCGCTGCATCCGCTGCAATGGATCTGTCATCGCGATGATGTCGGTCTGGATCGGCGTCTGAGCATGCAGGCGTCGGTGCTGTATCTCTTTCACGATCCTGCACTGGGCGGCACGGGCTTTTATGCCCCCGCACGCAGCGCACACGAGACGGGCGCACTCTTCGCAGATGCTCGTCGCCTCGCGCCTGCCGCCTTCAGCGAAAAGTACGCGATCGCACCGGCCTACATGCATGAGGGCAACGCATGGTTTCGACGCGTCGGCGGCGTGGCGGCCCGCTGGAATCGACTCATCATCTACGACGGCGGCATGCTGCATGCCAGCGACATCGCAGCGCCCGAACTGCTGAGCACCGATCCCCACACGGGACGGCTGACCCTCAATGGATTCTTCACCTGCCGTCGTCACCTCGCCTGACGCGAGCTGCACGTTGCAAAAAAAGCGGTCGTGATGTCAGGCGATTGTGCGCGGGCTCGTCGCGCACTTCATGCGGCATTCCTTCAGGCAGCGGATCCCGGATGATCCGGTTTGCACCGTAATCATGGTGCTCCCGCGGCGTGCATGAAACTACGCATGCCGGCACCGGAAAGTGCCCGCCGGAGCCGACGGAAATTCCCCGATGCCGCAGTCACCGTGCCCGGATCTGCGTCTGGTCTCACCGCGGCTTCGAAGGCACAATCGAGCGCCGACAATTCCACGAACCACGGATACCAAAGAGATGTCACCCGTACGCTTTCTGCGCCATCTGCTCCTGGCAAGCCTTGCAGTACTGCAGGCCAGTGCGGCATTTGCGACCAATCCGCTGATCATGGATCAGTTCACCGCGGACCCGACGGCGCGCGTCTTCGAAGGCAAGATCTATGTTTATCCGTCGCACGACATCAAGGCGCCGCCCGAATACAAGGGCAGACCCAACTGGTTCGTGATGGAGGACTATCACGTGTTCTCGTCGGAGAATCTCACCGACTGGCAGGATCACGGCGTGATCGTCAGGCAGACCGAAGTGGAATGGGCCAATCCCACCGCGTACGCCATGTGGGCACCGGACTGCGTGTACAAGGATGGCAAGTATTACTTCTACTTTCCGGCGATCGCGAAAGCCGGCGGCTTCAACATCGGCGTCGCGGTGTCGGACACGCCGTACGGCCCGTTCAAGCCCATGGCCACGGCCATCGAAGGTGTGAAGGGCATCGATCCCGGCGTGCTGATCGACAAGGATGGCACCGCGTACCTGTATTACTCGCTGGGCAAGATCTATGTCGCCAGATTGAAGCCGAACATGGTCGAGATCGACGGCGAGCCGCAGGTGATCGACAACCTGCCGCAGAAGGGCCTGCTGGAAGGACCGTTCGCGTTCGAGCGCAACGGCACCTATTACCTGAGCTATCCGCACGTGGAGAACAAGACGGAGCGGCTCGAGTACGCGACCAGCAAATCGCCCACGGGTCCGTTCACACCGGCCGGCGTGATTCTCGATGAGTCAGAGAGCGGCTGCTGGACCGTGCACCACTCCATCCTCGAGTACAAGGGCCAGTGGTATCTCTTCTATCATGACAAGGATCTCTCGCCCGGCTTCGACAAGAATCGCTCGATCCGTGCCGACAAGTTGTTCTTCAACGACGACGGCACGATCCGCAAGGTCGTTCCCACATTGCGCGGCGTGGGACTGGTCGCGGCGAACAGCGACATCCAGATCGATCGCTACAGCGCGAAGAGTCCGGAAGGGATCGCCGTGTCGTTCCTCGATGATGCGAATCCGCACGCCGGCTGGAAGACCACGTTCAACGCTGCGAACTCGTGGGTGAAATTCGACGACGTCGACTTCGCCAGCGGCGACCAGAAATCCCTCGAAGTGCGCGCCAGAGCCTCGGGCGCCGGCGTACTCGAGATTCGCCTGGACAAACAGGATGGCCCATTGCTGGGTCGGGTGAAGATCGGCAAGAGTGGCGACTGGAACGTCACCCGCGTCGCCGCCAGAAAAATTCCCGCCGGCGTGCACAATCTCGTCGTCACACAGACCGGCGGCGAACCTGTCGAGCTGGACTGGCTACGCTTTCGCTGATCCGCACTGAACCCCGCGGATGCGTTCGGTGACCGAACGCATCCCTCCAGCATCGTTCCGACTCGTCTCCGGCACCCTCCCAATGATCCAGTGGTCCGCAGCAATTCTCGCCGTACTGCTCGCGGCGCCTGCCTTCGCGCAGGGGTCGGGCAGTGTTGCCTCACCTGACCAGCGCAATCGCATCGACATAGCCGCGCAGAACGGCAAGCTGAGCTTCACCGTCACGCGCGATGGCAGGCGGGTGCTGGCACCCTCGCCCATCGGTCTGTTCACCAGTCAGGGGCCGATCGGCGGTGACGGCGTGCAGATCGCAGCGGCGCACACCTCCTCGGTCGATGACGTCTGGCTGCCCGTGATGGGCAAGGCATCGCGCGTTGCCGATCGCTACCAGCAGGTCGTCCTCGATCTGGTGCGTCAGGACGGCCTCAGGTTCAATCTGATCGCTCGCGCTTATGCCGACGGCGTGGCATTCAGGATCGAAGTGCCGCCTCAGGAGCGAGTGAAGACGCTCGACATCTACTGGGAAACCACCGGCTTCTACTTCCCGGCGGACTACAGTTGCTGGGGTGCGAATGCCGGTATTCACGCCAACAGTCACGAATTCGAGTTCGATCCGGTGCAGGCCTCGAAGCTGCGCAACTTTCATCTGTATGACGCGCCTCTGCTGTGCCGCACCGCTGCCGGCACGACGTTCGCTCTGGCCGAATCCGACAAGCGCGACTACGCAGGCGCCTATTTTCGCGGCCGTGGCGATGGCGGGCTGGGCGTCAACATCAGCCTGACCACGCGACCCGACAATCCGCAGGACGCGGTCGGGTTCAGGACAGCGGTTCATGCCGAGCTGAATGAGCAGCCCCTTCGAACCGCCTGGCGCGTGGTGATGCTGGCCGACCGGCCCGGCGATCTCATCGCATCCAGCCTGATCGATCTGCTGGCGCAACCTTCGCAGATCGAAGACACGAGCTGGATCAAGCCGGGCAAGTCTGCGTGGGACTGGTGGAATGGCTGGGCCGTAGATGTGCCGGACGCGGGCGTCAATACCGCCACGTATCGCGCCTACATCGATTTCGCGCAGAAGATGCAGCTCGAGTACATCCTGATCGACGAAGGCTGGTATCAGGGCAGCTCGGAAGCCGCGCGTCCCGCCGATGTCACCGTGCCGATTGCGGCGATGGATATTCCCGGTCTCGTGAAATACGCAGGTGAGCGCAACGTCGGTGTGTGGGTGTGGCTCCAGTGGAAACAGCTCGAGCGCCAGCTCGACGATGCTCTGGCGCTCTATGAAGCGTGGGGCATCAAAGGCATCAAGGTCGATTTCATGGATCGCAACGACCAGCAGATGGTCGCCTTCTATCACCGCCTGCTCGCAACGGCGGCACGCCATCACCTGATGGTCGATCTGCACGGCGCCTACCCGCCGGATGGATTGCGTCGTACATGGCCCAACTTCGTGACGCAGGAAGGTGTGCTCGGCGCGGAGTACAACAAGTTCGGCAGCCGGATCACGGCAACACACAACGTGACGCTGCCATTCACACGCATGCTGCTCGGACCGATGGACTACACACCCGGCGGCTTCCACGCGTTGCCGCCCGAGGAATTTGCGCAGCAGCGCCGCCTGATCCGGCCGTTCGTGCAGACGACCCGTGGCCAGGCGCTCGCCATGTACGTGGTCTACGACAGCCCGCTGGTGATGCTCGCCGACAGCCCGGATTCCTACATCGCCAATGACGGCACGCTGAGCGAAGGTGCCGACTTTCTGCACGCAGTACCGAGTACCTGGGATGAAACTCGATTCATTGCAGGCGACATCGGCCAATACGTGGTGATCGCCCGACGCCGTGGCACGACCTGGTATGTGGGCGCCATGACCAACGAGTCGAGCCGCAGAATTCGCGTCCCGCTGAACTTTCTTGGCGGCGGTGCCTGGCAGGCGCAGATCTGGCAGGACGGTGACGACATGAACAGTGTCAGGACAGCGACGTCTGCGGTGACGTCGCGCCAGTCGCTGGCGTTGACGCTCGCGGGGTCCGGCGGCGCCGTGGCGATTCTCACTGCGCAGCACTGACGCCAGTGCGACGACATTCTTCCCGGAAGGCGCGTCTTCCAGCGGCGCTGACCGCGGACGCATTGTCGATGTTGCCGGGCGCGCGGCTCGAAGCACTCGTACGTATTCGCAGGCGGGTATGCGCGATGTGCCTGATGAATCTGCGAGGGTGGCCGCCAGCCGTGCATGCATGGCAAGCTAGCGCCGCATGATTTCCAAATCGCAGGCATTGATTCACTCATGAAAAACAATCCGCTTCGTCTGATCGCCGCCCTGCTGATCGGCTGCTTCGCACTGGCTTGCGCCAGCGTGCAGGCTGCACCTGCAGGAGAAAAATACACGTTCGTCCTCGTCCACGGCGCCACGGCCGGTGGCTGGGAATGGAAGAGCACGGGCAAATTCCTCACCGACGATGGCCACACGGTCTATCGCGCCACGCTCACGGGCCTGGGCGAACGTGAACACCTCAACAGCCCGGACATCGATCTGCAGACGCATATCAACGATGTCGTCAATCTGATCCTGTACGAAGATCTGCACGATGTGGTGCTGACCGGCCACAGCTATGGCGGCATGGTCGTCACCGGTGTGATGGACCGGATTCCCGAGCGCATTCGCCACGTAGTGTTTCTCGATGCAGCCGTGCCGCAGGACGGTCAGTCGATCTGGGATCTGTTCGGCGGTCAGGGCATGGATCCGGATCGCTTCAAGGACGGCTTCATGCAGGTGCCGTGGGTCAAGCCGGGTACGCCGCCGCCCCACAGCGTCAAGCAGTCCATCAAGTGCTTCAACCAGCCGGTGTCGTACAAGAACCCCGCTGCGCTGGCATTGCCCGTGACCTATGTGGCGTTCATCCCCAAAGACAAGTCAGCCGAGGAACGCGCGAAGACGGACAAGAGCTGGCAGAACGCGGTGGCGCGCGGCTGGACGATCCGCACATTCCCGGGCGGTCACGTGGCCCAGCAGGAAGATCCACGTGGCGTGGCGACGCTCATCGAACAGTCGGTGAACGATCGCAACAAGCCTGCCAACTGATCTCACATTCCCGGCGCGCGCAGGGCTTTTCCTGCGCGCCGCTGCAATACCAGCTCAGCTCGTCGACAGTTCGGCCGCCTGTTCAGGCATATCCAGCACTTCACGTACCTTGCGCGCCAGTGACACCGGCGTGTACGGCTTCTGAATGAATGAGACCGATGCGGCCAGCAGGCCCTGACGCAGCACGGTGTCTTCCGTGTAGCCGCTCATGATCAGCACCTTGAGATTCGGGAACTGCGCACGCAACTGGCGCGCCACCTCCGAACCGTTCATCTTCGGCATCACGACGTCAGTGAGCAGCAGATCGATGCGCTCATGCTCGTGCGCCGCCGCAATCGCCTCCGCACCGCTGCTGGCACAGATCACCCGATAGCCGTGCAGCTTCAGGCTGGTCATGGCGATTTCGCGCACGTCCTCATCGTCTTCGACGATCAGAACCGTTTCGCTGCCGCTGTAACTGCGTCTGGGTGGAACGGGTCGCGCCACGCTCACCGCTTCCGCCACTGCTGGCAGATAGATCTTGACCGTGGTTCCCAGGCCCACTTCGCTGTAGACGTGAATCCAGCCGCCGCTCTGCTCGACGATGCCGAGCACCATCGCAAGCCCCAGGCCCGTGCCTTCGCCTTTCGGCTTGGTGGTGAAGAACGGTTCAAAGATGCGCGCCTTGACGTCGGGGCTCATGCCGGTGCCGGTATCGCTGATTGCCAGCATGACGAACTGACCCGACTTGGCATCGAGATGGGCCGCCTCATAGGATTCGCTGAAGGCGACGTTGCAGGTCTCGATGGTCAGCGTGCCGCCTGCGGGCATCGCGTCGCGTGCGTTGACCGCCAGATTGATCAGAATCTGATCGAGCTGATTCGGATCGACGCGAACGTGCTCGACATCCGGCGCCAGCCGCGTCACGAGCTCGATGTGCTCGCCGATCGCCCTGGCCAGCAGCTTCTGGGTGTTGGTCACCACCTGGTTGAGATCGAGCACCTCCGGCTGCAGCATGCTCTGACGACTGAATCCCAGCAGTTGTCTGGTGAGCGCTGAAGCGCGCTCGCCTGCTCCGGCGATCGTCTGCGCCAGCTCACGAATCGGTGCTGCGGCGTCCGGGTGCTCCATCAGCAGTTCGCTGCATCCCGAGATGATCGTGAGCAGATTGTTGAAGTCGTGAGCCACGCCGCCGGCCAGCCGACCAATGGCCTCCATCTTCTGAGCCTGACGAAGCTGTTCCTCGAGCTGCTTGCTGCGCGTGACGTCGCGCGACACGCCGATGATGCCGATCACATTGCCGCGCTCGTCGCGATAAGGCGCCTTCACCACATTGAACGTGCGCAGGACCGAATCCGTACGCAACTGCTCTTCGGCGGTGACGGCGCGATCGGATTCCATCGTCAGCAGATCGGTTTCCGCGATCAGGCGCGCTTCGGCTGCATCGAACAGATCCGTGTCGTGCTTGCCGACGATGTCGGCGGGCGTCTTGCCGAGGAAGCGGGCGGCCGCTTCATTGCACAACAGGTACTTGCCCTGTTTGTCCTTGACGAAAACCGCATCGGAAGTGCCATCGATGATGGCGCGCAGAATGCGACTGGTCCGCGCCACTTCGGCCTCAGCGCGGCGCTGCTGCGTGATGTCGCGTGCCTCAGCCAGTCCTGCGGATCGGCCCTCGAACTGCAACGGATGCGTCGCAATCTGCACATCGACGATCTCGCCATTTTTCTTGCGATGCCGCCAGATGCCGCGATGCTCCACGGCGCCTTGATGCCGTGCCAGCGCATCGCGCAGTCTGGCGACGTCTTCGGGCGGTCGCATGTCCATGATGGTCATGTTCGTGAACTCTTCGCGGGTATAGCCGTACTTGTCCACGGCCGCCTGGTTGACCATCAGGTAGCGCCAGGTCGAGGTGTCATACACGAACAGCGGGTCGTTGATCGCCTCGAACAGATTGCGATAGCGCTCTTCACTGCTCTTCAGTTCCACCGCGGCCCGTTCGCGCCGACCGATCTCCTCGTTCAGGCCCTGATTCGCCTGCTCGAGCTGCAGAACCTTCTGCTCCAGTTTGCGGATCAGAACTTCGTTGTATTCCTTGAGCAGGACGGATTCTTCCAGCGTCGGCTGCACGTTCGTACGCCCGCCGCGCTCACCTGCAGCAACCAGGATGCGATTCACTTCACTCAGCAGCATTTCCGGTTCGGCAGGCTTGATGATGAATGCATCGGCGCCAAGCGCCATGGCCAGCCGTTCATCGCGGGGTTCGGTGTAGGTGGCCGTGTAAACAATGAAGGGCACGTGCCTGAGCCGTTCATCGGCGCGCCAGTGGCGCAGCAATGTGTAGCCATCCAGCACCGGCATCAGCAGGTCGGCGACGATGATGTCCGGCGGTTGCCGGCGAGCCTTGTCCAGTGCGTCTGCGCCGTGAATCGCTTCTTCGACGTCGAAGCCGTGCCCGCCGAACAGTGTCTTCAGCAGATACGTGTTCTCCGGATGATCGTCGACTACCAGCACGCGGGTCATGTAGTCCCAGCCTCCGGTGACTGCGGCAGGAATCGCTCGACGTCCGCGACGAACGATTCCGGATTGATGGGCTTCTCGATGTAGCCTTCCGCGCCCGCGGCCAGGCATTTCTCGCGATCACCTGCCATTGCATAAGAGGTGACCGCAACGACAGGGATCGACAGCAGCTGCGGATCCGATTTCAGGGCACGCGCAACGGCGTGACCGTCCATGCCCGGCAATTGAATGTCGAGCAGAATCAGGTCCGGCCGCTCCTGCGCCGCCATGCTCAGGCCGAGCGGACCCGTCTCGGCCTGCAACACTTCATGGCCCGCCTGCTCGAGGAGGAATCTCGCCAGATACAGATTCTGCAGGTTGTCTTCGATGAGCAGGATTCTCGCGTTCATGCCCCCGCCCTCGCATCCACGGGAAGAATGACTTCGAAAGTGCTGCCCTCGCCCAGCCTGCTGCGCACGTTGATTTCTCCGTCCATCAGATCGACGAGCCGGGCGCAGATCGCCAGTCCCAGTCCGGTGCCTTCGTGCTTGCGCGCCAGACCCGAGTCGAGCTGTCGGAAGGGCTGGAACAGCAGTGCCAGATCGTCCGGTTTGATTCCCACGCCGGTATCCGTGACGCTCACACGCACCACCGAACCCGGCGAAGTGCCATCGCGCATGGTGAATCCCTCGATGTGCTCGGCACGCAGTTCGATCGAACCCTGCTCGGTGAACTTGATGGCATTGCTGAGCAGGTTCAACAATACCTGCTCGAAGCGGCGCGCATCCCCCACCAGCGATCCGAGCGACTGACCCAGCACCGTGCGCAATTCGAGATGCCTGGCCAGCGCCTGCGGCCTCACGAGATTCACGACCTTCTCCACCGAGCGCTGCACATCGTACGGCTCGCGGAAGATCTCGAGCTGCCCGGCTTCGATTTTCGAGATGTCGAGCACATCGTTCACCAGTGCCAGCAGGTGCCGCGCGCTGGTTCTGACCATGTCGAGCTGTTTGTTCTGCTCCGGGTTCAACGGCCCGGCGAGACCCTGCAGCAGAACACCGGTAAAACCGATGATCGAATTCAGTGGCGTGCGCAATTCATGCGACATGGTCGCGAGGAACGCCGACTTGATGCGGTCTGCTTCTTCCGCCCGGTAACGCCGCTCGCGTTCAGCTTCGATACGCACCCGATCCGTGACGTCATGCACCGTGCCCAGCAGCAAGGCCGGCACACCCTGCGCATCGAGCTTCACGTCGCCCAGGGCCTGCACCACTCGTTCGGTACCGTCGCGCAGCACGATGCGATGCTGAATATCGAGACGGGCTCGCCCCGCCATTGCTTCCTGCAGCGCCGCACTCAGCATCGCGCGGTCCTGCGGATGCACATACTGCGTGAACGCATCGTAGTTGCCGCTGGCGTTGGTCGGGTCGATGCCGAATATTTCGCACACCTGCCCCGACCAGCGCAGATGCCAGGTCTTCAGGTCGAGCTGCCAGCTGCCGATCCTGGCGATGCGTTGCGCATCGATCAGATGCGCCTCGCTCTCGCGCAGTCGTTCCTCCACCCGCCGACGGGCCGTGATGTCCGTGCCGACACTCAGGATCTCGACCACGTTGCCGGTCGCGTCGTATTCGAGGCGGTTGGTCCACGATATCCAGACGCGCTCGCCATTGCGACGCACGTTCTCATTGGTGTTCTGCTCGAAGTCATCGGGAGATGCACAGATTTCCTGCATCAATGCCTGCAGGTTGTGCCCGTCGCTGTCGGTCGACGGCACGATGGTATCCATGACATGCCTGCCGATGATCTCATCGGAGGTGTAGCCGAAGAATCGCTGGCCGTACTCATTGAGGAAGGTTATGCGGCCATCCACAGTCCAGCGCAGAATGATGCTGTTGGCATGCTCGACCAGTTCGCGATACTTGCGCTCGCTCGTGGCCATCGATTGCTCGGCTCGCAGGCGATCGGAGATGTCGATGCCGACGCCGACCAGACACTCGCGCGACTCGAACAGCACGCGGCGCCCGGTGAAGAAATAAGGAATGGATCTGCCATCACGGGCCACGAATGGCGATTCCACCGACGACTCGCCCTTGGCGAACACTTCCGCGATCTTCTCCTGCAGCTTCGGCCGGTCCTTCTCGGCGAAGAAGTCCAACGGATGCATGCGCGAGATTTCCTCGCCGCTGTAGCCGGACACGACTTCGAAATTGCGGTTCCAGCGCAGGAATCGACCGGTCACATCGTAGAGATACACGACGCCAGGCATGCTCTGAATCATCGTGTCGGAAAAGCTTTTTTCGCTGCTGAGAATCCGCTGCGTGCGCAGGCGCGCCTGTTCGCGGTCGGCCGCATCGAGTGCCAGCGAAATGTTTGCTGCGGCGGCGTCGAGCAGATCGCGCTCCTGCTGACGGAAGGCTTCCTGTGTTGCTGCGTGAACGCACAACACGCCGCGAACCTCAGAATTCAGGAAGATCGGCAGCGCCGCAACCACGTTGCCTGCAAGCTGCGTCTCGCGTTGCTCCTCGATCGAGGTGCTCCAATCGGCGATGACCCGCTCGCCCTTGCGAAAGGCGATGCTGGCAGGATCCGAACCCGTCTGCAGATCGCGGATGGCATTGACCGCATTGCGGACGTCGCTGACGCTGCCGATCCGGGCCTGCACATTCAATGTGCTGGTGTCCTGAGCGACCCAGCCGATCCAGACGGCCTTGAAGCCGCCGGTCGAGATCAATGCTTCGCAGGTGGTCTGAAACAATTCGCGCCGGCTTGGCGCATTGGTGGCGGCGCGGTGAACGCCGTTCAGCGCCGCATAGAGCCGCGTGAACCGGGCAACCTCCTCTTCAAGCAGTGCGACCTTCGCACTGCCGGCGGAAGGCTCATCGAGCAGCTGCGCTGATCCGGACTCCATGATCGATTACGGGCGATTCGGCCACATCGACATCGGGAAAACCGATACTGAAGAGAACATCGAGGATTGAAAATACCGGATGCCGTAATCATGGCCGGATCAGGGATTACCTTATGAGATCCAGTCACCGTTTTGGCAACGCCGGTCGTGGCTCAGCGCACAGCGAGGGGCTCTGCCGTTGCGGACTCAACCTCACGTTGCAGAAGGATCCGGAAGACGAGCCCGTGCGTGATCAGCATCAGGGGCACCAGAAAAGTCGGGATGAAGAAGGCGGCGCCCAGTTCGCCCGGGACCATCCCGAC
>DASTRD010000054.1:0-35926 GCA_035761425.1 Povalibacter sp.
GGGGGAAGGAGTGAGATGAGCAGCGCTGCCACGTGCGACTGGTAGGGATCGAAGCTTCAGGAAAGAAGCTTCAGGAAAGAAGCTTCAGGAAAGAAGCTTCAGGAAAGAAGCTTCAGGAAAGAAGGCCTTCTGATTCCCTCCTCCGCTTGCGGGGGAGGGCAGGGAGGGGGCATTGGGGAGCGCAGGGAATGCGAAACAAGCTGGCACAGGAGCGTGCAAGAACATTACGGCGCTCGCCCACCGATGCAGAACGTCGCCTCTGGCATTACCTGCGTCGTCGTCATCTTCACGGTGCGCGATTCCGTCGACAGTTTTCCATCGGGCCGTTCATCGTCGATTTCGTCAGTCTGGATGCCATGCTGGTGATCGAACTCGATGGTAGCCAACATCAGGCTGCAATTGCCTACGATGCGCATCGCTCTCGTTTTCTGAAGCAGCGCGGCTTTCGAATTCTGCGGTTCTGGGACAATGAAGTGCTCGCGAAGACCGAGGCGGTCCTTGAGGTGATCGGGCGTGTGCTGGAAGAAGCCCCCATCCCAACCTTCCCCGCAAGCGGGGGAAGGGGCAGAGAGCGTGCGGCAATTGAGGTGATGCAGAGCCCAGAGCGCAGCCGCACTCTCGTATGCTCCCTCCTCCGCTTGCGAGGGTCTGACAGCGGGGCAGCTGCAGGAGCGCAAGGAATGCGGGCAGGTACAGGAACGGGTGGGCGAGCTGATTTGACTCCTTCCGCCGGCGGGGAGGGACAGCGAGCAAGCATTCCGCAATAATCGGGCTCCCAGTGAAGCCCTCCCGCCCGATGTCCAATCCCACTCTTCGTATCGCGCTGGCCCAGCTCGACCTGTTCGTCGGCGATGTGGCCGGTAACGCGCAGCGCGTAATTGACGCCTCCGCCCAGGCGCGCGATGAGCTCAAGGCGGATCTGGTGCTGTTTCCCGAGTTGAGCCTGTCGGGTTATCCGCCTGAGGATCTGCTGTTCCACACCGGAATGCGTCGCCAGGTCGAAGCGGCACTCAAGCGTGTCGGCGAGGAGACGCACGGTATCGCAGTCATGGTGGGCTATCCCGAATACGCGATTGGCGCGATCTACAACGCGGCGGCAGTGATCCGCGACGGCGTGATGCTTGCCAACTACCGCAAGCAGGAGCTGCCGAACTACAAGGTGTTCGACGAGAAGCGCTATTTCAAACACGGTCGTGACACCCGCATCGTCGATTTCAACGGCATTCGCACGGCGCTTCTGATCTGCGAGGACGTGTGGGAACCGAGCCCGGCGTTGGCGGCCAAGGCGGCCGGCGCGCAGCTCATCGTCGTCATCAACGGCTCGCCATATTCGCTGGGCTACCAGGAGAGGCGCGAGGGCGTGGTCCGCGATCGCGTACGCGATACGCATCTGCCAGTCGTCTATGTGAATCTGCTCGGCGGTCAGGACGAACTCGTATTCGACGGCGGATCGTTCGTCATGAATGCCGAAGGCGAAGTGGTGCAGCGCGTGGCGCCTTTTGTTGAGGCACTCGTCGCTGTCGATATCGATCTGGTCGACGGCAAAGCCATTCCACGTCCTGCGCACATCGAGCCTGCGCGATCTGAAGAGGCGAGTGTCTACGGTGCGTTGGTGCTGGGCGTGCGCGACTACGTGAACAAGCACGGTTTCCCCGGTGTCGTCCTGGGTCTGTCGGGCGGTGTGGATTCGGCGCTTACACTGGCCATCGCCGTCGATGCACTCGGAGCAGAGCGTGTGCATGTGGTGATGATGCCTTCGCGATACACCTCGAAGATGAGTCTCGAAGACGCCGAACTGCAGGCGCGAATGTTGAACGTGCGCTACGACGTGATTTCCATCGAAGGCACATTCGAAGCGGCACTCGCTGCGTTGAAGGACGTGTTCGCCGGTCGTGAGCCCGATACCACCGAAGAGAACATCCAGGCGCGCATACGCGGTCTGTTGCTGATGGCGATTTCCAACAAGACCGGTCGCATGCTCATCACGACGGGCAACAAGAGCGAAATGGCGGTGGGCTATGCCACGTTGTACGGCGACATGAACGGAGGCTTCGCGCCGATCAAGGACTGCAGCAAGATGCTGGTGTACCGGCTCGCCAATTATCGCAACGCCGCCGCGCCCGCTGATGCGAAGGTGATCCCGCAACGAGTCATCGATCGCCCGCCTTCAGCGGAACTGCGGCCGGATCAGAAGGATTCCGATTCGTTGCCGCCATACGAAATCCTCGACGCCATTCTCGAACTGTTCATCGAAGACGACCTGTCGGTCGATGAGATTGCTTCGCGCGGTTTCGATCGTGCCACCGTCGGTCGTGTGCTCGACATGGTCAAGCGCAACGAATACAAGCGCCGCCAGGCCCCGCCGGGCGTGAGGATCAGTGACCGCGCATTCGGCCGGGACTGGAGATATCCGATTACGTCGGGGTACCGGACACGGTGAGCGTGCAAGGCGACAGGTGACAGGCTACTGGCGCCGGCCAGAATCTATCTATTGATCCTGTTTCTGATGGCGGCGATCAGTCCGGCCAGTGCTCTGCACGTATCGGTCGAGGTTGTCCGAAGGCGATCCGATTGCTGGTTGTCGATGTAGTTCAGCCGGATGGCCAGCGAGATTTCGTACTGCAGCTCTTTCGCCGATCCATATGCGATCGACAGCATGCGTAGATAGTCGGCTTCAGTAAGCCGGGCCGAAGCTTCTACGATGTTGGCTGCGGTCGATACAGCCGCGCGACGCATCTGACTCGTCAGTCCGAAGCGCTCACAGGTCGGAAAGTAACGTGTGACTTCATAGACCATCAGCGCAAGCTGGTCTGCGAGTCGGAATGCCGCCAGTTTTGTGTGGTCGCGCAATGGCTCCTCCTTGAGCCTGTGCTGCCTTCTGGCTGGAACCTGTGGCCTGTCGCCCGGTGCCTCAGTGGTGCTCCCTCACCAGAATTTCCACCAGCTCTTCTTCTCTTCCTCGTTGGTCTGGACCTGCGCGTAGTTCTGCTGCAGGACCTTGCGGGTGCTGGCGGCGAGTTCGGTCATTTTCAGTCTGTCGTAACTGGTGGCCATGATTTCCAGCGCGTGGCGGTTCTGCGGGGCGCCGTCGTAGTTCTCGATGGAGTACTTGCAGCGGTTGATCGCGCCGACGAACGCACCGCGCTTCAGGTAGTAGTCGGCCACATAGACTTCATAGGCAGCAAGGCGGTTGCGCAGGAACACCATGCGCTGACGGGCATCCGCGGCGTACTCGCTGTTGGGGTAGCGTTCGACCAGAGTCTGGAACGCCTGGAAGGACTTGCGGGCATCGATGGGCGGACGCTGCGAAAGATCTGCATGGAACCAGCGTTCCAGGAAGTTCGGGTTGCGTTCGAACTGGGCGAGGCCCTTGATGTAGTACGCGTAGTCGACTCGCGGATGAGCCGGATTCTCGCGAATGAACTGGTCGGCCTGATCGATCGCGGATTCGGGCTCGGCATTGCGGTAATACGCGTACATCAGGTCCAGCTGACCCTGCTTGGCGGGGTTGCTGAACGGATACCGCGCTTCGAGCGCCTCGTAGTACCTGGTTGCGTCGCGATAGTTGCCCTGGTCGACGGCGCGCTTGGCCGCTTCATAGAGCTTGTCGGGGCTGCCGAGCAACTCCCTGCTGCGGTTATGACTGCAGCCGCCGACGGCAAGAAGCACCATGGCCGTGGCCAATGCAATGAAGGGCGTGCGAAAATTGCTGAGCATTGAGCGGTCCGACAAGTGGATTTCATGCCCGGCCGGGCAATCGCAAAAGTATAGCAGTGGCCCGTCCGGCGGTTGGGACCTCGCTTGCCGGCCAACGCGCATTTCGGGCGCTTCCGGCCGTCAAACCGCCCAACCCTCGACTACCCTTGGCCTCTTCCGGCGTCATTAAGTTCCCCTCATGCCCAATGTGATCCGCCATTCCCTGACCATTCCCGATGAACATGCCGGGCAACGCCTCGATCAGGTACTGGCGGAGTTGCTGAGCGAATATTCACGTACGCGCATCAAGGACTGGATCGAGGCAGGCCAGGTCCTGGTGGACGGCAGCCGCCTGCGGCCCAGGGACAAGGTGCTGGGGGGCGAGAAGGTCGAGATCGAGGCAGAGCTGCCGGATGTGGTGCCTGTGGCGCCCGAGGCCATCGATCTGGACATCGTGCATCAGGATCGGCACGTGCTGATCATCAACAAGCCCGTGGGCCTGGTCGTCCACCCGGGTGCGGGCAACTCGGCGGGCACGTTGCAGAACGCACTGCTGCACTTCGATCCGCAACTGGCCCAGCTGCCACGCGGCGGCATCGTGCATCGGCTGGACAAGGACACGAGCGGCTTGCTGGTCATTGCCCGCACGCTGGAGGCACATACGGCCCTGGTGCGCGCGCTCGAGACGCACGATGTCGAGCGTGAATACGAAGCCATCTGCGTCGGGGTCATGACAGCCGGCGGTACGGTCGATGCGCCGCTCGGACGGCATCCCGTGGACCGCCTGAAACAGGCTGTGCGCGAGGATGGGCGCGAGTCGGTCACCCACTACCGGGTGATTCATCGATATCGCGGACACACCCATGTGCGTCTGAATCTGGAGACGGGCCGCACTCACCAGATTCGCGTGCACATGGCTCACATTCGTTATCCGCTGGTGGGGGACAAGGTGTACGGCGGCAGATTGCTGCTGCCGAAGGCTGCTTCACCGCAACTGATCGATGCCCTGCGCGGATTCAACCGCCAGGCGCTGCATGCCGCGCGCCTTGCTTTCGAGCATCCGGTCAGCGGCAAGCCGCTCGAAGCGTTGGCACCCACGCCTGCGGACATGACTGCACTGCTGGGCGTGCTTGCTGACGATGCAGCACAGGCCACGCTGACCTCGCCCGGCCAAAGAGGCAAAGGCAAGTGAGAAGATGGCGTCGACCTGGCTCTGCGCTTGATGGTGGAGGGTTCAGCGCGGAACCGGCATTGCCATGAACACAAACGATTTCCTGATCCCCGATTGGCCGGCTCCTGCCAACGTGCGCGCTGCGTCCACATTGCGCACCGGGGGTGCAAGCGAAGGATCCTTCGCGAGCTTCAATCTCGCCCTGCACGTCGGTGATGACCCGGCGGCCGTCGCGGAAAATCGCCGGCGCCTGCGCGAATACCTGCGGTTACCCTCCGAGCCGGTCTGGCTCAATCAGGTGCACGGCACGCAGGTCGTCGAGGCGATTGCGCAGCCGTCCCCGCCGATGGCTGACGGTTGTGTTGCCAGATCGCCGGGGCAGGTATGCGTGGTCATGACGGCTGACTGTCTGCCGGTGCTGTTCTGTGATCGACAGGGCACGCGCGTGGCGGCGGCGCACGCAGGGTGGCGCGGGCTCGTTGGCGGCGTACTTGCGCAGACAGTGGCGGCACTCGCAGCCCCGCCGCAGGAACTGCTTGCCTGGCTCGGTCCGGCCATCGAACAACCCGCCTTCGAAGTGGGTGAGGAGGTGCGCGAACAGTTCATTGCCCGCGATCCCGCCAATGCGTGCGCGTTCGATCGCAACGAACGTGGCCGCTGGCAGGCAGATTTGAATGTTCTCGCGCGACAGGAACTGATGCGGCTTGGTGTGCAACAGATCCATGGGGGCGGCTTCGGTACGTATGCCGATGCCGGAAGATTTTTTTCCTATCGCCGCGAACCGAAGACGGGACGGATGGCGAGCCTGGTCTGGATGGACGCTTGAAGCGGGCGCAACGCCTTGACGGCTGCCAGGGAGGCTTGACGCTCGTGTTACGCTTTTCGCCGCTCGTTTCTCCAACATTTCTGGCCAGCGGACCCGCTCGGCGAGTGCCCGGCTAACGATTTCCAATGCCCCTTCTTCTCTGGATCATTCTTTTCACCGCGCTCGGCGGCATGCTCAGCGCTGTGGCGGCATCGATTTTTCTGCTGACGCCGAATGCCCTGCGCGGACGCGTCCTGCCGCATCTGGTGAGTTTTGCGACGGGAGCGCTGCTCGGAGCCGCATTGCTCGGTCTGTTGCCCCACGCGATCGAAGAGGTCGGTGTGGATTCCATCCACAACGTCGGATTGGCGCTGCTGGTGGGCCTGCTGATTTTCTTCGTGCTCGAGAAGCTGGTGCTGTGGCGGCATTGCCATTCAGAAGTGTGTGAAGGTCACGTACCGCACGGTCACGGACATCACGATCATGGTCACGGTCATGGTCATCAGCACGACAAGTCGCGTGACGCAGCGTCGGCCAATCTGATCCTGATCGGCGATGGCTTTCACAACATTCTTGACGGTGTCCTGATTGCGGCCGCTTTCATGACCGACGTTCACCTGGGCGTCGTGACTGCAATCGCGGTCATGACCCACGAGATTCCACAGGAAGTGGGCGACCTCGCCATCCTGCTCCACGGCGGCATGTCACGCCGCAAGGCGTTCGTCCTCAACACCCTGACCAGCCTGTCCTCCGTGATCGGGGGTATCGCTGCGTATTTTTTCCTCGGCAACTCGCTGCAGATCTTGCCGTATGCCCTGACGATCGCTGCTTCCAGCTTCCTTTATATCGCTGTCGCCGACCTCATCCCCGGTCTGCACCGCCGCGTCGACCCGGGTTCGGGCCTGAAGCAGTTCGTGTTCATCGTGCTCGGCGTCGCAGTGATCTACGTGAGTCATTCGCTCGCGCACTAGGCGCGAGCGGCAACCAAGGCGGCAGGCGACAGGCTACGGGCTGGGAGGCGACAGAAGTCTGCAGGCGACAGCCGATCTCTTCTGCCTGTCGCCTGTAGCCCGCAGCCCGCAGCCTTTTGGCCTCCAGCCCACAGCGAGTCCTGGCTGTTGCAGGAGGGATTTGGGCTCCTTCGTATTGAATCATCGCAGCGCAGCCCCACAATTCCGGCACGTACGCGTGTTCTGGCTGTCGCCTGAAGCCCGTCGCCCGAAGCCCCAAAGGTTCACTCCCATGCGCATGGACAAACTGACCAGCAAATTTCAGCTCGCCCTGGCGGACGCGCAATCGCTCGCGGTCGGGCGCGATCACCAGTACATCGAGCCCGTACACGTCATGACGGCACTGCTGGATCAGCAGGGTGGGTCGGTGCGGCATCTGCTCGACAAGGCGGGGACCAACGTCAATCTGCTGCGCTCGCATCTGGGTCAGATGCTCGATCGCCTGCCGCGCGTGGAAGGCACCGGCG
Source organism: Povalibacter sp. (assembly GCA_035761425.1). Taxonomy (GTDB): domain Bacteria; phylum Pseudomonadota; class Gammaproteobacteria; order Steroidobacterales; family Steroidobacteraceae; genus Steroidobacter. The sequence continues at coordinate 7,150 of DASTRD010000054.1, forward strand.
GTGACGTCCACATTTCCAATGACCTCAACCGGATCCTCAATGTGACTGACAAGCTCGCGCAGAAGCGCGGCGATCAGTACATCTCGAGCGAACTGTTCGTGCTGGCCGCACTGGAAGAGAAGGGCCAGCTCAGCACGCTGTTGCGCGACTGCGGTGCCGTCAAGGGCGCGATCGAGAAGGCCATCGAGGAAGTGCGCGGCGGCGAGAAGATCGACGATCCGAACGCCGAGGAAAATCGCCAGGCGCTGGAAAAGTTCACGGTCGATCTGACCGAGCGCGCCGAACAGGGCAAGCTCGATCCGGTGATCGGCCGCGACGACGAAATCCGTCGCACCATTCAGGTCCTGCAGCGTCGGACCAAGAACAATCCTGTGCTGATCGGCGAGCCCGGCGTCGGCAAGACCGCCATCGTCGAAGGTCTGGCACAACGTATCGTCAATGGCGAGGTGCCGGAGGGTCTGCGCGGCAAGCGCATCCTGGCGCTCGACATGGGCGCGCTGATTGCCGGTGCGAAGTATCGCGGCGAGTTCGAAGAGCGACTCAAGGGCGTGCTCAACGATCTCGCCAAGCAGGAAGGCCAGGTCATTCTGTTCATCGACGAGTTGCACACGATGGTCGGCGCCGGCAAGGCCGACGGCGCGATGGACGCCGGCAACATGCTCAAGCCCGCACTCGCGCGTGGCGAACTGCACTGTGTCGGCGCGACTACGCTGGATGAATATCGCAAGTACATCGAGAAGGATGCCGCGCTCGAGCGCCGTTTCCAGAAGGTGTTCGTGGGCGAGCCCACCGTCGAGGACACGATTGCCATTCTGCGCGGCCTGAAGGAGCGCTACGAGGTGCACCACGGCGTCGAGATCACCGATCCCGCCATCGTCGCCGCCGCCACGCTTTCCCATCGCTACATCAGCGATCGCCAGTTGCCCGACAAGGCCATCGACCTGATCGACGAGGCAGCCTCGCGCATCCGCATGGAAATCGATTCCAAGCCGGAAAGCATGGACCGTCTCGAACGCCGCATCATCCAGCTCAAGATCGAACGTGAGGCGTTGAAGAAGGAAACCGACGATGCCTCGCGCAAGCGCCTCGGCATCCTCGAGGACCAGCTCAAGTCGCTGGAAAAGGAATACGCCGATCTCGATGAGATCTGGAAGGCCGAGAAAGCTTCAGTACAGAACTCTGCGCAGATCAAGGAGGAACTGGAGCGCGCACGTACCGAACTTGAAACAGCCCGCCGCGCGCAGGATCTCGCCCGCATGTCCGAACTTCAGTACGGGAAGATTCCGGAACTGGAGCGACGCCTTGCGCAGGCCACTCAGGCCGAGCAGCAGCAACAGGAAACCAAGCTGTTGCGCAACAAGGTGACAGACGAAGAGGTGGCCGAGGTCGTCTCCAAGTGGACCGGCATTCCGATCTCCAAGATGCTCGAAGGCGAGAAGGAAAAACTGCTGCGCATGGAAGAGGCGCTGAGCAAGCGCGTCGTCGGTCAGGACGAAGCCGTGCGAACTGTGTCCGATGCGATCCGGCGCTCACGTGCGGGCCTGGCGGATCCGAATCGTCCCAACGGTTCATTCCTGTTTCTCGGCCCGACCGGTGTCGGCAAGACCGAGCTGTGCAAGGCGCTCGCGGAATTCCTCTTCGACACCGAAGACGCGATGGTCCGCGTCGACATGTCGGAGTTCATGGAAAAGCATTCGGTTGCGCGACTGATCGGTGCTCCTCCGGGCTACGTCGGATACGAAGAAGGTGGTTACCTGACGGAGGCCGTGCGCCGTCGTCCGTATTCGGTGCTGTTGCTCGATGAGGTCGAGAAGGCGCATCCGGATGTGTTCAACGTCCTGTTGCAGGTGCTGGACGATGGCCGCCTGACCGACGGTCAGGGTCGCACCGTCGACTTTCGCAATACCGTCATCATCATGACCTCGAACCTGGGTTCGCATGTCATCCAGGAGTTCATGAGTGGCGATGCGAACGCATCCGGCAGTCAGCGCGGAGCCGGTGACTCGAATTACGCCAGGATGAAGGCGGCGGTGATGGAAATCGTCGGCCAGCATTTCCGGCCCGAGTTCATCAACCGCATCGACGACATCGTCGTGTTCCGCCCGCTGGGCAAGGAGCAGGTGCGTTCGATCGTGAACATCCAGCTCGGCTATCTGCGCCGGCGGCTCGCGGACCGGGATATCGAACTGGTGGTCGACGCTGCGGCAATGGACCTGCTCGGCGAGGCTGGTTTCGACCCTGTGTACGGTGCCCGGCCGCTCAAGCGCGCCATCCAGCAACAGGTCGAAAACCCGCTGGCGCAGCGGATTCTCAAGGGAGAGTTCGGACCCGGGGCGAAGATCGCGGTGACGGCCAGCGGTGGCGAACTGGTGTTCGGCAAGGGATGAGGGGTGAGTCGCGAGGTCCGAGTCGCAGATCCGGTCAGACCGGATCGGGCTGACGCTCGCGACTGAGTGCTTCCCGTTCTGGGGCGCATGCCTCACACCTCGTGCGGCATGCCCCTTGAAGTTCCGTATGGTCTGCCCCCAAGATTCGCGGCCTGTCGTTATCGGCAATTGTCACGAACAGCCTATGCCCTTCTACGAATACGAATGCAGCAACTGCAAGTTCTACGTTGAAGTCCTGCAGAAGATTTCCGATGCGCCGCTCAAAAAGTGCCCCAGCTGTGGCAAGTCGGCGCTGAAAAAACTGGTCTCGGCGCCCGTGTTTCGCCTCAAGGGCGGCGGCTGGTACGAGACCGACTTCAAGTCGGATCAGGAAGGCAAGCGCAACCTTGCCGGTTCCGATGACGCGCCGCCGGCCGATGAAGGCAAGAAGGACAAGGCGACGTCCGCGCCCTCCGATGCCAAGACCGAGAAAAAGGCGGATGCCAAGCCGGTCGCAAAGCCGGCGGGCAAGCCCGCGGCCAAGGCCCGGCCCGCAGCCAGGGCGAAGGCCAGGCCCAAGGCCGCCAAGCCGGCGAAGAAGAAGGCCAGGCGCTAAATTCCCGGGTCGGAAACGGTGCTCTTGAGGGTGGCGGACCTTAGTCGCTGAACCCGCTGCAGTTCTCGACCCTGGTGCGCCGACCCCGGCAAAGGCCCAACGGGCCAGAGGCCCAAGGCTTTCGCTCCCGCTATGATTCGGCTTCATGGGGGAGATCACGCAACTGCTGGACCTGACGCGCCAGGGCGATCCCGCGGCGCGCGAGCGTTTCTTTGCTCACATCTATTCCGAGCTGGATGGCCTTGCCCGGCGCCACCTGGGCCGTCCCGAACGATTCACCATGCTCGATGCGCCGGCGCTCGTGCATGAGGTGTATCTGAGGCTTGCCCAGCAGGCGCAAATGCCGGGCCGGGATCGCAGAGCTTTCCTCGCCTATGCATCGCGCATCATGCGCAGCGTCGTGATCGACTACGTGCGCACACGCAAGGCGGAACGTCACGGCGGTGGGCGCGAGATGATCACCTTGAATACCGGCATCGGCGGGCTCGCTTTCCAGGAACCGAACCTGCTGGCGCTGGGCGATGCGCTCGAGTCGCTGCAACGGATCGACGATCGCGCTCACTGGGTGGTCGAGATGCGTTACTTCGGCGGCATGGAGGTCGAGGAAATCGCCGAGTTCCTGGGGATCTCGCCCGCGACCGTCAAGCGCGACTGGCAGAAGGCCCGGGCTTTCCTGTTGCAAAGCCTGCGTTCCGGACGGGATCCCGCATGAGCGTCGAGGAGCGTCCTGCGACGCGTTTGTGGCGTGAAGCGCTCGCCCGACTCGATGAGTTGCTGCAGCAATCGCCGGAGCTGCGGCAGCGAAGCCTGACACTGATCGAGCAGTCCCAACCGCAACTGCATTCCGTTCTGGTGTCCTTGCTGGAAGCAGAGGCGCAGGCCGATGCCGAGGGCTTCCTGGAATCCACAGCGCTGCGACACAACGGTGGACTCAGTGCCGGCGCGCAGCTCGGGCCCTACCGGATCCAGAGCCGGATCGGCTCCGGTGGCATGGGCGAAGTGTGGCTGGCCAGTCGCGAGGACGGTCTGTATCGCGGCGAGGTCGCGATCAAGACCCTGCATCCGTATTTCGGCGGCGGCGCCTTGCGCCAGCGCTTTCTGCGCGAAGCGCAGATTCTCGGCCGCCTCACTCACTCGAACATTGCACGTCTGCTCGATGCGGGCGTTGCGGCTGACGGCAGCGTTTATCTGGTGCTCGAGTACGTGCACGGGGTCAGCATCGATACGTGGTGCGACGAACGGAAACTGGGTGTGGAAGCGCGGCTGCAGTTGTTCCTCGATGTGTGCGCAGCGGTCGCCCAGGCGCATGCCAACCTGGTCGTGCATCGGGACCTCAAGCCCTCGAACATCCTGGTGACGGCGCAGGGGCAGGTGAAGCTTCTCGACTTCGGGGTGGCCAAGCTGCTGGAAGTCGAGCCGGCGGCGCAGCGCACGGAGCTCACTCGCATGACGGGCCGCATCTTCACGCCCGAGTATGCGGCGCCCGAGCAGATTCTGGGAGAACCGATCACCACCGCCACGGATGTCTATGCGCTCGGTGTTCTGCTGCATGTGCTGCTGGCAGGCACGAGACCCTACGGCAACAGCAGCAACTCCGTGGAGATCGAACGTGCCGTGCTGCACGACGAGCCCATCCGACCCAGCGTGGCAGCCGAACGCTCCGGGCAGGCCGCAGCCGCGGCGCGTTCCACGACGCCATCGAAACTCACGCATGCGCTGGCCGGCGATCTCGACAATATCGTGGCGCGTTCACTGCGCAAGTCGCCTGCGGATCGCTATGTGTCCGTGCTGGCACTCGCGGACGACATTCAGCGACACCTCGCACATCAACCGATCTTTGCGCGCCCGGAAAACCTCGTGCTGCGCACCCGCAAGTTCGTGCGTCGGCATCGGCTGGGCGTCGCCGCTTCGCTGATCGTGGCGCTTTCGCTGGCTATCGGCATCGCGGGCATTGTGTGGCAGGCGCAGGTGGCGCGGACCGAAGCGCGCAAGGCGAACGCCATCAAGGATTTCGTCTTCGGCATCTTCGAACGTAACAGCACATCGCATCCGGACGGCGCGCGGGCGCGACAGACCACGGCGGAGGAACTGCTGGCGCAGGCGTCGCAGGAAATCCGCACCGGACTGAGCGATGCGCCGACGGTGCGCGAAGAACTGCTCGGCATGATGTCCAGGCTGTACGTCAACATGGAGATGCAGAAGGACGCACGAGTCCTGCTCGAGGATCTGCTGGCGAGTCAGCGCAAGTCCCTGGGCAGCTCGCATCCCGAAGTCGCGCGTACCTTGGCCTGGCTGGCGCAGAGTCAGACCCAGAGTGGCGATTATCCGGGCGCCGTGCGCAGTGCCACCGAGGCGCAGCAGATCTTTCGCGCGAACCATGATGAAGCGACGCTCGAATATGCGCAGACCTTCAAGGTGCTCGGCAATGCCAACTATCGGCTCGGCAATCTTCAGGATGGCCGTCTGCAGCGCTATTTCCAGACCGGACTGGATCTGATCGTCGCTCACCATCCCCACGACGGTGAACGCCTGTCGATGATCGAAGGCCTGTCGCGTGCCGAGCAGGCTGTCGGCAATCACGACCGGTCGCTGGCGCTGATGTTCGAATCGGTCCAGCTCGTGGAGTCGGGCACCGTCGAGCTGGACGGAATTCAGCGCGGCGGGCTCTATCAGTCGCTGGCCGACCGGTTGAACTGGGCAGCGCGCAACGACGAAGCCGAGCAGTACATGCGCAAGGCCATCGTCGAGTACGAACGTGCCGGTGGCGCCGATCATCCTTATGCGAGCGATGGCAAGCGCGCACTCGGCATGCTGCTCGCGTGGATCGGACGGCGCCAGGAAGCGCGAGATCTACTGCAGAAAGCGTTCGACACACAGGCGCGCGTGCGTGGCGAGTCGGATCCGCAGCTGACGTCCGTCATCCGCTTCGATCTCGGTCGCGTACAACTGATGCGCGGCGAATATGCGGAAGGCGAGCGTCACCTGCTGCGCCTGATGGAAATCTGGCGCGAAAGCGGACAACCGGTGATCAATCCGCGTATCCAGCTCGGCAGGTTGCACACCGAACAGGGGCGCTTCGACCTGGCGGCCCGGGATCTCGATGGCATCGAGGATCCGACCGTGCAGATGTTCGGCGCCGGTTCATGGATGCATGCAACGGCGCTCAATCGCCTGGGCTCGCTGCATCTTGCGCGCGGTAACGTTGCGGAAGCGCGGCGCTATTTCAATCGTACGTACGAGGAAGCCCGCGATGTGCCCGGCGATCTGGGGCCGAATCGCGCCTGCGCCCGGATCGGTCTGCTGCGCATCGCACTCCTGCAGCGTGATGCCGCGGCTGTCGAGCTTGCCGGCACGTTGCTGTCGGAAATCGAATCTGCACGTTCGCGGGGCGACATGCCGGACGAGGAGGCCGCTGCCCACATGCTGCTGGGCGTTGCGTTGATGCGTGCCGGCGACTCACGGGCTGCGCAGCCGCATCTGGAAACTGCGGTCGAAATGCGTCAACGCATGGATGCCACCGAAAGCCTGCAGCTCGCCGAGGCCAGGCTCTACCTGGCGCAGCAGCAGCACGCGGTCGGAAATCGCTCAGCAGCGCGCGAGCTTGTGCAGCAGGCCGTCGAGGCACACCGTCAACAACCGCACATCGCGCCGCAGAATCGCGACCTGCTGGCGCAGACCCGGCGGATGATCTCCATCTGATTGCCAATACCGCCTGCTCCCTGATCGCGCAGGCAGACTCCGCGCTCAATCCGCACGCATGAGCCCGCCCGCCCGCCAATTCCGTCCTGATGATCAGGACCATAACGCGAGCGGGTGCGACGATGAAGACTTCCCGATGTCGAAGGCACTGGATCGGTGCCGCGGCCCTGGTGCTGCTCAGCGCATGCAGCAGCGGCCATCATGACCCTGACCCACCGCCGCCTGCCGGCAATACGCCGCCGACGGCCAACGCCGGCGCGGATCAGGTTGTAGCGCCCGGCGCCGACGTCACTTTGTCCGCCGCCGCCAGCTCTGATGCAGACGGCACCATCGCGGCCTATGCCTGGACGCAGACGGGCGGCACATCGGTCACACTCAGTTCCGCCAGCACGGCGACGTCCGGGTTCACGGCACCTTCGACATCAGGCGCGCTCACGTTCCAGTTGACGGTCACAGACAACGGCGGCGCCTCGCACTCCGACACCATCACGGTGACCGTCAATGCACCGCCCACGGCGGATGCTGGCGCCGATCGGACGGTGTCCGCAGGCGCTGCCGTTTCTCTCACGGGCTCAGGCACCGACAGCGACGGAACCATTGCTGGCTATGCCTGGACGCAGACGGCAGGCAGCGCTGTAACGTTGAACGGTGCGGGCACTGCAACGCTTTCCTTCACGGCGCCTGCAGCGGCGGCCAGTCTGACATTTCAGCTCACCGTCACTGACGACCTCGGCGCCACCCATGCCGATGCAGTGACGGTCACAGTGACGGATGCACCGCCACCGCCGCCACCCGCTGCGCCTGTCATCGGGCGCCAGCCCACCAGCCCCAAGGCATTCGAGCACGAAGCAGCGCTCATCTTTGTCGCCGCCTCGGGCGAGGATCTGACGTATGAGTGGTACTCCGTCAATTTCGGCACGCTGGTCAAGTCGGGTCCGGAGCCCTGGCTGCTGCGCAAGGGCCTGGGCATGAGCGATGACGGAAACTGTTATCGCGCGGTGATCAGCAACAGCGCCGGCACGGTGACCAGTGAACCCGGTTGCATCACGGTGTTCGCAATCGAAGGCAAACTCGATCCGTATGAGGACGAGGACGAGGGAATGGGCGGCGACGACCAGGCCTACGCCTCTATGTTCGGCAACAGCCAGATGGCGGTGGCGGAACTCGTGGCGGGCGCACTCACGGGTGTATCGCTGCAGGGGATGGCCACGATGGGTGTGATAACGGGAGTGCCAGCGAGCGCGGAGCCGCCCTGGTCGTGCTATCAGGGCAGTTATGTCGGAGCCACGCTCGATGGCGTCGCAATCACGACGGCAATGTGGCTGCCGCTCGGCAAACATTCGGTGTCCAGTGTGTGGGCTGACTGCATGGCGGATTCCGACGATCTCGACTGGGACGACGGCGGCCTGCTCATCGAGTACGACTTTCCGGAACGCCGCGGCGAAGGATCGTTCACGATGTACCTGAGCGGCTATGCATACGAAGGCGTCATCTACAACGGCGTCGTGCATGCGGATGTTGCGCACGTTGAAGACAACGGCCAGCACGCGGACCAGATCGATATCGTGCTGGAAGCGGACTTCAGCGCGCCGGGGGCCCGGGTCGTGGACGGCTATCCGCAGACCATCTCGATTGAACGGCGCTACAGCGATGACCTGATGATCGCAGATGACACGTTCGTGGACTTCGACGTCGCCATGGTGGCCATCGATGCCGATGGTGCGGCTGGCACCATGACCCAGACCGGCGGCGGCGTCATACGGCTGCGCTGGGTGGGTACGGACGGCGATTCCGGCGAGCCCAGCTACATCTCCAACGAAGAATTCCGTGTGGGTCTGAGCGGAGGGTTCCATCTGGCCACCCTCCAGGCCATGTTTGGCATCTATGACTGGGGCTTTACGGTACTGCCGCCGCAGGAGTGTCCGGATGAGCCCGGCAACGTGATCTGTGCCGATCAGCCGTAAATCGCCATTCGCCCCGGAAATGGCGGTGGCGACGTCCCGTCAGCGGACGCCGCCACCTCCCGGGGCGCTGCCGGCTCAAAATCTGGCGGTCAGGATCCGGGACTGACGAAACCGGCCGATTCCTTGCGCGGGTCGAGGCCCGTCCGTAACATCCCGCGCTCGCTGAAGACAAGGCTGCAGGCTGTAGGCTGTGGGCTGTAGCCAGAAGCGGCAACCGTGCCGCCCAAGCTTCCGCGGCCGGAACGGGGTTCTGCTCTTAAACTTTCCGGACCTGCAGCCCTCAAGTTACAGCCGACAGCCTTCCTCATGCGTTCCCATTACTGCGGTCAGGTCAACGAATCCCTCATCGGTCAGGACGTCAGCGTCGCGGGGTGGGTTCACCGGCGTCGCGATCACGGCGGCGTGATCTTCGTGGATCTTCGCGACCGCGAAGGTCTGCTGCAGATCGTCTTCGATCCCGATCGCAAGGAAGTTTTCCAGAACGCCGAGCGTCTGCGCAGCGAGTTCTGCGTGCGCATCACCGGCAAGGTGCGGGCACGCCCGGCGGGTACGGCGAATGCGCATCTGGCATCCGGCCAGGTGGAAGTGCTGGCCAACGAACTGGAAATTCTCAACCGCTCGGAAACGCCGCCGTTCCATCACGATGAAACGACGAACGAAGAGCTGCGCCTGAAATACCGCTACATCGATCTGCGTCGCGATGTGATGCAGCAGCGCCTGCGCTTGCGTCACAAGGTGACGCGCGCGATGCGCACGTTCCTCGACGAGAACGGCTTCATCGACATCGAAACGCCGATGCTGACCAAGGCAACGCCGGAGGGCGCGCGCGACTATCTGGTGCCGAGCCGCACGCACGCAGGTCAGTTTTTTGCACTGCCGCAGTCGCCGCAGCTCTTCAAGCAGCTGCTGATGATGTCGGGTTTCGATCGCTACTATCAGATCGTCAAGTGCTTCCGCGACGAAGACCTGCGCGCGGATCGGCAGCCCGAATTCACCCAGCTCGATATCGAGACTTCGTTCATGAACGAAGCCGAGATCACCGCGCTGATGGAAAAGCTCGCGCGCTATCTGTTCAAGGTGGCGATCGATGTCGATCTGCCCGATCCTTTCCCGCGCATCACGTTCGAGGAAGCCATCCGTCGCTATGGCTCGGACAAGCCGGATCTGCGCATCGACCTGGAACTGGTGGATGTTGCCGATCTGGTGAAGGACTGCGAGTTCAAGGTCTTTGCCGGCCCGGCCTCGAATCCCGAAGGCCGTGTGGCGGCGCTGCGCGTGCCGGAAGGCGGCACCCGCATGACGCGCAAGGAAATCGACGACTGCACGACGTTCGTCGCGCGCTACGGCGCGAAAGGGCTCGCATACGTCAAGGTCAACGAAAAGGCCAGGGGCCGCGACGGTCTGCAGTCGCCCATTCTGAAGTTCCTGAGCGATGCGGCCATCAACGGCATTCTCGAACGCACCGGTGCAGTCGATGGCGACCTGATCTTCTTCGGTGCCGACAAGGCCAAGGTGGTGAACGATTCGCTCGGCGCCCTGCGACTGAAGATCGGCAACGATCTCGGCCTGGTACAGACCGGCTGGCGGCCGCTGTGGGTCGTGAACTTCCCCATGTTCGAGTTCGATGCCGACGAAAAGCGCTGGGTGGCCATGCATCACCCGTTCACGGCGCCGCGCGATCCGGATCCGGCCGTGCTGCGCGCCGATCCTGCAAACGCGGTGAGCCAGGGTTACGACATGGTGCTCAACGGTTCGGAAATCGGCGGCGGCTCGGTGCGTATCCATCGCGGCGAGATGCAGTCGGCCGTGTTCGATCTGCTCGGCATCGGTCCCGAGGAACAGCAGCGCAAGTTCGGCTTCCTGCTCGATGCGCTCAAGTACGGCACGCCACCGCATGGCGGCATCGCCTTCGGCCTCGATCGTCTCGTCATGCTGATGGCCGGCGCCGACAGCATTCGCGACGTCATCGCATTCCCGAAGACGCAGACCGCCGCAGACCTCATGACCGATGCGCCGACCAGCGTGAGCGAACAGCAGCTCAAGGAACTGCATATTCGTGTGAAACTGCCCGTAAAGGCCGACTGATCGCGGGGTCGTCGGCGGTCGGCGCTCATTGAAGAGCGGTCTGTCAGAACGCAATCAACAACAAGAGTGCATGCAACAGCATCATCGGGACACCATCGACAGGTTCATCGCCCGTTACGGCGCGGATGAGAACGTACTGGCCATCCTGCTGGGCGGCTCCATCGCCCACGGTTTCGCCAAGGTTGACTCGGACATCGACGTTCTGATCATCCTGACGGATGCGGAATTCGCGCGTCGCAAGGAGCTCAACAAACTCGCGTTCAGCATCCGCGATCCGCAGATCGTGACTTACGCAGGCGGCTATGTGGACTGCAAGGTCGCCACACTGCAATTTCTCGAGACCATTGCAGAGAAGGGCAGCGATGCGGCGCGCTACGCCTTCAAGGATGCGCAGGTCCTGTTCTCGCGCATCGGCGAACTGAGCGATCTGCTGGCGCGGGTCACACGCTTCAATCACGAGGAAAAGTCCACGCGCCGCCATCGCTTCCTGTGCCAGCTGCTGGCGTGGAAGTGGTACTTCAGTCAGGCCGTGGAGAAGGAGAGCGACTATCTGCGGCATCTGGCGACGCAGAAGGTCATGTTGTTCGCTGCACGTGTTGTGCTGAACGAGAACGACATGCTGTATCCCTATCACAAGTGGCTGCTCAAGGAAGTGGCGCGTGCTGCGCGCAAGCCGGACGGATTCGATGCGGCGCTCGCGGACGTCGGCCGTGAGCCGAACTCGCAGCGCATCAACGATCTGGTCGCTGCCGTTTTTGCCTTTGTGAATCTGGCTGAAGCGGACGTGGACTGGCCCAACCAGTTTCTGGCCGACAGCGAGTTCAACTGGCTGAATCACCAGACGCCGGTGGACGATCTCTGAAAGACGCGGTCGCTCGCGGGACCACGCCTTCAACAGGCAGTCGGATGTTGCCTGCGCCGATCAGGCCATCCCGATCTTTTCCAGCACTTCCTTCGGCGGGCCGTCGTAGCTGGCCAGCGGCACATTGCCGCGGTAACCCAGATCCTTCATGCCGATCGGCGTGGTGAAGAACCCGACGGCGGTGAGGTCGCGAAACCGCAGGAAGAATGCGCCGGGCTTTTCCAGCCCGGCTTTGACGGGCGAGGCGATCAATTCATCGCAGAGCGACGTGCGCTGCGTGGCGCTGGCGCCGGCGAATTCGGCGCCGAACTTCGAGCGCGAGAAGTCATCCAGCCAGTTCAGTCCCTCAACGATGGTGGCGCGATCGCTCCCGCCGGTGTCGTAGGGTGAACTGATCCACTCGTCGATGAAGTCGACTACGCCGAACGCGGATGCAGCGGGCACATCGCCTTCCGCGGGAATGACCAGATCGCAGAGCACGCTCGCTGCCTTGCGCTGAGCCGCGCTCAGCGTCAACGGCCACAGGTCACCAGGCTTGTAGTCGACGGTGAGCCTGGGATCCTTGCCGTAGCCGGCGCTCGCCGCCTTCGCGGCGACATCGGCGAACGACAACGACGGCGCCTGCAATGCCGCGCTCGCGGCAAGCATCCATTTGATGGTGGTGCGGCGATCAACGGGCATGGGAACTCCCGGAGGCGACAGGCAACGGGCGACAGCCAGAAGAAGAGCAGCGCGTCGACTGCTTGTGCTCTGTCCTGGCCTTCTGAGCGTCCGCCGAGTCTGCACGCGGCGATTTCGTGGAAAATGTCTTCATCTCATTCTGGCTGTAGCCCGTAGCATGTAACCTGTAGCCCGGTACCTGCGCCTCACAATTCCTTCCGCTTCATGCTCTCCAGCATGTAGTCCGCCGCACGCCATGCCAGTGCCATGATCGTCAGCGTGGGGTTCTTGTCGGCATTCGAGACGAACGGGGCGCCGTCGGTGATGAACAGGTTCTTCACGTCCCAGCTCTGCCCGTACTGATTCACGACGGAATGCTTCGGGTCCGAACCCATGATCGCACCGCCCACTTCGTGAATGATGTAACCGCCGGGCGCGATCACGTTGGCGCCGTCGCTGTCGATCCTGGTCATGACGTTGCCGCCCATGGCTTCGATGATGCCCGCAAACGTTTTCTGCATGTGCGCGGCCTGGCGCGTCTCATGATCCGACCACTTCCAGTGAAAGCGCAGTGCCGGAATGCCCCAGCGGTCCTTCGCCACCGGATCGATCTCGCAGTAGGAGTTGTCATTCGGAATCATTTCACCGCGACCGGCGAAGTGAATGAACGAACCATAGTAGCGACGCATTTCCTGCTTGAATTTGCTGCCATATCCCTGTGACAGCCGCGCGATGGACGACACGTTGCCGGCGTTCGGCATTTCGCGACCGCTGTAGATTTCGATGTGATAACCGCGCGCGAAGTCGAGTTTGCCGGCGAGCTGTTCCTTGTACAGCCACCACGGCGAATACACGTGACCGCCGCCTGCGCCGTCGTCGTTGTGGGGCGGCAGATTCTCGAGCAATGGAATCTGACCGCTCACACCGGCGCCTACCGTATCCATCAGATACTTGCCGACCTTGCCGCTGGAGTTGGCGAGCCCCTGCGGGAACTGCGCCGATCTGGAATTGAGCAGGATGCGCACGCTTTCACAGGCGCTTGCCGCGAGTGCAACGATACGACCCCTGGCAGTTCGTTCCGCGCCCGATGTCTTGTCGATGAAGATCACGCCGCTTGCGCGTCCACGCTTGTCGAGCGTCACTTCGCGCACCATCGCGTTCGTCACGATATCGAGATTGCCGGTGGCCATGGCGGGCGGCAGATGCACCGTGGTCGACTGGTAGTTGGCACGGATCGAACAGCCGCGGCCGCAATCGGTGGCCCAGAAACACGCGGCACGTCCGCCGAGATGTTCCGCAAGAATCTGCTGCGCGCGGGTATTGCCCGGATGCAGCAGCGCCGGAATACGTTTCGAATCGAGCTGGCGCGTCAGTACCGCGCGATGAATCGGAATGACGGGGACGCCGAGCTGCGCACCGCCGCGCTGTGCCAGCAACTCGCCGGCGCGCGGCTTCGGCGGCGGCAGCAGGCAACCTTCGGGTGAATCCGGTGTGTTCTCCAGACCGTGCCGATCGCCGTACACGCCGATCAGCATCTCGACCTTGTCGTAATAGGGCGCGAGATCTTCGTACGCAATCGGCCAGTCGATACCCAGCCCGTCGCGCGTATGTGCCTTGAAGTCGTACGGTCCGTTGCGCAGCGAAATGCGACCCCAGTGGTTGGTGCGTCCGCCGAGCATGCGTGCGCGCCACCACCAGAATTTGCGTTTGGGATCGTCCGACGCGCTGACGTACGGCTCGCCGGGCATCTGCCAGCCGCCGTCGACCGTGGCATCGTAAAAGCCGAATTCCTTGTCCGGCGTCGATGCGCCTCGCAGCGGCGCCTGCGAGTACGTCTGGAACATCGGCGTTTCGCGTTCGGGGACATAGTTGCGTCCCGCTTCCAGCATCAGAACGCGTGCGCCTTCCATCGCGAGCGTGTAGGCGGTCTGTCCGCCTCCGGCGCCCGAGCCGACTACGATGACGTCATAGTGGTCCTGTATCGCGGTCGGCTCGATCAACGCCATGTTCTTTCCCCTTGAATGTCCGCTCGTCGTCAGACTTTCAGTCCCGCCAGATAGTCGTGACTGATCTTCACGGCCGCCATGACCGGCCGGTCGAAGTTTTCCTGTTCGACGAAATAGTGTTTGATCCGTTGCCGATCGAGCGAGCCGAAGAACTTCTGCCAGTCGATCTGGCCATTGCCCACTTCGCTCGTGTTCGTCTCCACCTTGTCCACCAGCGGCTTCACGCCATGCTTCACATCCTTCACGTGCAGCATGGAAATGCGCTTCGAATATTTCTTCGACAGCGCGTAAAGATCGACGCCCGCGGCCACTACCCAGCCCACGTCGAGTTCCATGGTGACCAGATCCGGATCCGTCCACTCCTGCAGCTTGTCGTAGATCATGGTGCCGTCGATGCGGCGGAATTCGAGGTTGTGATTGTGATAACCGGTGCGGATGCCGACCTTCTTCGTCAGTGCGCCGATCTTGTTGAGCTGTTCGGAGATCCACTGCCAGTCGGCCAGCGTCGTGCTGTTGGCGATGGTGTGTTGTGCATCGGGCGGATTCTTGTCGAAACGATTGTCGGGCACGGCAGGGAAGGGCACGACCACGTACTGCACGCCGAGCTCCGCCAGATAATCGATCTTGCGGTCGGTGTCGGTCAGCAGATCCGCCAGACCCTGATGTGTCGACGGTGCTTTCAGGCCGAAGTCATCGAGGAAGCCGCGCAGTTCCCTGGCGCCCTTGCCGTAGTAGCCAGCCAGTTCCACCTCGGCGTAACCCATGCTTGCGAGCTGCTTCAGCGTGCCTGGCAGATCCTTCGCCGTTTCATCGCGCACGGTGTAAAGCTGGATGCCGATAGGCAGGCCGAGTGGGCCGACGCTGGCGGCGGCGCTGGCGATGTGAGTCCGGATGCAGGCCATTCCTGCAAGAGCGAGCGTACTGCTGTGTACGAAGGCGCGTCGGGAAATCATGGCTGCTCCTGATGATGATGAAGCGGTGACAGGAAAGTGAAACTCAGACTCGCCGTTGGCAGCAGACGCAGCTCATCAGGAAAGTCCGGCCGGATCCGTTCAGGCGATGATCCGTACGCAGGTTCATCGCGGCGCACCGATGCTCGTGCATCCGCACAGCTTCGTGCGAGTTACTTCGTGCCGTACGTACACTGCGCCGGATCGGCCTTCAGATAGTACGTCTTGTAGTTGGTTGCTTTCGGATCGGTGCAGCCGACCAGCGGCAGCAACTCGACCTTGCGGAAGTCGATCGGGTGCGATTCGCTCTGCAGCGAGATATAGCCGTGATCGAGCAGCTGCCCGTCGGGCTTCGCGCTGGGATCGAAGTGTGCGACAGCGCCGCCACCGATCTGCGGCAGGCTGTACTGCAGCACCTGCTGGCCATTGACGAAGTGCGTGATCTGCGCGCCGCCGAGCACGATCATCTCGGCGCGCACCCACTGATCGCCGTTCAGCGTCGGAGAGGTCGAATTGAGGCAATGCTCGGGATAGATTTTTCCCTCGAACACAATCTCGGTTCCCGGCGAACACATGTTGGCGGTCGGTCGTTCCTTGCCGTCGGAGAGTCCGCCGAGAAGCTGTGCTTCGACGGAGATCGGGAAGTCCTGATCGCGACCCATGGTCTTCGGGTCCTGACAATGCAGCATGGCGCCGCTGTTGCGCAGTGCCCAGCTGCCGGGTCCCCCGGGTGCCTGCTCGCCGACGAAGCGATATTCGACGACGAGCCGGTAGTAGGAAAACGGATCCTTGTAGAAGAGATGGCCGAACTGGCCGTCGAACTTCGTGTAGCCGTCGTAGCGGACCTTGAGCAGGCCGTCTTCGACGCGGAAGGTATTGGCGAAGTTGTCGCCAAAGTCGTGATGCGTGATTTTCGGCGTCCAGCCGGCCATGTCGCGGCCGTTGAACAGGGGTATCCAGTCTTCGCGCTGCGCATCCGGGCTCTGCGCCCAGCACGTCGCCACGCCCAGAGCCAGAAGGCCACAGTAGAATCGCGCCCGGCGCGCGGAGCTGCGATGAGCGTGACGGCTCGACCATCCGGTCTGCATGCGTGCGTACCTTGTCCCCCAAAACGAAGGCGACGATAGCCGCAACTGAAATGACGATCAACAACGACAATCGGCCGCTGGTGGTGCTGCTGCATGGTCTGTGGATGTCGGGGTTCGAGCTGGGCGTGCTCAAACATCGTCTCGAGACGACGCAGCAGTTCAGAACCGCGGCGTTTTCATATCCGTCCGTGACAGGCTCCATGAGCGATCACGTGCGCAGCCTGATCGATTTCGCGCGCAGCCAGCCGGCGCAGGAGCTGCATTTCGTCGGCCACAGTCTTGGCGGACTGGTCATCCTCAAAGCGCTCGAAATTACTGACGATCTGCCGCCGGGCCGCGCGGTACTGCTCGGCACGCCGGTTCAGGGCTCGCGCGCTGCGCAGGGCGTTGCCCGCTGGTTGCCATTCGGCAAGGCCATCCTCGGCTCTGCGGTGAATGAAGAGATCGTCTCGGCGACGGCGCGGCAATGGTCGGGACGACGCGAAGTCGGCGTCATCGCCGGTTCGATGGGCATGGGACTCGGTCGGCTGTTTGCACACCTCGATACCGAACATGACGGCACTGTCACGGTCGCGGAAACGCGATTGCCGGGCGCGAAGGATCAGATCGTTCTGCCGACCTCGCATACCGGCATGCTGTTTTCAGCCGACGTTGCGGAGCAGGCCGCGCACTTTCTGCGCCATGGAGTGTTCCGGAAGCAGGAGTAGAGGTGAGTACCGGATCTGCGGTCATTCCGCTCCACCTCTACTCTGCGAGCTTCTTCAGCCGGTACAGCGCATCCAGCGCCTCGCGCGGTGTCAGCGAATCCGGGTCGAGTTCCTGCAGGGCTGCAAGTGCTGCGTTCGTTTCGGGTTCTGGCGGCACTTCGAGCAGCAATTCCTGTTGCGGTGTTGCGGCATGAGTGGCCGCCGAGCGGCGTTCGAGTTCATGCAGATAGCGCCGCGCCGCAGTGATCACCTTCGGCGGTACACCGGCGAGCGCTGCGACCTGCAATCCGTAGCTCTGATTCGCCGGTCCGTCCTTCACCGTGTGCAGAAAGATCAGCTTGTCGCCGTGCTCGGTGGCATCCAGATGCACGTTGGCGCAGCCATCGAGTTCCCTGCCGAGTGAAGTCAGCTCGAAATAATGCGTGGCGAACAGCGTGAAGGCGCGCACGTGCTTTGCGATATGGGTCGCACACGCCCATGCGAGCGACAGGCCGTCATAGGTGCTGGTGCCGCGACCGATCTCATCCATCAGCACGAGGCTGTGGTCGGTTGCATTGTTGAGAATGTTGGCGGCTTCGGTCATCTCCAGCATGAACGTCGAACGACCGCCGGCCAGATCGTCCGATGCGCCGATGCGCGTGAAGACGCGATCGATGGGGCCGATGCAGGCGGCGGTTGCCGGCACATAGCTGCCGATGCGCGCGAGGATCACGATCAGTGCGGTCTGACGCATGAACGTCGATTTGCCGCCCATGTTCGGGCCGGTGATGACCAGCATCCGCCGCTTGTCGCCGAATGTCAGGTCGTTGGGCACGAAGGGCTGATCGATGAACCGTTCGACGACAGGATGCCGGCCCTCCGTGATTTCGATGACCGGTTCATCGGTCAGCGTCGGCGCGGCGTAGCGCAAGGCAACGGCGCGCTCGGCAAAATTCGCCAGCACGTCGAGTGCTGCCAGTGCCGCGGCGGTCGTCTGCAGCTCCGCCAGCCGGGCGATGAGCTGATCGAGCAATTCGTCGTAGAGCTGTTTCTCACGGGCCAGTGCGCGATCGCGGGCACCCAGCACTTTGTCCTCGAACTCTTTCAGTTCGGGTGTGATGTAACGTTCGGAATTCTTGACCGTCTGGCGCCGGTGATAGTCGGGTGGAACCTTGTCGGCAGCGTTGCGGCTCAGCTCGATGTAGTACCCGGATACCCGGTTGTAGCCCAGTCGCAGATTTGCGATGCCCGTGCGTTCGCGCTCGCGTGTTTCCAGGTCGAGCAGATACTGGTCCGAGTGTTCGCTGATCCGTTTGAGCTCATCGAGTTCGGCATCGTAGCCGCTGGCGATCACGCCGCCGTCGCGCAGGATCACCGGCGGCTCCTCGACGATCGCGCGGGCCAGCAGCGCGTGGACGTCCGGATACGTCCCCGCCTGCGCCGCCAGGTCACGCAGCAGCGGCGCATCCTCGCGGGCCAGCAGCGCCTGCAGCTCGGGCAGCCGTGCAAGCGCATCGCGCAATTGAGCGAGGTCGCGCGGACGCGCGCTTTTCAATGCGACGCGTGCCAGAGCGCGCTCGATATCGCCGACGTGGGCAAGCACGTCATGCACTGCGCGATAAAGACCCTGCTCGATGAGTGCAGTGACCGCGCTCAGCCGCAGCTCGATCGTGCGGCGATCGCGCAGCGGCCGATGCAGCCAGCGGCGCAACTCGCGCCCGCCCATGGCGGTGGCTGTCTGATCGAGCACGGCAGCGACCGTGCATTCAGGGCGATCGGCCAGACTGATGTCGAGCTCGAGATTGCGGCGCGTAGCGGCGTCGAGCAGAACGGCGTCGCTGCGCTGCTCGGTGCGCAAGCCACGCAGGTGCGGCAGGGCGGCCTTCTGGGTGTCGCGCACATACTGGAGCAGACATCCCGCAGCGCGAATCGACAGCGTCATGCCATCGCAGCCAAATCCGCTGAGATCGCGCGTCGCGAATTGTTCGGCGAGCGTGCGTGTCGCAGTGTCCAGATCGAAATGCCATACCGGACGTTCGCGAATCTGGCCGGTGAATCCCGCGGGCCGCAATGCCTCGGGCGCCAGCAGTTCGGCGGGACGCAGCCGTTCCAGCTCACTGCTCAGCGCCTCTTCGCCAGAACCTTCGAGCACGCTGAAGCGTCCGCTCGACAGCTCCAGCCACGCCAGCCCGAAGCGCTCGCGCTCACTGAAGAGCGCCGCCAGCAACGTGTCGCGTCGCGCATCGAGGAAGGCATCATCCGTCACCGTGCCCGGCGTGACGACGCGTACCACCTGTCGTTCCACGGGCCCTTTGGATTTGGCGGGATCGCCGATCTGTTCGCAGATGGCTACCGACTCTCCGCGCCGCACCAGCCGCGCCAGATAGTTCTCCGCGCTGTGATAGGGCACACCCGCCATCGGAATCGGCTGTCCTGCCGATTGCCCGCGCGCCGTCAGCGTAATGTCGAGCAGTCGCGCCGCGCGCTTCGCGTCATCGAAGAACAGCTCGTAGAAATCGCCCATCCGGTAGAACAGCAGCACGTCCGGGTACTGCGCCTTCAGGCGCAGGTACTGCTGCATCATCGGCGTGTGATCGCGGAAGGCGTCAGTGCTGGCGGGGATCTGGCCGGTCATGAGTTGTTGTCGCGGGCAAGGCCGTTCATTTTATAGAGGTCGGCCCGGGTCGTGGCCGGATTGTGGGTCGATCTCTGCTCGCATGATTTCCGATACTCGCTCGCGACTGCCGGCGGATATGCGGAGTACAAAGGCGAGGGCGCGCATTTGGCCCCTGATTTCGGCCAGGCGCGTCTACGGTTTCCCCATTCGCGTCAGCACATCCACCGCTTGACGTGACAGGCCGGCAGGGGAATCTTGCGATGAGTTCACTCGCGGCGGTGCCCATGCCAAACGATACGCAGCTGCAGACCCTCGCCACCAGAGTCGGCGCACATCTGCTCGATGCCGAACGCAGGCTGGTATCCGCTGAGTCGTGTACCGGCGGCTGGATCGGCAAGGTCCTCACTGACGTTCCCGGCAGTTCGGCGTGGTATCTGGGCGGGGTGATCTCCTACAGCAACACGTTGAAACAAGCTCTGCTCGGCGTATTGCCATCGACGCTTGTGCAACATGGCGCGGTCAGCGAGCAGACGGCACGTGAAATGGCGATCGGCGCGCTGGAAACGCTCGGCGGTCACGTGGCCGTTGCAGTCACGGGCATTGCAGGACCGGAAGGTGGCCAGCCTGGCAAGCCGGTCGGAACCGTCTGGTTCGCATGGGCATGGCACGCAGGCGATGAGATCGAGACGCGCGTGCTCATGCAATCTTTCGCCGGCGATCGCGAAGCCGTGCGGCGACAGACCGTGGAACGTGCGCTGAGCGAAGTGCTGAAGCTGCCCTGACTCGTGGGTGAATCCGGACACGACGTCTCGCGACGGCTGTTCTTCGCGCTGTGGCCATCGTCTGACGTGCGACAACGCATGGTCGAGGTCACGCGCGCTGCCGTGGCACAGGCGGGTGGCCGGATCATTCCCGCTGACAACTTCCATGTGACGCTCGCATTTCTCGGCAGTGTGGCTGTCGATCGACTCAGCAGTGCAATGCGCGCGGCGGACGCCGTTACGGCAGAGCCATTCACGCTCATGCTGGACCGGATCGAGCCCTGGCGGCGTTCGCAGGTGCTGGTGTTGAGCAGCGGCGTCGTGCCCACGGCGCTCGGGTCGCTCGTCGAGCAGTTGCGGATCAGCTTGTTGCAACAGAAATTCAAACTGACCGATGAGCTTTACCGGCCGCACGTGACCTTGCTGCGGCGATTGCCGGCGCACTATCGACGTGTCGATGACATCGATGCGCTCGAATGGCCGGTCGCGGACTTCGTGCTGGTCGACTCGGTCACCACGCAGGAGGGTTCCGGATACAGCATCCTGCACCGCTGGCCGCTTGCTTAGGGGTACTGGATGCATTACTGTACAAATACACAGTTTTGAGGGGTTCGCGGCCGCGCGCGAAATGAAATAATGGCAGCCAATCCATCCCGGGACCGCCGGTCCGACTCATCAGACAGCTACAGCTTCGAGACGCCAAAAATGGAAGAGAACCGCAAGAAGGCACTGGTTGCCGCCCTCGGTCAGATCGAAAAACAGTTCGGCAAAGGCTCCGTCATGCGCCTGGGCGATGCCAGCGCGTCGTACGACGTCGACGTTGTCTCCACCGGTTCGCTGGGCCTGGATATCGCGTTGGGCGTGGGCGGTCTGCCGCGCGGGCGCATCATCGAAATCTACGGTCCGGAATCTTCGGGCAAAACCACGCTGACACTGCAGGTCATTGCGGAAGCGCAGCGTGCCGGCGGAACGGCCGCGTTTGTCGACGCGGAACATGCGCTCGATCCGGCCTATGCCGCCAAACTCGGCGTGAACGTGCAGGAATTGCTGGTGTCGCAGCCCGACACGGGTGAACAGGCGCTGGAAATCACGGACATGCTGGTGCGTTCGGGGGCGGTCGACATCGTGGTTGTCGACTCGGTCGCCGCGCTGACGCCCAAAGCCGAAATCGAAGGCGAGATGGGCGATTCGCACATGGGCCTGCAGGCGCGTCTCATGTCGCAGGCACTGCGCAAGCTCACCGGCAACATCAAGCGGTCGAACACCATCGTCATCTTCATCAACCAGATCCGCATGAAGATCGGTGTCATGTTCGGCAATCCGGAAACCACCACCGGCGGTAACGCACTGAAGTTCTATGCGTCCGTGCGCCTGGACATCCGTCGCATCGGTGCGCTGAAGAACGGTGACGAAGTTGTCGGCAACCAGACCCGCGTCAAGGTCGTGAAGAACAAGGTGGCTCCGCCGTTCCGTGAAGCGGAGTTCGAGATCATGTACGGCGCCGGCATTTCCAGAACGGGCGAACTGATCGATATCGGCGTCGCGCAGGGCCTGGTGGAGAAGTCGGGCTCCTGGTACAGCTACAACGGCGAGCGCATCGGTCAGGGCAAGGAAAATGCCCGCACCTTCCTCGATACGCATCCCGAGATTGCGCAGAGCATCGATGCGAAGTTGCGCGAGAAGCTGTTGCCCGCAGGGCGCGGTGAGGCGCTGAAGGATGAGGTCGTCTAGATTCAGGTCCCCAGCAGCCGGACGCGGTCCCTACGCCAAGCGTCGTGCAATCGACGACGCTGAATCGGGTGGCCGCGAATCCAGCGATCACGGCACAGAGTATCGGGAAACACGCGGCCGTGACTTGAACGGTGGCGATCCGCAGCGCAATGACGCGAACCGCGGCGAGCCCGACGAAAAATCACTCCAGAAGTCCGCTGAACTGACTGCTGTACGTCTGCTCGCCCGCCGTGAGCATTCGGTAGAAGAATTGCGGCGCAAGCTTCTCGTGAGGGGGCATTCCGAACCCGCGGTGGCCGCGGTTATTGCACGGCTGGAAGCCAGGCGACTGGTCTCGGACGAGCGGTTCGTCGCCAGTTTTATTCACCATCATGCGCAGCGAGGACAGGGACCGGTCCGTATTCGCGCCGAGTTGCGCCAGCAGGGAATTCCTCCTGACGTTGCCGATACCGCCATCGAGGACGCGGAAGTGGACTGGAAGTCCCAGGCTGCCGCCGTGCGGCGCCGGAAATTCGGTGCCGGTGTGCCTCGCGTGCCGGCTGAACGTGCAAAGCAGGCGCGCTTCCTTCAATATCGCGGCTTCAGCTCAGACCAGATTCGGGCGGCCATGAAGTCATCCGGGGAATCGCCGGATTCCTTCCCGGAGACGGACCCCGGATTCGACCCGGATCCTGAAGTCTGAGGAAGTCCTGGTTCAGCCGTCTTCCCGGACACGTCGAGCCCCGGATCGGGGCGGGCGTTCTGGCTGAGTGACGTTAAATCAGGGACTTTCGCGAGTTCAGACCCAACCGTTTCCGTATGACGACCCCGAAGCGCCTGTCGAGCGCCGCGCTGCGCTCGCTGTATCTCGAATTTTTCCGTGAGAACGGCCATACGGTCGTTCCATCGAGCTCGCTCGTCCCGGGCAACGATCCCACACTGCTGTTTACCAATGCAGGCATGGTCCAGTTCAAGGATGTGTTTCTGGGCAAGGAAAAGCGTGCCTACACCCGTGCCACGAGTTCGCAGCGTTGCGTACGCGCCGGTGGCAAGCACAACGATCTGGAAAACGTCGGTTATACCGCGCGTCATCACACGTTCTTCGAGATGCTGGGCAACTTCAGCTTCGGCGACTACTTCAAGAAGGACGCGATCCGTTTTGCCTGGGAGTTCGTGACCGGCAAGCGCTGGCTCGGTATCGATCCGGCGCGGCTGATGGTGACCGTCTACCAGTCCGACGACGAGGCGTACGACATCTGGCATACCCAGATCGGCCTGCCGGCGGAGCGCATCGTGCGTATCGGCGATAAGCCGGGCGGCGGTTCGGACAATTTCTGGCAGATGGGTGAGACGGGGCCCTGCGGGCCGTGCACTGAGATCTTCTACGACCATGGCGCGCATATTCCGGGCGGACCCCCGGGATCGGCCGATGCAGACGGCGATCGCTGGATCGAAATCTGGAATCTCGTGTTCATGCAGTTCGATCGCTCGGCCGACGGTGTGCTGGAGCCGCTGCCCAAGCCGTCCGTGGACACGGGCATGGGTCTGGAACGCACGGCTGCCGTCATGCAGGGCGTGCACTCCAATTATGAGATCGATCTTTTCGTCAATCTGATCGCGGCCGCCGCACAGGCGACGCGTACGACGGATCTGTCGTCGAGTTCGCTGCGCGTCATTGCCGATCATATCCGCGCCTGCTCGTTCCTGATCGCCGACGGCGTACTGCCTTCCAACGAGGGCCGCGGTTACGTCTTGCGCCGGATCATTCGCCGCGCCATCCGGCACGGTTACAAGCTCGGCCAGACACAGCCGTTCTTCTACACGCTGGTCGCAGCGCTCGAGAAGGAAATGGGCGAGGCGTTTCCCGAACTGACTGCGCAGCGCCCACACGTCGAGCGGGTACTGAAACAGGAAGAAGAGCGTTTTGCGGAGACGCTGACGCAGGGAATGGCACTGCTCGACAGCGCCATCGGCGAGCTGCAGGGCAAAGTCATTCCGGGCGAAACGGTATTTCGGCTTTACGACACATACGGTTTCCCCGTCGATCTCACCAATGACATCGCGCGCGAACGCGGTCTCACCATCGACGAGGCCGGCTTCGAAACCGCAATGCAGGCCCAGCGCGATCGCGCGCGCGCGGCAAGCAAGTTCGGCGTCGATCTGCGCAGCGCGGTTGCGATCGAAGGCGCCACGAATTTCAGTGGCTATGAGCATCTCAAGGATGAGGCAACCATCGTCACGCTGCTGCGCGACAACCAGCACGTGCAGGCGTTGAAGAGCGGCGAAGAAGGGCAGGTGATTCTGGATCGCACGCCGTTCTACGCGGAAAGTGGCGGTCAGGTCGGCGATCAGGGCGCACTGATTGCTCCCCACGCACGATTTGCGGTCGCGGATACGCAGAAAATCGGCGCCTCGTATGCCCATCTGGGCAAGGTCGAGAGCGGCGAACTGAAGGTGGGCGATCGCGTGGAGGCTGCGGTCGATGCGGCGCGTCGTCGTGCCACCATGCTGAATCACACGGCAACGCATCTGCTGCATGCCGCATTGCGCAAGGTGCTGGGCGGTCACGTGACTCAGAAGGGTTCTCTGGTCGCGCCGGATCGCCTGCGGTTCGACTTCTCTCACTACGCAGCCGTCACGCCAGCCGAGCTGCGCGAGGTCGAGCACATGGTCAATGCCGAAATTCGCGCCAACGCGCCGGCAGAAACAGAACTCATGAATTACGACGCTGCGGTGGCGTCGGGTGCCATGGCGCTGTTCGGCGAGAAATATGGCGACGAAGTCCGGGTGCTGCGCATCGGCGATTTTTCGACGGAATTGTGCGGCGGCACGCACGTTGGCCGGGCTGGAGACATCGGTCTGTTCAAGATCACGGGCGAAAGCGGCGTTGCCGCCGGCATTCGTCGCATCGAAGCGGTCACGGGGCAGGGTGCGCTCGACTGGGTGGCGCAGACCGATCAGGTGGTCCGCGATGTGGCTGCACTGGTGAAGGGCAGCCGGGAAGACGTCGAGGACAAGGTCCGCCAGCTCATTGAACGCAGCCGCAAGCTCGAGAAGGAAGTGGCGACGCTGAAGAGCCGACTGACCAGCGGTCAGAGCCGCGACCTGTCGCAGACGGCGGTAGATGTTGCCGGAGTCAAGGTAGTCGCTACTCGCCTCGACGGTGCCGATGCCGCAACGCTGCGCACGGCTGTGGATCAGTTGAAGGACAAGCTCAAGAGTGCAGCGATCGTGCTTGCGTCCGTGCAGGAGGATGACAAGGTGGTGCTCATCGCGGGTGTGACGCCCGACCAGGTGAAACGGCTGAAGGCCGGTGATCTGGTCAATGTCGTTGCGCAGAAGATCGGTGGTCGTGGCGGTGGGCGCCCTGACATGGCACAGGCCGGTGGCAACGATCCGTCGAAACTGGATGAAGCGCTCGCATCGGTCACACCTTGGGTGCAGGCGACACTGGGTTCCTGACAGTCTGCCGGCACTTTCGTAGCGGAAAATTCGGCGGTTGAAGGCGCGTGCAGGATTATGCCCGCACCGTACTCGGTTGATTCGCGTGACATCGATGCAGCGATTTACCGTGTGCATCCGCGGCACGAAAAAAAAATTGTAAGAAAGTGATTTTTGTGTGAGGGTATTTTCGATATTCAGGGAAATCCCGATCCCCAACCCAAAGTCGGTGGCCTACTCTGAATCCACGGTGAAAGGTGTAGCGAGCTTCAACAGGCGATGATCCTCATCGCCGGGCAAGCCAACTTCGATCACTCGGCTATTGAAAAGCAAGGAGCGAACCATGTTGATCCTGACACGGCGCGTCGGTGAGACCGTGATGATCGGTAACGATGTCACAGTGACCGTTCTGGGCGTCAAAGGCAATCAAGTCCGTGTCGGCGTGAATGCGCCGAAGGAAGTTGCCGTACATCGCGAAGAGATCTACGAACGAATCAAGCGGGAAGAAGAGGCGGCCGGTGGTGCTGCCAAGCCTGCGTCGAATACCGGATCCTGAGCGACTATCTGTCTCTTGCCTGCCCGGGGAGCGGTCCCGCCGCTCCCCGGTTCCAGGTTTCCCGATTCCGATTAGCCTTTACCTGACCAGTTCTGGTCAGTATTCTTCCCGGCCTTCGCGGCGGGGTGGATTTTTCTCTCCCGTCCGCAGATCGCGCGCCCGCAGGGTGCGCCTGAGACCGCAGACTCAGTTTCAAAGGTGCGGAAGTGGTGGCCGAGTGGTCGACAAGTTTGCCGGGAGCAAACTTGAACACCTGATCGATGCCTCGATCAGGTGGCCCCGCAAGGGGCGAAGCACATGGATGTGCGAAGTAACGCGCGCCCGCAGGGTGCGCCTGAGACCGCAGACTCAGTTTCAAAGGTGCGGAGAGGTGGCCGAGTGGTCGAAGGCGCACCCCTGCTAAGGGTGTATGGGTCAAAAGCCCATCGAGGGTTCGAATCCCTCTCTCTCCGCCAATTCTCAGAGTAGGTCAGCGTGATCTTCTCACTCGACCTCAAGCAAGTCAGCCCTAGGTTTCGCCGAAGATTCGGCCGATACCTCGGTTGACTATCGGCCATCCCGTTTCTTCCTACATTCCTCGATGGTTGGAAGCAGATTTCCGACTGCGCCGCCCCCGCCCCCGATGGCACCAACTAGCGCTGGCACGCGTCGAAGTTAGCCAGGCGCCAGGATTTCGTAACCGCGCTTACGCAGCCCCTCCAGATAGCCTTGCTCTCCGAGTAGAGAGCTCATCGGCACGAAGGCAAGAGTGCTCTCATTTTTCGTCATGGCATTGGTCGCCGCGGAAAACCACAATTCGTCCATCTTCTTGCGCAGATCGGCGGGGACGGGGGTGGTCATCGCCAGCGCATTCACAATGGCTTGGTCGCAGGCAGACTCGGCATCTGGCAGCGGCGGCAATTCCTGCAGCTTGGCGAGGTCGCCCGTGGCCCACGCTCGGGCGCGAGCATCTTCCACCTGTTTGTTCGACAGAGCCTCGGTGAGCTCGACGGTCCGCGCGAAACATTCCTCGTCGGCTAGCTTCTCGTGCGAGAACGCCTTGAGCTGGCCACGCAGCTCATCCGTCTTGAAGGTGAATTCGAGCACGGGATTCGTCACGGGAGTCTTCTTCTTCTGCACGAGCTCCCATACTTCTCCCCAATAACCGCCTTGGCCGAGTTGCAATTCCTTGATCGCCGCATCGCGCAGTTTTTCGGCAGCGAGGAAAGGCCGCATCTTCTCCACGCCTGAGTCGTGACCGAGATAGAGCTTCTTTTGCACCAGCCAGCGCGCGTACGTGTCAGGAGGGATCAGTTCCTGCAACGTGGCTTTGTCGGGGCTCTTGCGCAACCTCAGCGCCGCCGGCACCAAGGTGAGCATGCGGAACACGCCGACCTTTTCGTCGGGCTTTAGCGAGGCCCCCGGCTCCATGAGTATTTCCTGCGACAGCGACGCCACGCGAGCCACCTGCTGCGAACGAAAATGCATGCCCTTGGGCAACAGTGGCGGGTTACCGACAATCCAGAGCGTGTGACCCGGATGCTCAGGGTGTGTCACCTGCCACATGCCAGGTCCCGGGTATACGCCCGCGACGGTGATTTCCTCCATCGGTTCATCAGCCGCCGTCGCAGTCAAGCCGACGATCAGCATCAGCGCGGCAGTAAGAGACTTTCGCATGTCATCGGTCCTTCAATTGCCGATTGAAACTCTCGATGGCCGCGAGCACTTGTTGTTGATTGGATTGGATCAGCCAGTGGGTCGCGTTCGGCAACTCCAGCGCCTCACCCTGGCTCACGCTGTGCCGGAATAGTTCGATGTTCTTGCGCTGGGCATCCGCGCCGATGCGGCCGAGCTCGGTGAGCGTCGCCATAAGGTGCGCGTCGTTCGTGTCGTACCAGGGTGGCAATGCCTTGCCTTGATCCGGAACCGCGTAGATAGCCAGCGCGGGTACCTTGATTGCTGCGTAGTCAGGCGCCCCGAGGGCCGCGACGATGGCCTGCTGGATTCGCGCGTCAATGCCGGGCGTGCCGGCGAGGAAGGGCCTGTCGAAGTTCCACATGGCGATGAGTTCGCCTTCCGGCAGCCGCACGTGGCCGCGTTCTGTCATCACCTTGCTCAGTGTCTCGTAGTTGAGCAACGCCGCGGGCGGGATCGGAGGCTCGGGAGGCAGGCTCTGGTTAAGCAGCTTCTGCCGCGAACTCATCAGGGCGTGGTCGGATCGATCGTAAGCGGCATCCAGGTAGACGAGCCCGCGGAATCGCCCCGGATGATGTCCGCCCAGCCAGGTGAGCTCGTCACCGGCGATCGAGTGGCCGATGAGCAGAGGCCTCTCGAGCTTCAGCGCATCCATCACACGCAACACGTCCTGGGCAAGGTGGGCTGTGTCGTAGCCCCAGTCGGGCCTGCTCGAGTAGCCGGTGCCGCGCCGGGTGATCGCGATCACGCGATGCTTCTGCGCGAGAAGCGGCGCGAGCTCGTCGTAGCTGTGGGCGGTGGCGCCGAGGCCGGCCAGCAGCAGGAGGGGCGAACCCTGCCCACCGAAATCCAGCACTTCGAGTTGCACTCCCGGGTCCACGCTGATGGACGACGCCGTGTGCTTCGCGGTGTCATGCCACACGGACTGCTGGAAGTGTTTGCTCACGGAAGAGGGCAGCGGGCAAGTCTCGGAATCGCTGCCGAGGATGCCAGGCGACATAGTCGACTCATCAATATAGGCCGCCAGGGTCCACGC
>DASTRD010000055.1:0-23071 GCA_035761425.1 Povalibacter sp.
CTTGTCGAAGCCCTTCAGGCCGCCATGCAGCGAGTTCCTGCCATTGTTGGCCGCCAGCTTGTACGTCTTGCCGTCGAGTTTGAATTGCGCATTGCCGATGCGGTTCGCGTAACGGCCGACGATCGCGCCGAAATAGGAACCGTCCTTCAGATAGTCGGCCAGCGAGTCATGACCCAGTACGACATCATCGCGCTTGCCATCCCGATCGCGCACATTGATCGATGTGATGATGCCGCCGTACGTGATGGCGCTGACGCTGTCGCCGGCAGCGTTCGTCAGCGTGATCTTTTCAATCGCAGTACCGTCAGGCAGTGCACCGTACGGCTCGCTGCTGGCATGTGCCTGCGCTGCTGCCGGCGCCTGTTCGACGGCCGGCGCGGGAGTTTCGGACGGCTTGCGGCAGGCGAGCGGTACCGCGGCGATGGCCAGGACCAGCGCCAGAGTGCGGAAACGGGTGGACATGTATGCCTCTTTGTGTGGGACAGTCGGCGACTTATATATGATCTTGTCGTGCGTTGTCACGGCCGCAAGACGCGATATGCGACCTCCGGCGCGCTCGCCCTCGCGCGGTCCTTCATTCGCGCCGCTGAAACAGCTCGCAGACCCGGGAGCGCAACCAGGCGTTGCGCTCGTCATGATGAAACTTTCGATGCCAGAACTGTTTGAGCTGAATGCGTGGCGCGTCGAACGGCAGTCCGACGGTGCGCACGTTGGCGGACACCTGCGCGAAATAGCGCGCCAGCGGCTCGGGAATCGTCACGATCAGATCCGACTGCGCGACGATGATGGGTGCGCTCGCGAAATGCGGCGTTGACAGCACGACCTTGCGACGGATCTTCCGCCGCGCCAGATAGCGCTCCATGACCTCTTCGGTGCGACTCTCGGCATGCACCACGGCATGCTCGAGCTGTAGATACTGCTTCAGCGTGAGCTTTCTTGCGCTTACCGGATGATCGAGTCGCAGCAGGCTGGCGAACGTGTCGGTGAACAATGCCTGCTGAAAGAAGTTGCTCTTCTTCAGATCGGGGAAGTAACCGATGGCCAGGTCGATGCTGCCGCTTTCGAGGCCAGCGGCGACGTCGGCCGCCGGCAGACTCACGGAACGAACCAGTGCATTCGGCGCGAGGCGTCGCAGATCCCGCAGCAGCGCCGGCAGGAACACGACTTCACCGACGTCAGACAGCGCAATGCTGATGGTCTGGCGATTGCTCCCCGGTTCGAACGCACGCGTCGATACGATGTCGGTACCCACGCGTTCCAGCACCTGCCGCGCCGCCTCGATCAACGCGGAGGCGCGCGGCGTCGGCTGCATGCTGTTGCCTGACCGCACGAACAGCGGATCGTTGAAGAACAGCCGTAACCTGGCCAGCGCTCCGCTCACCGCCGGCTGACTCTTCTGCAGGGTCAGGGCGGCTGCACTCACACTGCGCTTCTCCTCGAGCACGACCAGGACGTACAGCAGATTCAGATCGAGCTGGCGCAGCATCTTTGGTTATCCGTTCAGCCGATACAGCGAATATATCCAATCGCGTTGCGCAATACATGAGCCGGGTGCGAGATTGACCGGAAGTGGCCGGCACTCCTCAAGGCTTCATCGATCGCAATGCAGCGCTTCATCCTGACCCTCTCCGGCCCGGATCGCATGGGCATCGTCGCTGCGGTGGCGAGCTTCCTGCTCGAGCACGAATGCAACATCGTCGAAAGCGCGCAGTTCGGCGATCCGGCGACCTCGCAATTCTTCATGCGCGTGTCATTCGAAACGGGCCGTGCGGCGACGGCCGACGATCTGCGCGCCGCATTCACCCCGACAGGCGAGCGATTTGCGCTGCAATGGGCCATTCACGACACGGCGGTGAAGCCGCGCCTGCTGATCATGGTGTCGAAGTTCGGCCACTGCCTGAACGATCTGCTGTATCGGCATCGCATCGGCGCGCTGGCAGTAGATATTCCCGCCATCGTTTCCAATCACCGCGACTTCTACAAGCTGGCTGCACAGAGCGACATTCCCTTTCACTACCTGCCGGTGAATCCGCAGAACAAGCAGAAGCAGGAGGCGGCGCTGCTGGACATCGTTCGCCAGGAGCACTGCGATCTGGTGGTGCTGGCGCGGTACATGCAGATCCTCTCGCCGGAAGCGTGCACGCAGCTCGCCGGGCGCGCGATCAACATTCACCACTCGTTTCTGCCGAGCTTCCAGGGCGCGAAACCGTACAGCCAGGCCCATGACCGCGGCGTGAAGCTGATCGGAGCCACCGCGCACTACGTGACGGCAGAACTGGACGAGGGACCGATCATCGAGCAGGACGTGGCGCGCGTCGATCACTCCATGAGTGCCGAAGCCTGTGCCGGCGTCGGTCGCGACGTGGAATGCGCCGTGCTTTCGCGTGCCGTGCACTGGCACGTCGATCATCGAATTCTTCTCAACGGCAGGCGCACCGTCGTCTTTCGCTGAGCCACGGCGACGCATCGGCGTCGCCCAATACTTCAGGAGCCGCATGCCCATGACCAAACAATCTCTGGAAGATCTGCTGAAGGGCGTACGCAGCCCCGTATCGATGCTGCGCAATTCGCAGATCGGCGCCTACGTGTACCCGGTAGTACCCACGGAGTTCAGTAACTGGCGCACCGAGCAGCGCGCCTGGCGCGAAAGCGCGGTCCTGTTCGACCAGTGCCATCACATGGCGGAAATCACGCTCAAGGGGCCGGATGCACTCAAGCTGTGCTCCTACACCACCATCAACAGCTTCAACAATTTCGTGCCGGGCAAGGCCAAGCAGATGGTGCCCACGAGTCACGACGGCTATGTGATCGGCGACGGCATTCTTTTCTATCTGAACAAGGACGAGCTGCTGTTCGTCGGCCGCGCGCCGACTGTCAACTGGCTGCAGTTCCACGCCGAGAGCGGCGCCTTCAAGGTCGACTACATCCGCGACGATCGTTCGCCGTCGCATCCGAACGGCAACGCAGTTTCACGGCGTCATTACCGCTATCAGATCCAGGGCCCGAAGGCCGAGGCCGTATTGCGCAAGCTCAACGGCGGTCCGCTGCCCGACATCCGCTTCTTCACCTTCGATGTCATCAACATCAGGGGCAGGAAGGTCAACGCCCTGCGTCATGGCATGGCAGGTGAGCCCGGTCTGGAAATCTGGGGCCCTTACGAAGAACGCGACGAGATTCGCGCCGCCGTGATGGAAGCTGGCAAGGACGAGGGCATCGTGGCGGTCGGGTCGCGCACGTACGCAAGCAACACGCTGGAATCCGGCTGGATTCCTTCGCCGCTGCCTGCCGTGTACACGGGCGAGAAGATGAAGGCCTATCGCGAGTGGCTGCCGGCCAATGGCTATGAAGGCACTGGCTCGATCGGCGGCAGCTTCGTATCGGAGCGCATCGAGGACTACTACCTCACACCGTACGAGCTGGGTTACGGGCCCTTCGTCAAGTTCGACCATGACTTCGTCGGTCGCGAGGCGCTGGAGAAGATGCAGCAGGAAGGCCGCCCACAGCGCAAGAAGGTGACTTTCGAATGGAACGGTGAGGATCTGGGGCGCGTGCTCGCCTCCCTGTGCGACCGTGACAGCGAGCCCTGCAAGTTCTTCGATCTGCCGATCGCGAACTACGCCTCCTCTTCCTACGACGCCGTGACCATGAACGGCAAGGTCGTCGGTCTGTCGATGTTCACCGGCTACAGCCACAACGAACGCTGCGGCCTGTCGCTCGGTGTGGTCGATCAGAACATCAACACGGGCGACGTCCTCACGCTGACGTGGGGCGAAGAGAACGGCGGCACGAGCAAACCGACGGTCGAACGTCATCGCCAGTGCGAAGTCCGGGTGAAGGTCGCTGCAGTCCCCTACTCCCGCGACGCCCGCGAGGGATACCACCAGGGCTGGCGCACGCGGCAGTCGTGAGCACGATCATGTCCAGCGCCACGCCGGATGATTTGGCGCCAGCGGCGAGCCCGCAGACGATTGCGCGGCTCGCGCGCGATGCATCGATAGAACTGAACGTTCAGGATCTGAAGGATCTCGATGCAAGCCGCGCCCTGTTGTCGGGCGGCAAACGGATCTACATCAGCCATCTGCCGCGACAACAGTGGGATGAGACGGTGTTCGCCTGTCGAAAGGTAAGCACGGCCGGCTTCGATCCCATTCCACACATTCCGGTGCGCCTCATCGACAGCGCCGCGACACTGGATCGGTTGCTGGAAGGAATCGTCGGCAGCGGCGCGAGGGAAGTTCTGCTGATCGCAGGAGACTATGCACACGCGGCGGGTCCTTACGCATCCGTTGTGGACGTATTGCGCGCCGGCCATTTGTATCGACATGGCATGACGCGCGTCTCTCTGGCCGGGCATCCGGAGGGCCATCCGAGCGTGGCCCTGGAGGAAATTCGTCGGGCGGAGATCGAGAAGGCCACGCTGGCCGATCAGCTCGGGCTCGAGGCTACGTTTGTCACCCAGTTCTTTTTCGAAGCGCCGCCTTTTCTGCAGTGGGCGGCCGGCCTGCGTGCCGGCGGCGCACACCGAGCGCGACTGATCGCGGGACTTTCGGGACCTGCGAGCATTCCGACATTGCTGAGATTCGCCAGGCGTTGCGGCGTCGGGCCTTCCATCCGCGCGTTGGCAGCGCGCCCGAATGCCATCATGAAACTCCTCGGCGAGCATGGACCGGAAGATGTGATGCACGATCTCGCAGTGGCTCACGACCGCGACGCCACCTTGTTCAACGGGCTGCACTTCTTCTGTTTCGGTGGCTACCTGCGCACGTGCGAGTGGCTCAACCGGCTCGCAGCCGGCCAGGGCCAATAACAATCAGCAATCGACGCGGGCGCGATTCAGGGCGGCTCGTCATGCGCCGCTCAACGCCTGCGCTGTGGCATCGGCCTGCGGCCCGACGATGACGTGCCAGGTGGATTCTCCCACTGCCGCCGCTGCACGCGCACCCGCGGACCTGATCCTGTCGGCGTCGACTGCAGCCGCATCGCGCAACTGCAGACTGAGCCGGGTCGAATGTGCAGCGACGGCGGCGATGTTGTCACGTCCGCCCAATGCAGCGATCAGTGCCGCAACATCGATGCGTGGCGGCTCGACGGCCTCCTCACCCGCAGCCATGGCATGGCGAATCTCGCCGGCCAGTTGGTCGGCGATCGGTCCGACCACGACCTGCAGCGTATCGGCACCCGGTCGCACCACACCACGCGCCCCGAGTCTCTTGAGCTGCGCCTCATCGACTGCGTGCTGATCTGCAACGTTCAGTCGCAGGCGCGTCGTGCACGCATCGACCGCGACCAGATTGCCGGCGCCGCCGAGTGCCCGTATCCACGCGCGCGCCGGTGAGTCATCCGGCGCCACGTTCACGGCTGCCACGGCTTCCTCGGGCTCGCGTCCCGGTGTTTTCAGATCGAAACGCACGATGGCCCAGCGGAACAGTCCGTAATACAGCCCGA
Organism: Povalibacter sp.; assembly: GCA_035761425.1. Taxonomy (GTDB): domain Bacteria; phylum Pseudomonadota; class Gammaproteobacteria; order Steroidobacterales; family Steroidobacteraceae; genus Steroidobacter. Next base: position 5,446 of record DASTRD010000055.1, read on the forward strand.
AATACACGATGCCGACGGGAACGAGCAGCCACGGCCGCGTCGACAGCGAAAAGTTGAGCACGTAGTCGAACAGACCGGCAGAGAAGCCGAAGCCGAGCTTCACGCCGAGCAGATGCATGAGCGTCATCGCAGCGCCGGTAAGCAGCGCATGAATGCCGTAGAGCACCGGTGCCAGAAACATGAACGAGAACTCGATGGGCTCAGTGACGCCGGTGAGAAAGGACGTCAGTGCCATCGACAGCAACATGCCGCCCACTGCGCTGCGTCTGGCGGGGCTGGCGCAGCGATACATCGCGAGACAGGCGGCAGGCAGTCCGAACATCATCACCGGAAAAAATCCGCTCATGAATGCGCCGGCAGAGGGATCGTGCGCGAAGAAGCGGTGCAGGTCGCCGCTCGCGCCGTTGAAGCTGCCGAGCAGAAACCACGCGATGTTGTTGATGATGTGATGCAGGCCGGTCACGATCAGCAGGCGATTCAGTACGCCATAGACGAACAGGCCGATCGATCCGGAGCTCAGCACGACCTGACTCAATGCATCCATACCCCGCTCGAGCAGCGGCCAGGCGTAGCCGAAGCACAGGGCCACGATCAGCCCGGCAAAGCCGCTGGCGATGGGCACGAAACGTCTGCCACCGAAGAAGGCCAGATACGCGGGCAAGCGGATGTCGCTGTAACGGTTGTAGAGCGCGCCGGAGATGAGTCCGGAAATGATGCCCACCGGCACGCTGAGCTTGCTGAGTTCGCTCGCGCGAAATGCCGCCTCCGCCAGCTTGGCTGCATCGCCGGCGAAACCCGCGATGGCCTCGGGAGGAACGGGAATGAGAATCTCGGCACCTTTCGTGGCGACGAGATAGCCGACGACGCTGGCGAGTCCGGCCGCGCCGTGATTTTCGCGCGCGAGTCCGACGGCGACACCGATGGCGAACAGCAATCCGAGATTTGAGAAGATGGCATTGCCCGCCGCGGCGATCGCCGGCACGTCGAGCAGATCCGGCTGACCCAGACGCAGCAGCAACGCGGCCGCCGGCAGCACGGCAATGGGCAGCATCAGCGCGCGACCGACGCGTTGCAGTCCGGCGAGAATGTTTTTCATCTCAGCTCCACTTCAGTCGACTGAAAGCATCCGCCCGGGTCAGGCATCACACGTGCGTCGTACTGACAACTCCGCTCTGCGCACCGGCGAGCATTGTCCGCACGGCTTCTGCAGATTCCTGCTGGAGCGCCCGTTGCGCCAGCGCACGACAACGCTCCAGCGTCAGACTGCCGATGAGGTGCTTGAGCTGCGGTATCACCGCCGGCACCACGGACAACTCGTTCACACCCAGGCCGAGCAGCACCGGCACTGCGACAGGGTCTGAAGCCAGCCCACCGCACACAGCCACCAGCCGGTCGTGACGTGCGCCGGCTTCCGCGGTCATGGCAATGAGACGCAGCACCGCCGGATGCAGAGCATCGATGCGCGCGGCGAGGTCGGCATGACCCCGATCCATTGCAAGCGCGTACTGCGTGAGATCGTTGGTGCCGATGGACAGGAAATCGACTTCGCGTGCGATCTGCTCGGCAAGCACGGCCGAGGCGGGTGTTTCAATCATCGCTCCGATCTGCACGCTGCCGACGATGGCCAGCTCAATGCGAATTTGATCGACGAGCCGGCGCACGGTGCGGATCTCGCTCAGCTCGGTGATCATCGGCAGCAGCAGGCGGCATTGCCCGGCAGGCTGAACTCTCAGCACGGCGCGCAACTGCGTACGCAGCAGGTCGGGCCGCCACAGGCTCGTGCGCACGCCACGTAAACCCAGTGCGGGATTCTCTTCGACAGGCAGCGGCAGATAGGGCACGGGCTTGTCGCCACCGATATCGAGCGTGCGGATCACCAGCGGTCGTGCTCCCAGCGCCTGTGCGATTTCCTGATAGCAGCGCGCCTGCTCATCTTCATCGGGTGCTTGCGTGCGCTCCAGAAACAGAAATTCCGTACGCAGCAACCCGCAACCTTCGGCTCCCTGCGTGGCGGCAAATTTCGCATCCGCGAGCGAGCCGAGATTCGCGAACACTTCGATGCGTCGCCCGTCGGCCGTGCGGCAATCGTTCTGTGCTGCCGAGCGTTCCGCAGCTGCGCGTTGACGACGCACCGCCAGCACGCGCTGTGCAGCATCGAGTTCCTTCTCATCGGGTGCAAAGTTCAGGACACCCTGCTCCGCATCGAGAATGAGTGTGGTGCCGTCGGCGATGTTCAGAGCTGCCGGTCCTGCCGCCACGAGCATGGGCACGCCAACTGCCGCCGCCAGAATCGCGACGTGGGACGTGGGGCCGCCTGCGGCAACGCAGATACCGCCGAGCCGACTCGCATCGAGCGCCACGAACTGGGATGGCTTGAGGTCTTCCGCCAGGATGATGGCGTGCTGAGGAATTTCGATCCGGTCGCTGGGCGTCTGACCGAGCAAGGCGATCAGCACCTGCCGTTCGAGATCGAGCAGATCGTCTACCCGTTCCGTCAGTCGTGCATCGCCGAGCGCTTTCAGGGCATCGGCGCTTTCGCGCACCGCGCGGCGCCACGCAAACGCGGCGCTCTTGCCGCGCGCAATCGAGCGGCGCGCGGCTGCGACCAGTTCCCAGTCATCGACGAATTCCAGATGGGCATGGATGACTTCACGCGCCGTGTCGTTCGCGTCTTCAGCAAGCCGCAGCAGTCGTGCACGAACTTCTTCGCGTGCACGGTCCAGCTCGGCATTCTCATGCGCTGCATCCTGCCCTGTTTCGCTGACGGCGATTTCGGCCTCACGCAGATGGAAGGCATCACCGACCGCAAAGCCTCGACTCGCGATCACCGCCTTCAGTCTTGTGCCTTCGATGCAGGCGCGGCCGGCCGGGGCGTGGGCTACAGCAGACTGCTTCGGTGTGTGCGACGGCGCTTCGAGACTGCGAATGAGTCGCGCGATGCCGGCGATGGCCTCTGCGGCCTTTGCGCCACTGGCAACGACCGTGAGTTCATCGCCACCGCGCACGCCAAGCGACATCAGCGCGACGGCGCTGCGCGCATTGGCCGTGCGTCCGTGCGCCCGTACTTCCACATCGAACGGCAGCGTCCTGACGAAGTTCGCAATCAGTGCTGCAGGACGCGCGTGAATGCCGTGCTCGTGCCCGACGACGATGCGTTCGATCGTTTCGACGGCCGCGGCCCCATCGCCCCCCTCGCTCTGCGCCGCGGCAAGCGGCTCGATCTCGAACAGGACTTCACCCTGACGTACTTCGCGATCGATCTGCGCCGTCGCAATCCTGAAGCGCTCGCCGTTGGTCACGATGACAGGGGTGATCAGACTGCGGGCCTTGCGCGCCAGCAGATCGAGATCGAAAGACAGCAGCGGGTCGCCGCGGCGGACGCGATTGCCCTGCTCGACATGCAACTGGAAGCCCTCGCCGCCCAATCCCACCGTATCGATGCCGACGTGCATGAGAATTTCCGCACCGTTGCCGGCGCGGATGGCAATGGCATGACGCGACGCCGCCACGGAAACGATTTCGCCGTCGCAGGGAGCCTTCAGATCGGCACTGATCGGATCCACGACCACGCCGTCGCCCAGCATGCGCTGCGCGAATACCGGATCGGGCGCTTCATCGAGCGAAGCAGACCAGCCGGCAAGAGGAGAAAAGATGCGGAGGGCGGACATGACGGGCTACAGGCGGCAGGCGATGAGCAGCAGGCCACAGGGGACAGGCGACAGGCGACAGCCAGACAAAGAGGTAGATCCGGCTGTCGCCTGCAGCCTGCAGCCTGTCGCCCTTCTCATCTGCCCACCAGTTGCACGCGATCGACAGTCCAGATCGGATCCACCGAACGCCGCGTAAAGACGAAACACAGATCGTGAGAGCCGCCCGGCGATTCGATATCCGCCGCGGGCAGTGCCGTGATCTCAGGATTGCCGAGCGCAGGCGCCAGCGGCATGGACGCGATCCTCGTGCCGGCGCAGGAATCCAGAAACACATCGAGTTCGCCTGCGGCCGTCTGCGGCGGCGGCAACGGAATCGAGTTCACGTCCTTGCCGATCTGGAAATTGAAGGGCACCTGACCGACGCTGGCCTGAATCGCGTCGATGCCGGTGAGCTGCGCGCCGCGCCAGATCCAGCATGGCTCCATGACGTCCACCATGAATACGGCCCGTTTACCGGTGAGTGGCGCATCGTCTTCCAGCGACAGCGGCAACTTGTCGGTACACAGCTCGAGCTGATGACTGGTACGCGAAGTCGCAGAGACCTGAGCGAGATCGGAGGAAACAGCGAGAGGCGCGTGACGGATGCCCAGCATGTCGTAGCGCGCAAGCTGTGCGGGCAGACGCTTCTCGAAATCGGGCCAGTCGATTTTCGCTGCCGGCGACCAAGCCACCTCGGCGAGCGCTGCCGCACGCGGAAATGCCATGTATTCGACGCGCGCCTCGCTGCGCATGTGCTCAGCCCAGAGATTGGCCTGCAGACCCAGGATGTGGGCGCGCTGCTCGACCGGGATCGAAGCGGGCGCCGGGTCGAACCGATACACATCTTCGACCGTGATCAGACGACCGCGACCGGGCTGATCGTCATCGATCTGGCGATTGTCGAAATAGAGCGTGGGCCAGGGCGACAGCACCGTGTCATGGCCGGCCTTCGCCGCCGCTTCCGCTCCTTCGAGGCCGCGCCAGGACATCACGGTGGCATCGGGCGCCAGCCCGCCTTCGAGAATTTCATCCCAGCCGATGAGCTTGCGATCGTGCGCCGCGAGGAACCTGCCGATGCGCTGCACGAAGTAGCTTTGCAGTGCGTGCTCATCCTTGATGCCCAGTTTGCGCATCTGCGCCTGAACTTTCGGCGAGTCGTGCCACTGATCCTTCACCGCCTCGTCGCCACCCATGTGGATGTACTGCCCGGGAAAGAGCTCCATCACTTCCGTGAGCACGTCTTCGAGAAATGCGAAGGTGGAATCGTCGACGTTGTACAAGGTGTCGTAAATGCCCCAGTCGGCAGGTACCGGCCCGGACTTGCCGGTCACACCAAGCTGCGGATACGCCGCGACAGCGGCACTCGCGTGGCCCGGCGTTTCGATCTCCGGCACGATGGTGATGTAGCGCTGCGCTGCGTACGCAACGATGTCGCGTACGTCATCCTGCGAATAGAAGCCGCCGTACAGCCGTGGCTTGCCGGTTGCGGGATCGATGTCGGCTGCCGCCGCGGCACCTGCCGGCACCCGCCACGCACCGATCTGCGTGAGCTTCGGATATTTCCGGATCTCGAGCCGCCACGCCTGGTCGTCCGTGAGATGCCAGTGCAGCACGTTGAGTTTGTGCAGCGCCATCCAGTCGATGAACTGTTTGACGAATTGCGGCGACTGATAGTGACGGGCGGAATCGAGCATCAATCCGCGCCAGCGGAAGCGCGGTGAATCGTGGATGGTGACGGCGGGTACGGCGATTGCCTTGCTGGCTGCCGGATCGGCTGTCAGCAGTTGCCACAACGTCACGGCGCCATGGAAAAGGCCGCGAGAGCTCCCGGAAGAAACGACGACTCGCCGGGGGGATACGACAAGCGAGTAATCCTCTGCTTCAGGGGCGCTCCCGCCAGCCTCAAGCCGAAATTCAATGACGTCATCGGAACTCTGTGCATCCGCGGATGAAAGCTGGAGACCACGCGTACGCTGGAGCAGATCGGTGAAGTACTGCACGATCTGTGCGCTCTGCGGATCGTCATTCGCAACGATCTTCGTGTCGGCGGTGACCGTAAATGCCCCCTCGGTGCGGGTGACCTCGCGCGGTTCCGGAATGACATTGACGGACGCTGCCGGCGTGGATGGCTGCGCATCCTTCCGGGCACATCCGGCAATCGCGCAGGTCAGCAGCAGCCCCACGAGCAGGCGTGCCGGGGCGCTGTTACCCATGACACGCATGTGCATCGCGACCTCGGCTGACATTCAGAAGATTCTTCGGAAGGCGACGCATGCGCACAGGTCCCCTGCGGAGATGATTCGCTGAAATCGTACACGACGAACCGGCCGACGGTTCTGCCAGATATCGCCTGGCCATTGCCGCAGCCGACTTCGCGGGACAGCCCGCAGTCCGTTGCCGGACCGCGGGCGCCGCGTGTTGTCAGAACTTCGCCCGGACGTTGAAGTAGTACTGCCGCCCGTTGTTGTAGAACGCAGTCGGAAGCACGGCGCTCTGGTAGTAGGTCAGAGACGGGTTGTTCAGATTCAACGCATCCAGACTGAAATTCAGCCACTGCGTGGGCTTGTAGCTCAGTGTCACGGCCAGCGTGCCGAAATCATCCTGGTAGTACGGATTCGCACCCGACAGGCCGATCAGGAATGCCGTGCGATACGTGTAGTTCGCGCGCACCCCGAACATCTCGTTCTCGAAATAGGCACCCACGTTGTAGGTGTCCTTCGAAGTGCCGACCAGATTGTTGCTGCCGTCAGCCCAGGTGTGGGCCGTCTTGCCATCCGCATAGGTGTAGTTGGCGTTGAAGCCGAACGACTGGCCGATGGGTTGCTCGTAGACCAGTTCCAGGCCATTCACCTGACCGTTCGAGTTGATCGGCACTGCCACGTTGTAGGCCTCGAGCTGATTGCTCAGTTCGCTGTACAGCATCCGCGTCTCGGTACCGAAGGCCACGTAGTCCTTCAGATCCATGGCGAAGGCGCCGATCGACAACAGACCGCGCGGCATGAAATACCACTCGAGATTGCCGTCGAAGTTGGTGGACAGCACCGGCTTGAGGTTCGGATTGCCGCCGCCGCCCGTCTTGTTCAGATCCGACCCCCAGCTCGAAGCGCCCAGCGCCGAATAGTCCGGCAGGGTCATGGTCTGCGACGCGGCAAAGCGGAACACCAGGTCGCTCGTCATGTTGAACTTGAGGTTCGCGCTCGGCAGCACGTGGCTGTGCTCGTTGCTGGTGTTCTGGTAGATCCAGTTCCCGAACAGGCTGCTCACGTCGGCATTCGCGGCAGAGGCAACCGCCTGATAGGAGTTGATGTCCTGATCGACGTTCACGTAGCGCAGGCCGAAGTTGCCGCTCCAGCTTTCGCCGGCGAAGTTCGCCTGCACATAGGCGGCGAGATTCTTCTCCGCCACTTTCCATTCGGCACCGTAGTTGTGGCGGCCATCCGGGCCATCGTTGTCCGACAGCCAGGTGGAGTTGTTGACGATGGCCTCCTTCAACGCATCCGTGGTGAAGTACCACAGATCGCGCGGGAAGCTGCCACCGATGGAGCTGGCGAAGTCGCCGGGATAGGCGCTCGTGGCACCGCCCTGCAATGCCGACCAGATGTCACCCGGCGAGGCGCCTTCAGGCGAGCGGGTCTCGCGTTCGTGGTCGGCGTAGCGTGCGCCGAAATCCAGCGATGTCAGCGCGCCGATATCCAGGTTCTTCGTGAAGTCGAGGTTGATCCAGTCTTCTTCGTCCGTGGCAACGATCTGCTGATTGCCCCAGGTGCCGAAGCCGGTTACGCCAGCCGGCGAAGTATCGCCGCCCACACTCCAGTCCAGCGGTGAGCCGATGCCATGCGTGGTAAAGCTGGCCCCGCCGCCGGAAGCGGAGGTCACTTCGGCAATGAACTGGCGATCCGTCGTGCCTTCACCTTTGGTCGTACCCACCTGCACCTTCGATCGCAGACCGTCGTTGATCTGCCAGTCGGCGTCGAAAGTGACGTAGTTGCTCTTGGCGGATGCCTCGCGGTAGATCATGTCGTACACCGCGTAGTTGGTGCCGGGGACGCCTGCATACGTCGCATTGGTCAGCACGCCATTTTCGATCGTGTAGCCGGGCTGGGGCGCCTGACTCTTGGTGAAGTTGCCGCCCCACAGCATGTAGTTGCGGTTGTAGTTGTTGGCGTCCATGTCCGAGAGGAAGCCGCTCAGTCCAAGCGTCAGGTTGTCGGACGGTCTGAACTGCAGTTCCAGCAGACCACCCGTGCGATCGCGCACCTGTTCGAACAGCGTCGAGCCGACCAGACCGGGAACGTACACGCCGACCAGGTCAGGGTTGGTGGCCGCTACCGGATCGCTCGCCGCCACCTGTGAAAAGCCGCCCGGCAATTCCTGCGCATCGCGGCGCAGCGAGCGCTTCTGCTTGAAGACCTGCAGCAGCACGCCGAAGGTGCTGTCGTCATTCTTGTAGTTGAACAGACCGGAGAGCTGCGGATCGTAGGCATCGGCCTGATCCGAATACACGCCGCCCACCGAGGCCTCGGTGGTCAGCGACTTGGTGAACTGGAAAGGCTTGCGGGTAATGATGTTGACGGTACCGGTGGTGCCGCCTTCCTGCAGCCGGGCGTGCGACGACTTGTTGACTTCCACCGAGCTGACGAGTTCGGAGGGCAACAGTGTGTAGCTCACGCTGCGACCCACGTTGTTGCCCTGGCTCAGCACGAACCAGTCGGCGGAACCGACACTGTGGCCGTTGATCAGGGTCTGCGTCAGACTCGGGCTCGTGCCGCGCAGGCTGACGCGGTCGGACTCGTCGAAGCCGCCTTCATCGGCGCTGGATGAGCTGATGTTCACACCGGGCAGGCCGCGCAGTGCGTCTGCCACGTTGTGCGCCGGCAGCTTGCCGACTTCTTCGGCAGTCACGACTTCCAGCCGCGTATCGGCATCGCGTTTGACCTCGAGCGATTTCTCGACGCTGGCGCGGATGCCTGTGACGATGACCTCCTCGACAGGCGCATTGGCGGATGAGGCATTCGCGGCCGTCTGTGCCAGAGACGGTGCGGACTGGTGAAACAAGGCGAACGCAATCGCCGTCGCGAGCAACGTGGAACGTCTGGTGTTCATGCGAGACCCCTACCCTGTTGTTTTGTCAGCGGACCAATTGCGGGCCAATATAGTACCAATCGGATTCAAAATCCAAGCTGGTTTAATACCATTTAATTTCCAAACCCGTTTCCATTGTTTTTACGAGACTTTTATTAGATCCAGGAATGTCGGCTGTCTATATTGGTATTGCATTGGTAATACCACAGTGGCATCGTGAGCGTCACTGAAGGACCAGAGAACAAACTGATCGGAGAAAAATCCTTGGCCACCCTGCTCTCGCAATTCCTGCCCAGGCTCGATGAATCGAGCGCCTTGCCGCTGTATCAGCAGCTGCAGCGCGGACTGCGCGATGCTCTCGAGAAGCGCGTGCTCGGACCTGACGATGCCCTGCCGCCCGAGCGCGATCTCGCCGAAGAACTGGCGGTGTCGCGCATCACGGTGCGCAAGGCCATCGACGCGCTGGTCGATGAAGGGTTGCTGATCCGCAGGCAGGGCGCCGGCACATTCGTGTGTGCGCGGGTGGAAAAGAATTTCGCCAAGCTGACATCGTTCTCTGAAGACATGCGGGCACGTGGGCGCAAGCCGCGCAGCGTGTGGCTGAATCGCGCCGCCGGCACCGTTACGCCGGAAGAAGCGCTTACGTTGCGCTCCAGCCCGGGCACGCCGGTCTATCGTTTCAGCCGTATCCGTTATGCCGACGACGCGCCGATGGCGCTCGAATACGCCACGGTGCTGGCTTCATGTCTGCCCTCGGTCGAAGCGGTGGAGTCATCGCTGTACGAGGCACTGGAAAACAATGGCAGCCGTCCGGTGCGCGCGTTGCAGCGCTTGCGCGCCGTGCTGTTCACGGCGGAACAGGCCAGGCTGCTCAAGGCGCAGGAACGCGATCCGGGCCTGCTGGTCGAGCGCCTCGGCTTTCTCAAGGACGGACGTGCCGTGGAATTTTCGCAATCCTTCTATCGCGGCGACACGTACGACTTCGTCGCCGAACTCAGCGCTTCCACGTGAACAGCGAAACGCGCATGTACCGCGAAGCGGCGCAGGCAGCAGCCGCAGTGCGCCGTCAGCTGGACGCCAATGCCGCGCAGATGGCCGCCCTGGGTGTGGAGTTGCTCACACTCGCGCCTCGCGCCGTTGTCACCTGTGCGCGCGGCAGCTCCGATCACGCAGCGACGTTTGCCAAATATCTGATAGAGACGCACGCCGGCGTATTGACCTCATCGGCCGCCCCGTCGCTGAGTTCGGTGTACGACTCGGGCACCGACCTGCGCGACAGCGTGTTCATTGCGATCTCCCAGTCGGGCAGAAGTCCGGATCTGCTGGCCGCGGCGCAGCGTGCCCGGAAATCAGGCGCGCGAGTGATTGCACTGTGCAACACGCCGGATTCGCCGCTTGCACGCATGGCCGATCACGCCATCGATCTGCATGCAGGCCCGGAGGAAAGCGTCGCGGCCACCAAGTCCTACATCGCCTCGCTGTCGGCGATCGTGCATCTGGTGGCGAACTGGACAGGCGATTCCGCACTGCTCGAGGCGCTGCGCCAATGTCCTGATGCGCTGGAACGTGCCTGGTCGTGCGACTGGAACCATGCCGTACCGGTGCTCGAGCGAGCGGTGAATCTGTTCGTGATCGGCCGCGGCTATGGCCTGGGAATCGCGCAGGAAGCGGCACTCAAGTTCAAGGAAACCTGCGGCCTGCACGCGGAGGCCTTCAGTGCTGCGGAGATACAGCACGGACCGATGGCACTCGTGGGCAGCAGCCTGCCCGTCCTCGCCTTTTCACAGTGCGATGACACGCGCGGCGGCATCGAGACACTGGCAGGCGAATTCGTTCGCCGCGGTGCTCAGGTCATGCTGGCTGGCGGTCACGCCGCAGGTGCGACACTATTGCCGACGATCGCCGCACATCCGGTGATCGAGCCGCTGTTGATGATTCAAAGCTTCTATCGGCTGGCCGTGTCGCTGGCAGCCGCACGCGGCCTGAACCCCGATGTACCCCCGCATCTGCGGAAAGTCACTGAAACGGTCTAGGCAACTGATGTCGATTGCACTCATCAACGGCCGTGTGCTGCTCGATAGCGGATTCGCCGACGATCAGGCCGTCATTCTCGACCGGGACCGCATCAGCGCCATCCTTCCCCGCAACGATGCACGCCTGCGCGCTCTGCCCTGCTACGACCTGCAGGGTCATCTGCTGCTGCCGGGCTTCATCGACACCCAGGTCAACGGCGGCGGCGGCGTGCTTTTCAATGACGACCCCGGGATCGATTCCATCGCCGCCATCGGGCGCGCTCATCGCCGCTTCGGCACCACGGGCTTTCTGCCCACGCTGATCAGCGACGACCTGCACGTCGTGGAAGAGGCCATCGCTGCGATCCAGCAGGCCATCGCAGCGCGCGTGCCGGGTGTGCTGGGCATTCACATCGAAGGTCCGTTTCTCAACGTGCGGCGCAAGGGCGTGCACGACGCCAACAAGCTGCGCCAGCTCGACGACAGTGCGCTGCCATTGCTCACGTCGCTGCGCGGCGGGAAAACGCTGCTGACGCTGGCACCTGAAATGACAACGCCGGCGATCATCCGCAAGCTTTCGGATGCCGGCGTTCTCATATCGGCCGGTCACAGCAACGCGACCTATGCCGAAGTCCGCGCCGCGCTCGATCATGGATTGCGCGGCTTCACCCATCTGTTCAATGCCATGTCGCAACTGACCGGACGCGAACCTGGCGTCGTCGGCGCCGCGCTCGACGATCAGCGCAGCTGGGCCGGCGTCATCGTCGATGGATTGCACGTCGACCCGGTGGTGTTACGCATTGCCATGCGCGCGCGGCCACTCGACCGCTTCATGCTGGTCACGGATGCAATGCCGGGCGTGGGCAGCGATGCCGATGAATTCATGCTCCAGGGCCGGCGGATTCTGGTGCGCGATGGCAAGTGCCTCGATGAGAGCGGCACGCTGGCAGGCACCAACATCGGCATGGCCGAAACCATTGCAAATGCCACCCGGCTGCTCGGCGTGGATCTGGCGCAGGCAGTACGCATGGCCAGCCTGTATCCGGCGACATTCCTCGGACTGGACCACGAACTCGGCCGGATTGCGCCGGGCTACCGGGCCAGCCTCGTCGTCGCCGACGACGAACTCAACATCATCGAAACCTGGATCGACGGCCAGGCCGGCGGTGCCGGCATTCAGTCCGCGCCTGCGAAGGCGGCATCCAGCGCACCGTAGGGATCGTCGGCTGGCCGCTCAATCCAGTCCAGAGCCAGCTGTTTGACTGCCGCGAGATCGAGCTGCTCACGAAAATCGATCGGCGAATCGCCTTCCAGACGCGCAAGCACCAGACAGCCCGTCGTCATCACCAGCAAAGCATCAAGATCGGCATCCCCGGCCTCGCGAACATAGGCATCGAGAAAAGTGCGCGCGGCGGCGACGAAGGGCTCCGACGGCGGCTTGTGCAGCGCGTCGAGCGTCAGGTGCATGAGGCAGAAGGCCACATCGAATCGCGGATCGCCCCAGTGCGCCGTTTCGCAGTCGAGCACCACCACCTGTGAGCCGCGCACGAGCATGTTCTTGGGACTGAAGTCTCCGTGTATCAGCGCGCGTCCGGGCGCAAGCATGGCGTCGATCACGGTCCGGACTGCCGGATCAATCTGCGGATTACGCTGTGCGATGCGCCGGAAAAACGGCTCGATGCGCAACTGCATGAAGTACTCACGGCTCGCGAATGCCTGCGCCAGATCGGGACGGCTCGCCGAGCGTCGATGCAGTTGCCCCAGCCACTCCCCCACCCGATCGGCCGTTGCCGGATCCACGCGGCGTTCGTTCAGCTCATCGCGCCAGTTACGCAACGCAGGGTCGATGCGTTCCATCGCAAAGCGGTGATTCGCAGGATCCTCCCACAGCACTCGCGGCACTGCGCCCGGATCCAGCAGTTCGCGCATGGCACGCAGGGCCGCGACTTCCACATTCCAGCGCCCCGGATCGCTGCGCCAGTCAGCAGCCACCTTGAGTCTTGCCAGCGGCTGCTTGACCACGATCTCACGCCCGCTCGCGTCGCGTTCGAGGACAACTTCGCAGGACACACCGCCCGGCAGCGCCCGGCTTTGTGCCGTTGACCTGTCATCCGCCATGGTTGTTCGTCCCGTATTGTCCGCGTCTCATGGAAGATGGTAGCGTTATCAGGTCCCGAGCCCACAGTCAGTGCGCCGGGATGGCCGACACATAACGATCGCTGGTCCGTTCCGGCCGCCGGGACCGCCATTCAGGGGTACTGTCATGAACTTCCGCTCACTGCGTTTCATCGTGCTGCTCATCTGCCTGGTACCGCTATCAGGCTGCCTGATTCCCGAACTCATCGCCAATGCCGGTCCCGACCAGGTCGTGAGCGAAGGCGCCAGCGTCACCCTCAAACCGGCCGCGAACATTCTGGACTACATCGTCGAGTACAAGTGGACCCAGACGGCCGGACCGAAGGTCAATTTCAAGGTGTCGAAGAAGGGGGTGCTGACCTTCACGGCACCGCAAACCGAAGTTCAGCAGAAGCTGACTTTCCAGCTCGTCGTCATGTACGAGCGTGGTTACAAGAGCAAGTCGGATACGGTGGTCGTCACCGTCAATCAGATCAAGTTCTTCGGCACCGCACCGGACAACGCCGCCGACTACACGCAGCTGCTCACCTGGTTCGACCAGATCACCCCCGGCAACGCCGGCAAGTGGGGCAGCGTCGAGGCAACGCGCGATGTCATGAACTGGACCGCGCTCGATGAAGCGTACAACTTCGCCAAGAGCAACGGGCTCAAGTTCAAGTTCCACACGCTGATCTGGGGCCAGCAGCAGCCCGGCTGGATCAATGCCCTGCCGCCGGAGGAACAGCTCGCCGAAATCGACGAATGGATGGCGGCGGTTGCGCAGCGCTATCCGGATATCGATCTGATCGATGTCGTGAACGAAGCGCTGAACGCACCGGCGGAATATCGCGCGGCACTGGGTGGCGAAGGCGCCACCGGTTGGGACTGGGTCATCAAGGCGTTCGAGATGGCACGGCAGCATTTCCCCAGGGCACGGCTGCTGATCAATGACTACAACACGCTGATCCTGCCGCAGTTCACCGACAACTACCTGACGCTGATCAACCTGCTGAAGGAGCGCGGTCTGATCGACGGCATCGGCGAACAGGCACACTTCCTCGAGCGGGCCGAGCTGCCGGTGGTTGCCGCCAATCTCGACAAGCTGGCTGCCACGGGTCTGCCCATTTACATCTCGGAATTCGATCTCAACTTCGCGGACGACGCGCGCCAGGCCAACGTGATGCGCGATCTGTTCTCGCTCTTCTGGGATCACCCGTCGGTTGCCGGCATCACGCACTGGGGTTATCGCGAAGGCGCCATGTGGCGCACCAACGCCTACCTGCTGCGCGCCGATGGCTCGACGCGGCCGGCATTCGACTGGATCAACTGCTACATCGCAGGCGGTGGCGACAGCTGCTATGTGCCCGAGTACGTGCCGCAGGGCTGGAAAGGCACCGAGTACGGTCTGACCATGGAAGCCGAGGAGTATGACGACGGCGAAGGCATTGCTGCGCTCGGCAATGTGGTCGCCTACACCGACGGCGGCGACTGGATCGCCTTCAAGCAGGTGGAATTCCATGAGGACTGGAACAAGTTCTGGGTCACCTATGCCAAGGGCAACACCGATCCGGGCAGCCTCGCGATCCATCTCGACAGTCTGGATTCACCGCCCGTACTGACCGTTGACCTGCCGCCGACGGCGAGCTGGGGCAGCTCCAAGACACTGGAAAACGACTGGCCGTCGATCGTCGGCACACACGACGTCTATGTGGAATTCGTGGGTGCGGGCGGTATCGGCAACATCGACACCCTGCGTGTCGGCAAACCGCAGCCCGAATCCGGAGTGAATCTCGTCAATGATGGCGGCTTCGAGGCCGGCATCGCTGGCTGGAACAACTGGGGCAATGGCACGCTGAGTGCGAGTTCCCTGCAGGTGCACAGCGGAACGCAGGCACTGCGTTCAACCGGCCGCAGCGGCAGCGGTGGATTTGCCGCGTATGGCCTGGCGGATGTTGTCGAAGCGGGCACGACGTATGCGGTCAGCGCCTGGGTTCTGCACACGGGTGCCGCGGCCGACACAGTGCGTCTGGCTGCCAAGGTGAGCTGTTCCGGCGCCGATTCGTACACCTGGTTGCAGAACGACGGCGCAGTTGCCCCGAACACCTGGACGCAACTCGGTGGCGCGCTGACGATCCCGGCCACGTGCACCGTCACGGATGCAGCGATCTACTTCGAAGGAACCGCCGTCGGTTCGGATGTCTTCATCGATGACGTGAAGGTCGTTCCACCGAACAACAATCTCGTGGCTGACGGCGGCTTCGAGACGGGCGCGGCGGGCTGGAACAGCTGGGGCAACGGCACGCTGACCCCCAGCACGGCGCAGTTCCACAGCGGCGCGCAGAGCCTGAGTTCGACGGCTCGCAACAGCACCGGCGGCTTCGCTGCCTACACGCTGGGAAGCGCCACCGCAGGCACGAGCTATGCGGTCAGCGCCTGGGTATTCGTCGATGGCACGACGGCACGCCTCGCGGACAAGCTGCGGTGCGCAGGTGCAGATGCCTACTCCTGGCTGCAGGACAATACGGCTGTCGAGCCGAACACCTGGACGCAGCTGTCGGGCACGCTCACGATTCCCGCGGATTGCGCGCTCGAAGAAGCGACCATCTACTTCGAGAACGTCCCGGTCGGGGCAAATGTGTATCTCGACGACGTCTCAGTGACGCCGCTTTGAGCGGAGGGGTGACGAAAGTCGCCTGAAGATGTGATGAGGGCGGAGTACAGCGATGTGCTCCGCCCTTCTCTTTTGCGTTCTCTTGCGGCTATTTCGCCGTGGACGCGGGTTGATTGCACGGATGCAGCGGACGTTCGCCGCGCAGTACGCGCACCACGTCCTCGGTACAGCGGCGCCGCAGCTCGACCAGCGATGCATTCGAGGAGAATGCAACGTGGGGCGTCGCAATGACGTCGGTGCGCGTGGTCACCGACTTCGGCGGCGACGGCTCACCGTCGATGACGTCGAGACCTGCACCGCTGATCAGTCCGCCGTCGAGCGCGCGCACCAGCGCCTCATTGTCGATGAGACCGCCGCGACTGACATTGATCAGCAGGGGCTTCCTCGGCAGATTTGCCAGGAACGCTTCGTTGATGATGCCGCGGGTTGCGGATGTCAGCGGCGCGTGCAGCACCACGGCATCGGATTCGCGCTGAATCGTGGCGATGTCCGCGGCAGTAACGCCCGGCGCAACTTCCTGCCCCACCTGCTGCAGCAGCGAGCGCGAGTTCACCAGCACCCGGCATCCGAATCCCTGCACGAATTTGCGCGCGGTCAGCGTGCCGATGCGCCCGTATCCGATGATTCCGATGGTCTTGTCGGCAACGCGCTGCAAGCGTGCCGAGGCCGGTTGCCAGTAACCCTGCTTCACTTCGCGATCCAGAGCCACGGTGCCGCGCCAGAAAGCCAGCACCATGGCAACGACGTGATCCGACACTTCTTCGACACAGTAGTCCGGCACGTTCGTCACCCATGCGCCGCGCGCTGTCGCCGCGGGAATCGCGATGTTGTCGAGCCCGACTCCGAGCCGCCCGATCGCCTTGAGCTGCGTCGGCGTCTCGATCGCCTTCTGCGACACCTGCGCCCAGCACGTCATGATGGCCACGGGATCATGCTCCGCCACCATGGTTTCGATGACGCCTGCTGGTTGTGCTTCGACAGGACCTGCGATCAGTTCGAAGCCCGCCGCTTCGACGATGCCGCGTTCGATCTCGATGTCAGGCCACGGGTGATCGGTAATCAGGACTTTGCGCATGATGCAGGCTCGAAACATGAATGGCCGCAAGAAAGCACAAAACCGTACATCGCGAGAACTCGCCGGTTCGCGGCAGCCACAGCCGCGATCGCGTCCGGATTTCTGCTCGAGTTCTCCATGTCTTCGCTTTTTTGCTATTCCGCCCGCGCTGGCTCAACGTCAGTGGTAAACCATGATTGCTGGCGGAAGCCGGAGGTGGTGGCAGTGGCGAAGCGTTCTGCGGAAAGAATGGTGTTGTGCAGGAGCATGGTGACGGTCATCTGGCCGACGCCGCCGGGCACGGGCGTGATGTAGGACGCCTTTTCCTTCACGCCTTCGAAATCCACATCGCCGACGATGCGACCATCGGGCAGTCGATTGAAACCGACGTCAATGACGACCGCTCCGGTTCTGACGATCTGCGGCACGATCAGATTCGGCACACCCGCAGCCACTACCAGGATGTCGGCCAGCAGCGTGAAGTTGCCGAGATCGCGCGTCTTCTTGTGACAGATGACGACCGTCGCGTCCTGCTGCATGAGCATCAGCGCCGTGGGCTTGCCGACGATGTTGCTGGCGCCGACCACTACGACGTTCTGTCCTTCGACCTTGATGCGTTCGTGCTCCAGCATCTTCTGCACACCATACGGCGTGCACGGCGAGAACACAGTGCTGCCGGTGACGAGCCCGCCCATGTTGTAAAGATGAAAACCATCGACGTCCTTCTCGACGGAAATTGCTTCGAGCACGCTGGCGACGCGAATGTGGGGAGGCAGCGGCAACTGCACCAGAATGCCGTGAATCGCCGGATTCTGATTGAGCACCTGCAAATGCTCGAGCAATGCTGCTTCGCTGGTCTGCGATGGCAGTTCGATCAGCTCGGACCAGATGCCCGTCTCCTGACATCCCTTGATTTTCTGGCGGACGTACGCCTGTGACGCGGGATTGTCACCCACCAGCACCACGGCAAGACCCGGCGTGACACCGTGCTCCGCCTTCAGCT
>DASTRD010000056.1:0-22591 GCA_035761425.1 Povalibacter sp.
GTCTGGGTCGCGCCGCGGTCGATCTCTACGGCCAGCAGATCGGCGGCCGCCTCGAAGACATGCAGACCTTCGCCAAGTATCTCGGCGGTTCGTCGGCCAATGTTGCTGCCGGCACTGCACGGCTGGGCGTGCGCACATCGATGCTGACGCGCGTCGGCGATGAACACATGGGCCGGTTCGTGCGCGAGGCGCTACGACGCGAGGGCGTCGACGTGAGTCACGTTGCGACGGATCCGGAGCGACTGACGGCGCTGGTTGTGCTCGGTATCGAAGGCCCCGGTGCCTATCCGCACATCTTCTATCGCGAGCATTGCGCCGACATGGGCGTCAGCGTCGAAGATTTCGACGAGTCGTACATCGCTTCGAGTCGCGCATTCGCCGTGACGGGCACACACCTGTCCACGCCGGGAACGCGTGCAGCCATCGAACAGGCTTTTCGCTGGGCACGCGCCAACCAGACTCGCATCATTCTCGACATCGACTATCGGCCGGTGCTGTGGAAGCTCACCAACGCCGGGCAGGGCGAGTCACGTTACGTGCCTTCCGATGTCGTGACGGCGGCATTGCAGAGCCTGCTGCCGTCATGCGATCTGGTCGTCGGTACGGAGGAAGAGATTCAGATAGCGGGAGGCTCACAGGATCTCTTGTCCGCATTGCGTGCCATTCGTGCGAAGACCAAGGCGCCCATCGTTCTCAAGCGCGGCGCCAGCGGCTGCATCGTGATCGAGGGGGCCGTGCCGCGCACGCTCGAAGATGCGGTGCACGTGCCCGGTTTTGCCGTCGAAGTGTTGAACGTGCTCGGCGCCGGCGATGCGTTCCTGAGCGGACTGCTGTATGGCTGGCTCGGCGGCAGATCGCTCGCCGAGAGTGCGCGGATCGGCAATGCCTGCGGCGCGATGGTTGTGAGTCGTCATGGCTGCACGCCGGCGATGCCGAGCCGCGTCGAGCTCGAAGATTTCATGGCACGCGCCGCCGACATCCGGCGTCCCGACCTCGATGATCGTCTCGGGCACATCCATCATGCGACGACTGTGCGTCGCTCACGCGAAGAGCTGTATGTACTGGCCTTCGACCATCGTCGACAACTCGAACAGCTCGCCGATGAGGTGGGGGCACCGCGTGCACAAATCGCACAGTTCAAGAATCTGATCGCCACGGCTGTCGAACGCACCGCGCTCACGCTCGGAGAGCACGCGCGTCTCGGAGTGATCGTCGATGCGCGGCACGGAACCGCAGTACTGAATCGTCTCACTCGGACCGATCTGTGGATCGGCCGGCCCATCGAGGTTCCGGCTTCGCGTCCGGTGGCATTCGATCCCGATGCCGATACGGCGCTCGATGTGCTCACCTGGCCGACGGGGCACGTCATCAAGTGCCTTGCGTTCTATCATCCGGATGATCCGGTCGATCTGCGACTGGCGCAGGAGCGTCGGCTGCGCGAGTTGTATCTTGCCGCCCAGAAGCTCGATCGGGATCTGCTGCTCGAGATCATCTGCAGCGGCGGCGGACGTAAAGTGGATGACGACACGACGGCTCGTGCGATTCAGCGTCTCTACAATCTAGGGCTGAGGCCGGCCTGGTGGAAGCTGGCACCGCAAACGCCCGCGTCCTGGCGCAACATTGCGAGCGTCATCGAAGAGCGCGATCCGTGGTGCAACGGGATTCTGATGCTCGGACTCGATGCGCCGGAGGATACGCTGCGTCAAGCATTTGCGGACGTAGCGCCGATTGCGCTGTGTCGCGGCTTCGCAGTCGGACGCAGCATCTTCAACTCGGCGGCGCGTGGCTGGTTCTCCGGTACGCTCGACGATGAGGCTGCCGTGGAAGATATTGCCGCGCGCTATCAGCGACTCATTCACGCCTGGCGCGACGCCCGTCGCGCCGCCATGAAGGCCGCAATGCCGGAGAGTGCAAGCGCATGACTGCGACGATTCGTCTCACCATGAGCCAGGCGCTGGTGCGCTACCTGACGGCGCAGCACACGCTCATCGATGGACAGCATGCACCGCTGATCCCCGGTGTCTTCGCGATCTTCGGCCATGGCAATGTGGCTGCGATCGGCGAAGCGCTGGCACACGCGCGCGACCAGTTGCCCACGTTGCGCGCGCACAATGAACAGGCCATGGCGCACGCCGCAATTGCGTTCGCCAAGGCAATGCGCCGACGCCAGTTCATGGCGTGCACGACGTCCATCGGGCCGGGCGCCACCAACATGGTGACCGCAGCAGCGCTCGCGCATGTGAATCGTCTGCCTGTGCTGCTGTTGCCCGGCGATGTTTTTGCAAGCCGTCGTCCCGATCCGGTCCTGCAGCAGGTGGAGAATTTCGGCGATCCCACCGTGACGGCAAACGATTGTTTCCGCCCGGTCTCGCGCTATTGGGATCGCATCACGCGTCCGGAGCAACTGCTGCGCAGCCTGCCGCAGGCGCTCGCAGTGCTGACCGATCCTGCCGAATGCGGACCCGTCACGCTCGCGTTGCCGCAGGATGTGCAGGCCGAAGCCTGGGATTATCCGGCGTCATTCTTCGAGCCACGCGTGCATGTCCTCGCGCAGCCCGGTGCAGATCCACGTCAGCTCGACACGGCGGCGAAGCTGATCGCGCAGGCGCGACGGCCCTTGATCATTGCCGGCGGTGGGGTGCACTACGCGCAGGCCTGTGAGCGGCTCGCTCAGTTCGCCACGCGACACGGCATTCCCGTCGCCGAAACTCAGGCAGGCAAGGGCGCGCTGCTGTGGAATCACCCGCTGAACCTGGGATCGATCGGCGTTACCGGTTCCAGCGCGGCCAACGATCTGGCCGCCGAAGCCGATGTGATCATCGCCATCGGCACGCGTCTGCAGGATTTCACGACGGCATCGGCCAGCCTGTTCCGCAATCCCGACAGACGTTTCGTCGCACTCAATGCCTGTCGCTTCGATGCGGTGAAATTTTCGGCTGTGCCGGTACAGGGCGATGCGGCGCGCTCGCTGCAGGAACTCGATGCGTTGCTGACCGACGTTACCCCGAGATCCGGGTGGACCGCGCGGGCAGCAAGGCTCATTGCGGCCTGGCAAGGCGCCGTGGACACGGCGACGCGCGACACCGGATCGCAGCGACCGAGCGATGCGCAGGTACTCGGCGCAGTCAATCGCCGCATTGGATCGGACGGCACGGTCGTGTGCGCCGCCGGCGGATTGCCGGGCGAGCTGCACAAGCTGTGGCGCGCCGAGGATACGAATGCCTACCACCTCGAATACGGCTACTCATGCATGGGGTATGAGATTGCCGGCGGCCTCGGCGTCAAGCTCGCACATCCAGAGCGCAATGTCGTCGTGTTGGTAGGCGACGGCAGTTACCTGATGATGAATTCCGAGATCGCCACCTCGATCGCGCTGGGTCTGAAACTCACCATCGTGCTGCTCGACAATCGCGGTTTCGGCTGCATCAACCGGTTGCAAGGCGCGTGCGGCGGTGAGCCCTTCAACAATCTGCTCGACACCAATGCACCGGACATCGATTTCGTGGCGCACGCACGCTCGCTGGGAGCGCAGGCGCACAAGGTGGGTGACATTGCCGCACTCGAAAGCGCGCTGGATGCTGCCAGGACTGCACAACGCACCAGCGTGATCGTCATCGACACCGACCCGCAGATCAGTACTTCCAGCGGTGGCGCCTGGTGGGACGTCGCCGTACCGCAGGTCTCGGAGAGCGCCGCCGTCAGAGCCGCCTACGAAAACTATCGCGCGCGGCTCGCGGAGCTTCCCTGAAGCAAAGCAGAAGATTTCCGCGGGGAATATGGGCCACGGAGTGAAGACGGGAACTTGTATCGATCTGCTCTCATGACTTTCCGTGATCCGCTCTGTGTCCAGACTCTTCTTCCTTCCTCCTGAAGTACAACCATCATGACCGTCCGCCTTGGCATCAACCCCCTGACCTGGACCAACGACGACCTGCCATCTCTCGGTGCAGAGACCAGTCTCGAGACGTGCTTGCGTGAAGCGCGCGCGGCGGGATTCACGGGCGTCGAGTTGGGAAACAAGTTTCCGCGCCAGGCCAGTGTGCTCGGCCCGATCCTGCGCGAGCACGATCTGCATCTGGTGTCCGGCTGGTACAGCGGCCGATTGCTCGAGCGCGATGTCGAGGCCGAATGGGCGGCGATGCGTTCACATTTCGAGTTGCTGCATGCGCTCGATTGCAAAGTGATGGTGTTCGCGGAGGTGTCGCGTTGCACGCATGGCAATCAGCTCGCGCCGCTGTCGCAGCGTCCCTGTCTGACTGACAGGGAATGGCCACATTTCGGCGAGCGGCTCACGGCGCTCGCGCAACGCATGCAGGGCGAAGGACTGCGCATGGCCTATCACCATCACATGGGCACGGTCGTGCAGTCGCCAGAGGATATCGATCGCATGATGTCGCACACGGGAGAGGCCGTGGGGCTGCTGCTCGATACGGGACATCTCACGTACGCCGGCGGCGATCCGGCCCGGATGGCGGCGAAATATGCCTCGCGCATCGTTCACGTGCATTGCAAGGACGTGCGCCGCAATGTCCTGGAGCACAGTCGCAATCGCGATTCGAGTTTCCTCAACGCCGTGCTCGATGGCGTATTCACCGTTCCCGGCGACGGCATGGTCGACTACCGCAGCGTGCTTGGCCCGATTGCGAAGAGCGGCTATGACGGCTGGCTGGTCGTGGAGGCTGAGCAGGATCCGTCCGTGGCGACGCCTCACGTGTACGCGCAGCTCGGGTTCGATCATCTGCATCAGTTGGCGACGGAGTTGTTCGCATGATTCGACGGCGCACTCTGCTGGCCCGCGGTGGCGCGGCATTGGCGGCGTGGCCGCTGCGCGGATTCGCCAAAGCGCTGGGCTATCCCAGAGCGATGCAGGGACCGATGATCGGCGTCCCGGGTGCGCATCATTTCACGGTGTGGGTGCGGGTCAGCGGTGCTCTGCCGGTGCAGGTGGAGTACGCGCGCGATCGTGCGTTCCTCGACACCAAAACCACATCGCCGGTGCTGGCAACAGCCGACGGCGATTTCATCGCGGTCATCCGCGTCGAAGGGCTGGAGCCAGACACGCGCTATTACTATCGGGTGCTCGTCGACGGGGTCGCCGATCGCTATCAGCCCGAGCCCTATGTGACGCAGACGGCGCCAGTGGGGCCGGCCGACTTCCGCGTGGCCTTCGGTTCCTGCGCGCGCTACGCCTGGGATCGCGAGCAGCAGGTCTTCGACGGCGTGGTCAGTCAGGCTCCCGATCTGTTCTTCTGGCTCGGCGACAATGTGTATGCCGACACGGAAGCGCCCGAGATGATCGCGGATGAGTTGCGTCGCCAGCGAGGCGTCGCGCGTATGCAGCCGCTCATCCGATCGGTGCCGCAGCTTGCCATCTGGGACGATCACGATTTCGGCTACAACAACAGCGATGGTTCGAGCCCGGGCAAACAACAGGCGCTGGCCGTGTTTCGCCGTTATTGGCCGAACCCTTCATTCGGTCTGCCAGCAACACCTGGAGTGTTCTTCGACTTCGCTTACGGCGGTGTCGATTTCATGTTTCTCGATGGCCGGTACTACCGCGACCCGAATGCGATTGCCGATCATCCTGGAAAATCTTTCCTCGGCGCGGCGCAGACAGCCTGGCTGAAGGAACGCCTGCTCGCCAGCCGCGCGCCATTCAAGGTACTGGTGTGCGGCAGCGGCTGGTCATCGGCCGACGGGCCCCAAGGCGATACGTGGGCAGCTTGCCTCAGCGAACGCAATGCCTTGTTCGATTTCATCCGCGATCGCAACATCAGCGGCGTCGTGCTGCTTTCGGGCGACAGCCACGTCGGCGAGCTCAACTGCATCCCGCGTTCCGAATCCGGCGGCTACGATCTCTACGACCTGGTGAGCTCGCCGCTCGCCAATGCCATGAGCGATTCGTGGGTCACACAGAAGCCCGAGGCACGCCTGCGCAAGGTGTACGTCAAGGGCCCCAATTTCGGCGTGCTCGATTTCCGCCAGACACCCGAACCCACACTCACGTTCACATTGCGCGACGCCAGCGGCGCCAGTGTGTGGAAGCCGCTGGTGCTGGCTGCACGGGAACTGCGTAACGGCGTCAGTTCCTGGCGGGGAAACATTGACGTCTGAGACTGAGGTGACAGGCAGCAGGCGACAGGCAGCAGGCAGAAGGCAGCAGGCGACAGGCGTCAGGCATAGGTGGATCCTCAGGCTTCTCGAGCACCGCGCCCGGAAGAAGATCTCCGCGAGATCACAGACAAGAATTTCACCAGAGAACGACAAGCCCCTTTCCCCCCGCAGCGCCGCTACAAGGATGTAGCGGCTGGCTGCACACGGAGGTGGATGGCGAAAGGCAGGGGCAGAAGATTCCCGGAACGTTCCTTCTGCGTGCTCCGGGCTCGCGTCTACATGCCCGTGGAGATGTTCCTGTCTCTTCACTCCAGCGCCTTCATCACGTCATGCCAGGAGATGTACTTGAAGTTCTGGCGTTCGACGGGCATCAGGTTGCGACCGTCCTGTACTACTAGCAGACCCATTGGAAAGGCCGAACCGAGCGGGGCGCTCACGACGTCGAGGCCGTCGGTTTCCGAGGAACCGTCGATGCCGAGTGCTTCGTTGGCGACCACGTGGAACTTGCCCACGTACTCATTCGTGCCTTCGCGGCGATAGACGGCGTAGTTGTTCTCGCCCTGGTTCGACAGCACGATGAAGCCTTTCCCGTCAGCTCCGTAATACAGCGACACGCCCTCGGCATCCGCGGTGAGGCGACCGGCCCCGACCTTGTCGACCGCGGTACGCTTCTCGCCGCCGTTGGGTTCGGCTGAGTACTTCCACAGCGCTACATCTTCCTCGGCGATGAACAGATTGCCGAGCTCATCGTCGGCGACGCAGCCTTCGGCCTGCGACCCCACGTTGATGTCGCGTACGGCCCGGATGCCGACCTTGCCCTTGCGATCGATCAGCTTCCATTGACGCAGCTTGCCGTCGACGCTGTCGTTGGCGAGCACGTAGAAGTCTCCTGTCTTCCTGCTGTGATACATGCACAGGCCATAAGGATCCTGGAGACCGGCAGCGAGGATGCCGTCCGCGATGGGACTCAGTTGGCGCGTTGCATGATCGAGCCGGTAGAGGCTGATCGATTTGGTCGTGCGATTGGTCGCTGCGACGACGGTCGTCGGTTTGCCGCCCAGCATGAAACCATCGCGCAGATCGACATTGTTCATGCGACCGTCCGGCACGACCTGCAGCCGCTTGCCGCTGAGGTCATAGACGTTCAGGCCGAGCTTCTTGTCCGTGCCGATCACCACGCTGCGCGTCGGGTCGTTGCGATCGACCCAGATCGCAGGATCGTCTGCTGCGTCGCCATAACTATCGGCAGGCTCCGTTTCCGCGACGGGTTTGACCAGACGCGGTGCCGGCGCGGCCGAGGTGTCCCCGTTGGCCGTTTGCGCAGGCAATCCCAGTGCGCCGGCGATGTCACTCCAGCCGATGAGCTTGTAGTCCCCTGCATCTTCATCGGCGATGACGATGGCGCCTGCCGGGAAATCCGCGCCGAGCGCAGTCGCGATGGCGGTCACTCCTTCTGCATCACCCACCTCGACATCGTTGCCGCCGACCCGGAACGATCCGAGTCGTTCGCCTGCGAGCGAATACACATTGAAGCTGCCGTCGCCTGCATCGGCGGCGACCAGATACGGCGTATGACCGACGCCCCGATACAGACCCACGCCTTTGACTTCTTCATGAAGCGATCCGCGCGGCTCCACAAGATCCACTGGCTTGCGCTCCGCATCCGTTTCCGGTTCGGCCGCGATCTGCCACAGCCCGACGGATTCCTCGCTGAAGTACACGGTGCCGGCCGTATCGTCCGCAACACAATGCGAGACGCCCTTGCCCGCCGCGATCCGTCTGATGAAGCGGCCATTCGCCTGGCCTTTCTCGACGAACAATTCCCATTGCTCGAGTTGTCCCTGATCTGTGGCCACGAACACGTACAACTTGCCGGTGAGGGCGCTCGCGTAAGAGCACAGACCGGTGACAGCATCGTGGACCTCGATAGGCGCAGCGGTGATCTGCCGTACCTGCCGCGCAGCGGCGTCGAGCTTGTACACCTGCACCGCGCCGAGTCGCTGCTCGCTCGCGATCACCAGATCGATCGTGCCCTGATCGCTCGGCACGTTCTGACGGACATCGACGAAGCCGGCCTCGACCGACTCGATGCGTGCGATGCGCGCACCGGACAGATCGCTCATCTCCAGGCCGCCTTCGCCGCCGGAGAGCAACAGAATGCTGCGACCCGGATCGGCGGGATCGACCCAGACAGCGGCATCGCCAGCAGCCTGGCGAAAGGTTGGCGCCGTGACGCGGCGCGCTGCAATGACCTTCGGTGCATCGGTCGAGCCCACTGCGGCCTGCGGCTCGCCTCCGCTCGATCCCGACACGGCAAGACCTGTCATCGCTGTCATAAGAAGAATATGTGATCGCATGCGCGCTCCCCGGTGGTCCGACTGAAAAACAGTGTGAAAAGGCATTGGAAAATTTATTCCACTTTTGTATTCTATTAGAAATGATATTTCAACCGTCGCGCAACCCATCGATGCACCGCCCATGCAAGTCGCTCAGAACATCGATCGTCGCCGGGGCGGTGTGTTGAACGCACTGCTGCGATTCTTCGTCACCGGCACTGACAAGCCGCTGACGCACGATGCAGCGACCGTCGATACGCTGTTCCGCCGTCATCGCCTGCGCGTGATGATCGCGATCACCATCGGCTATGGCGTCATCTATACGTGCCGGCTGGCGCTCGGCATGGTCAAGAAGCCGCTCATCGATGCGGGCATTTTCGGTCCCGCCGATCTCGGACTGATCGGCTCCGCGCTCTTCTATACGTACGCAATCGGCAAGCTGACGAATGGCTTTCTCGCCGATCACGCGAACATGAAGAAATTCCTGGCCGCCGGATTCCTGCTCAGCGCACTGTGCAACATCGGCATGGGAGGCTCGACACTGCTGTCAGTCTCCGTCGTCCTGTGGGGATTGAACGGCTGGTTCCAGAGCCTGGGCGCACCGGGCTGCGTGGTGGCCATGACCGCCTGGTTCAGCAATCGCGAGCGCGGGCGCTGCTATGGCATCTGGAGCACCGCGCATTCCATCGGCGAGGGGCTGACGTTCCTGATGGTCGGAACCGTCGTGGCGGTGCTCGGCTGGCGCTGGGGATTCTGGGCACCCGGATTGATCGGGATCGCCACGGCCGCGATCTGCTACGTATTGTTGCAGGACCGCCCGAGAACGCTCGGACTGCCGACGGTCGCGGATTGGCGCAACGATCACTACTGCGGTTCCAGAACGCCCGCGAGCAACACCGGCGTGTTCGCGACGCAGTTGTCGATTCTGAAGATTCCGGCGATCTGGATGCTCGCATTGTCGAGCGCGAGCATTTACGTCACGCGTTACGCCATCAACTCGTGGGGCGTGCTGTATCTGCAGGAGGCGCGCGGCTATGCGCTGCCCACGGCGGGCACGCTGCTCATGATCAACACCCTGGCAGGCATGGTTGGCGCGATCGCCTATGGTTTCGTGTCCGACACATGGTTTTCGGCGCGACGTCCGCCGGTGAATCTGCTGTTCGCCATCCTCGAGCTGATCGGCCTGCTGCTCATCTTCTACGGCCCCGACAATCTGACGGTGCTCGTCACCGGGCTGGTGCTGTTCGGCATGGGCCTGACCGGTCTGGTGACGGCGCTCGGCGGATTGTTCGCCGTGGACATCTGTCCGAAACGGGTTGCCGGCGCCGCGATGGGTCTCATCGGAATCTTCAGCTACATCGGCGCGGCGGTGCAGGAAAACATCAGCGGCCATCTCATCGAGCGCGGCATGACCGTGGTCGACGGTGTGCACACCTACGATTTTCACGCGGCGATCTGGTTCTGGATCGGCGCTTCGTTCGTATCCATGCTGCTTGCCGCCAGTCTGTGGCGTGTCAGGCTGCGCGACTAGGAGGATTCACCCGTGGCTTCGCCCTTCGATTTCATTTCCGTCGGCGCCTACACCAAAGATACGATCGTGACCCGATCGGGAACGCGCTACGTGGATGGCGGCGGCTACAGCTATGCCGCGTTCGCCGCACTGCTTGCCGCACCTCGCGTCGGCGCTGTCACGCGACTGGCCGCAGAGGATCGCAGATCCACGGACCTGTTGCGCAGCCTCGGCGTCGAGGTGCTGGTGCGCGAATCGCCACAGTCCACGCTCATGCGCCTCGAGTATCCGACGGACAATGTCGATGAGCGCATTCTCACCGTTGCGGCCGTGGCGGATCCCTTCGAACCGCAGCATGTGCTCGATGTGACCGCCAGGGCCATTCTCGTCAGCCCCTCGATTCGTGGCGAAGTTCCGCTGTCCGTCGTCGAAGCTCTGCGTGTGCGGACCACGCTGCTGGGCCTCGATGTACAGGGATTCGTGCGCATTCGCACCAGCAACGGACAGCTCGCCTATGAGCAGTGGCCGGAGATGGCGCGCGTGCTCGCGCACGTCGATGTGCTCAAGTCCGATGCGGTCGAAGGCGAATTCCTCACCGGCGAAAAAGATCTGCACGCCATTGCGCGCAAGCTTGCGTCCTACGGGCCGAAGGAAATCGTCCTGACACACAAGGACGGTCTGCTGGTGCTGGCGAACGACAAGCCCTATGAGCAGCGGTTCTTGCCGGAGCCGCTGCGCGGCCGCAGCGGACGCGGCGATACTTGCGTCGGTTCGTACCTGTCGCGACGCCTGAGTGCCGACCCGATCGATGCCACGCGCTGGGCGGCAGCCGTGACGACACTGAAACTGGAGGCGGAAGGCCCCGTGCGCCGCGAGCGCAGCGAAGTCGAAGCGCTGATCCGCAACCGTTATTCCTGATCGAGAGAACCGTGAAGCATTCCGTCACCTATTGGAGCGTCCTGCTCACCGGCGCCGCACTTGTTGCAGCATGCACCTCACCTGTCAACGCACCGGTCAGCGAGCGTGCGTCGGCCGCACCGCTGACGATGCTGGCATTCGGCGATACGGGCTATCACTACGACTATCTGGCGAAGAAGGAATACCAGCGCGTCGTGACGCAGGCGCAGTTCGAGGCCAAGGAGCGCAAATCCTGGATCGAGGACAAGCGCCCCATCGAGGAGCTTGCGTATCCCCCGACACATCAGCTGCCGAACGGCAGCGTTATCGCCGCGAGTGGCCAGGCACCGGTGGCCTCGGCCATGCGCGAGTACTGCATCGCGCGGGGCTGCGACTTCGGCGCTTTGCTGGGCGACAACATCTATCCGGATGGGGCGACCGTCGGCGCTGACGGCGTCGACGACGCAAAACGTTTTCGCGATCTGTTCGCGATTCCCTATGGACCGCTCGGGCAGGGGCGTCCCGACTTCCGCATTTACACCGTGCTGGGCAATCACGACTGGCACACCTCGCGCGAAGGCGCCCTGGCGCAGGTGCGCTATCTCGAGGCGTCACCGCCGTTCTTCATGAATGGGCTGTTCTATCGTGTCGTACCCCCGGCAGCGCATGGAGAAGTTGAAATCTTCGCCATCGACACTGAGGTGCTGCTGGCAGGCACCACCGTCTACGAAGCGGAATTGACCGATGATGCACGCGAGGCGCCTTCGACCGAACTGACGCATCTCGAACCATGGGCGGCGCCCCAGACCGAAGCGGAACGCAACATGGTGGCCTGGCTGGATGAGGCGCTGGCCAGCTCGAGGGCGCACTGGAAAATTGTCATCGGCCATCATCCGCTCTGGTCGTCTGCCGGCAGCAAATTCCAGCAAGCCCGGGCCTTGCGTCGCCTCATCCTGCCGACGTTGTGCCGCTACGCCGATCTGTATCTGGCGGGCCACGAGCACACGCTCGAAGTGCACACGGACGATTGCTCGAAAGTGGCTGCGCAGAGCCGTCTCGAACCGTTGCCGCAGATCGTATCGGGTGCGGCTGCGAAGATGCGGCCCATCAACAGCGCCTTCATGCGCAACCAGATGCAGTCGAATCCGGAGCTTCATACGTTGTGGGCACGCGGCCTCACCTGGGGCTTTGCACATCTCACATTCGACGGCGATCGGGTCACGGTGCAGATGGTGCAGGTCCCAGCGGATGGGTCCGCATCGCAGGTCGCTTACGAGCATTCGTTCACCCGCCGCACACACTGATTCCATTCCGACGCTGCAGGACGCTTAATGTGTTCCCGCGGGCGTCGCAGTCCACGCACATTTCGAGAGACACGGTCATGAATACCGCAGCAGCGCAACAGTTTCGAATCCTGGGTCATTTCGTCGGCGGCAAGCCGGTCGCCGGCGCATCCGCACGTTCGGGTGTCGTCTACAACCCGGCGAGCGGGCAGGAGTCGCTGCGGGTTGCGTTCGCCAGCCGCGATGAAACGCGAGCGGCGATTCAGGCCGCCAAAGCGGCACTGCCCGGCTGGTCCGCGACTACGCCCCTGCGGCGTGCCCGCATCCTGTTCAAGTTCAAGGCACTGCTCGATGAGCACGTCGATGAGCTGGCACAGATCATCACCGGCGAGCATGGCAAGGTGCTCTCGGATGCGCGCGGCGAAGTCACGCGTGGCATGGAAGTGGTCGAGTTCGCGTGCGGCATTCCGCATCTGCTCAAGGGCGAGTTCTCGGACAGTGTCGGCGGCGGCATCGACAGCTGGTCGCTGCATCAGCCCGTCGGTGTGTGCGCGGGCATCACGCCCTTCAACTTTCCGGCGATGGTGCCGATGTGGATGTTCCCGATTGCGATCGCGTGCGGGAACACGTTCGTGCTGAAGCCTTCAGAGAAGGATCCCTCCTGTGCGCTGCGGCTTGCCGAGCTGCTCGCCGAAGCGGGCTTGCCGCCTGGCGTATTCAATGTGATCAATGGCGACCGCGAAGCCGTCGAAACGCTGCTGACCGATCCCGATGTCGCCGCCGTGAGCTTCGTCGGCTCCACGCCCATTGCGCAGCACATCTATGAGACCGCGTCACGACACGGCAAGCGCGTGCAGGCGCTCGGCGGTGCGAAGAATCATATGGTGGTCATGCCGGATGCGAATCCGGCCCTGGCGGCCCAGGCGCTGATCGGAGCCGCGTACGGTTCGGCAGGCGAGCGCTGCATGGCCATTTCGGTGGCGGTCGCGGTGGGCGATGCGGGTGACAGGCTCATTGCAGCGCTGAAGCCGATGATCGCGGAGCTGAAGGTCGGCGCCGGCACGGATGAAGGTGTGGAAATGGGTCCGCTCGTGACGCGCGAGCACCTGGAGCGCGTGCGTTCCTACATCGACCTCGGCGTGAAGGAAGGTGCAACGCTCGTCGTCGACGGGCGCAAGCACAGCGTGCCCGGTCATGAACACGGCTTTTATCTCGGCGCCACCTTGTTCGACGATGTGCAGCCGCAGATGCGGATCTATCGCGAGGAAATCTTCGGCCCGGTGCTGGCGGTCGTGCGTGTTCCGGATCTCGATTCAGCGCTGCAACTCGTGAACGAGCACGAGTTCGGCAACGGCACGTCGATTTACACCGCGAGCGGCGATGCTGCCCGCAAGTACTCGCACTCGGTGCAGGTCGGCATGGTGGGTATCAACATTCCGATCCCCGTGCCCATGGCGTTCCACAGCTTCGGCGGCTGGAAGCGCTCGCTGTTCGGCGATCTGCACGTGCATGGCGCCGACGGTGTGCGCTTCTACACGCGCATGAAGACCGTGACTGCACGCTGGCCCACGGGCATCGCAAGCGGTGCGGAATTCGTCATGCCTACGATGAAGTGATCGCCGCCTGAGTGTCCAGATCATGTCGAGTCGATCAGGGGCGATATCCCTGCCTGCATTCCGCGTGGCTCGGGCCAATGGCTGGTCCACCGCCGAAATTCGCCAGCTGCGTCAGCTTGCGGCGGCCGGTGCAACGGTTGGCGAGATCGCGGCGCAGCTGCGCCGCTCCGAGTCCGCGATCAGAAACAAGGCGGGCATGCACGGCATCCCGGTGAGAACGGCGCATGTCGGAACCGCGTCGTTCAGGGAACAGAAAGCGAGCCCTGCCTGAACCGGGCAGACGCCGGGTACGTCGCATCGATGACGTGACGTCCGGGCAGTTCGGCCTGGCTTCGGCGTCTCGTTGTGCCCCTCATGGCTGTGCACGCCCGGTGGCCGCTCTGCGGTTTCGAGGCACTCGCTGCCGTGGTTCGCGGCCTGAAACGTGCGTAGGATTGACCCGATCCAACCTGCGCCCGTTGTCCGACTCCATGGAAAATCTGCTGTCGCGCTCCTTGCTGAGAGTGCTGGCGAATCTGCGCTGGCTGGCGGTCCTCGGGCAGGCATTGACCGTCGCGATCGTCACCGGGCCGATGGCGATCGTGCTGCCGGAGTTGCCGTTGTGGAGCGGGATCGGTGCGCTGGCGCTTTTCAATGTCTATGCGAGCTGGCGGGCGCGCAGCGCCCGGGAAGCGGGCGATGCAGAGGTGTTCGCGCATGTGCTGGTCGACATTGCGTCGCTGACCTGGATGGTGGCGTGGAGCGGCGGCATCGAGAATCCGTTCTCATCGCTGTTTCTGCTGCCGATCGCGCTGTCGATCTTCGCGCTGTCCCACCGCTGGATTCTGGCAACGGCCTTCGCCAGTCTGCTGGGCTACTTCGTTTCAGCCTTCTTTGCGCATGAGTTGCCGCACGTGCACAGCATGTTCGGCGATACATTCAGTCTGCACAAGGTGGGCATGCTCGCGAACTTCGTGGTCTCGGCGCTGGTCGTGCTGCTGTTCTTCACGCGCATGGCTGCTGCCTGGCGACACAGTGAGCGCGAGGTGGCGCAGTTGCGTGAGCAGTTCACGCGCAACGAAGGCATCGTCGCCCTCGCGACGCACGCGGCTTCGGTGGCGCACGAACTCAACACGCCGCTCGGTACACTCACGCTCATGGTGGAAGACATGGCAAGCGAAGCGCAGACGCCGCAGCAACGTGAGGACTGCGCGACCATGCGTGCGCTGCTGAATGTCTGTCGCGATCGGGTTCGCGAGCTCGCATCGCCCGCGAATACGGATGAAGGCGGTCGTGCGACCGGTGTCGATCTCGAGCGCGTCATCGAGCGCTGGCGGCTGGTGCGTCCCGTGATCGAATTGCGGCGTGGCGGATCGACCGCAACGCTCGGCAAAGTGGATCCGGCCGTCGGTCATCTGCTGCAGGCGCTGCTGAACAACGCCGCCGATGCCAGCCAGCAAGCCGGTGAGCTGCGCGTGGATCTGCATATCGATGCGGATGAGCAGGGGCTGCGCGCATCGATCCGCGACTATGGCGCGGGATTGGATCGTTCTCATGCCATCCTGCCCGGTACGCTGTTTCGTACCAACAAGCCCGAAGGACTGGGAATCGGACTTGCGCTGTCGCATGCCACGGTCGAGCGGCTCGGCGGCACGTTGTCGATGGAGTCGGCGGCGGATGGGCCGGGCGTGCTCGTGTCGTTCTTTCTGCCCGCGGCGATCAGGGCATGAGTGCACCGGAGAATTCCCGGCGGCTGGGTCTGCTCGTCGACGACGATGGGTTGTACCTGCGCACGTTGCAGCGCTCATTGCAGAAGCGCGGCTTCGCGACGGTGACGGCGCAAAGCCATGCAGAAGCATTGGCGGTGGCGCGAGCGCAGGTGCCGGACTTTGCTCTGATCGATCTGCGCCTGGGTGGCGATTCGGGCCTTGCGCTGATCGGACCGCTGCGTTCGCTGCGCGAGGACATGCGCATCCTGCTGGTGACGGGCTATGCCAGCATCGCGACCGCCGTGGAAGCCATCAAGCGCGGCGCCGACAACTACCTCATGAAGCCCGTCACCGCCGAAGCAATCGTGCGTGCACTGGATGACGCGAGTGAACCTGTCGCGGAACCCGCGGCGACCATGGTGCCGCTCGCGCGGCTTGAGTGGGAACACATCCAGCAGGCGTTGCAGGAGACGCAGGGCAATGTGTCGGCGGCAGCGCGCCTGCTCGGCATGCATCGCCGCTCCCTGCAGCGCAAGCTCGCCAAGCGTCCGGGCCCCGAACGCAAGGCCGACGACGGATTCGATTGATCCATTGCCGCGCGCCCTGATCCCGCTGCGACATTCCGTCGCAGGCGCGTGTGCCACGTGCCAGCCACAATCCCGTTTCGGCGAACTGAGTATCGAGGGCCGGGATGAGGAGTCGAGCGAGCAAGTGGCTGCGGGTATTCAGCGCGATGATGCCGGCGCTGGCGTGTCAGGCGGCCATGGCCGACGCGCAGGAAGACGCGCAGAAACCCATTGCAACGGTCGTCGTTACCGGTCTCGCGCCGGACAGTCCGCTCACATTCATCACCGATCCGAAGCTGCCGCGGCAACCCGTACCGGCGAGCGACGGCGCCGACTATCTGAAAACCATTCCCGGCTTTGCGACGCTGCGCAACGGCGGCACCAACGGCGATCCGGTTCTGCGCGGCATGTTCGGTTCGCGCCTCAATTTGATCACCAACGATGGAATGATGCCGGGGGCGTGTCCGGCGCGCATGGACAATCCGCTGTCCTATGTATCGCCCGAGACTTTCGATCGACTGGTCGTGATCAAGGGACCGCAATCGGTGATGTGGGGTCCGGGTGCGTCCGCCGGTACGGTTCGATTCGAGCGCGATGCGGCGTCAGACGCCTTCTCGCAACCCGGCATGCGCTTGAATGCGAATGTGCTGGGTGGCTCCTTCGGCCGCAACGATCAGGTGCTCGATGTGTCGGGTGGCGCACCGACGGGTTACGCGCGCCTCACGGCCAATCACTCGGAAGCTGACGACTACGAAGACGGTTCCGGTCGGATCGTGCCCTCGAGCTGGGACAAGTGGAACGCAGATGCTGCGTTCGGCTGGACACCCTCGGACGGTACGCTCGTGGAACTCTCGGCCGGCACCGGTGATGGCGAAGCACGCTATGCGGGCCGCGGTATGGATGGCGCGCAATTCGCACGCACCAGTTACGGCCTGCGACTGGAAAAGACGGGTCTCTCAGGCGTGCTGAAGGAATTGAAGGCGAGCGCCTTCTACAACTACGCCGACCACGTGATGGACAACTACTCGCTGCGCACACCGAATCCGCTGAGCGCGATGCCCATGCCCATGGCATCCAATGTCGATCGCCTGACGAGCGGCGGCCGCGCCGCGGCGACCTGGCGTCTCGCAGCGCTCGATGTCACGACAGGATTCGACACCCAGCACAGCCGGCATCGCCAACGCAGCGCCATGGGCGAGGGCGCGTATCGCGAAGTGCTCTGGTCGACCGATGCGAACTTCTTCAACACGGGCGTCTTCACGGAAGCAACCTGGCACGTGCGCGAGCAGGGCAAGCTGGTGTTCGGCGCGCGCGGCGATCGCGCCGAAGTGACCGACGAGCGTGAACGCACCGGCGGTATGATGCCCATGCCCAATCCGACGGCGGGCCAGACGCGCCGGGAAACACTGACCAGCGGTTTTACGCGCTACGAAGGCGGTGGACGTGCTACTGCCGTGAGCTGGTACGCCGGCGTCGGCCATGTGCAGCGCATGCCTGACTACTGGGAACTGTTCTCGCCCGATATGGGACCGATGGGTTCCGTCAATGCGTTCTCGGCGATCGAACCCGAGAAGACCACGCAACTGGATGTGGGATTTCAGTACCGCTCGACTCGGGTAAACGCGTGGATCTCCGGTTATGCCGGCCGCGTCGACGACTTCATCCTGTTCACTTACATGAGTGGCGGGATGATGGGTCCGACGTCGAGCGTGTCGCAGGTCGACGCGAACGTGCACGGCGGTGAGGCCGGTATCGAGTTCCGTCCGCTGTCGCAGTGGAAGCTGGGTGCGACGCTCGCCTATGCATGGGGTGAAAATCGCGAGACCGGCGCGGCGCTGCCCCAGATTCCGCCGCTCGACAGCCGTTTCACGGTCGCGTACGAAGGTGCGAAGTGGTCGGCCGGCGCGCTGCTGCGGGTGGTTGACGGCCAGGATCGCATCGCGCTGGATCAGGGCAATGTCACGGGGCGCGATCTGGGCGAGTCATCGGGCTTCACGGTTCTGTCGCTCAACGCTGCCTATCGAATGTCGCGCCGCATGAACCTGGCCGCCGGTATCGACAATCTTCTCGATCGTACGTACGCAGAACATCTCAATCTGGCGGGCAGCGCGGACTTCGGCTATCCGGCCGATCCGGTGCGCATCAATGAGCCCGGTCGCACGGCCTGGCTGAAGCTGGTCGTGGACATGAACGGGCGTTGAGGAACAGATCTCACGCATTTCGCCCCGCGTTCTGTATCCGGCACGGGGAATTCGACGAGTCAGGGTCGGCTGCGCAAAGCGTCCCGGCGTGAGGATTTTCCCCGGGTGCGTGCTCCTGCGTGCGCCGCCGCCGGTTAAACTCAGCCGCATGTTTGCCTACATCGATCCTGCGATCCGCGCCCGCCTGATCGCCCAGCAGAAACTGATCCGTATCGACGCCCGCGGCACCGTCGTCGATCCCGATGCCCCACCCGAGGCCGGCCACGGCGTGCTGCTCAATGTGCTCGGGCCCATTCCGCTGCCCATCGACATCGGTGGCGTTACGCACACGTTCCAGTGGCTCGCGTTCGTGCGTCACACCGAATTGCAGGAAGCGAACCGCATGGCCGATTCGCTGCGGGGTGAAGGTCGACAGCATCTGTTCTCGGTGATGTCGCGCTCCATGTCGGTCAACAGTGTGCTCATGCTGGGCGACTTCCGCGGTGCCGGGAATCCGTTGCTGCGTGTGCATTCGTGTTGCCTGACGGGGGACGTCTTCGGATCGAAGCGTTGCGAATGCGGTCCGCAACTCGAGCGCGCCTTCGAGCGGATCGAAGCGGAGGGCACCGGCGCAGTCATCTATATGAGCGGTCACGAAGGTCGCGGTATCGGCCTGTGGGCCAAGGCCGTGACCTATGTGCTGCAGGATTGCGGACAGGATACCTATCAGGCCAATCGTTCGCTGGGATTGCCGGATGACAGCCGCGATTTCAGCGACGCTGCCTCCATGCTGCTGTATCTGCGCGGCGATCGGCCGCTGCGCCTGATGAGCAACAATCCGAAAAAGCTGCGGGATCTGCGTGCGGGCGGCCTGACGCACATCACGGGCGAGAAGCATGTGACCGGCGTGAATCCCGCCAATCGGCGTTACCTGGATGCGAAGCGGGGCTGGGGGCATCTGATCGATCCGACCGACGTCGCGAACGACGATGACTGAATGAACTGACCGTCCGCCACCGCCATTCACTTCTTTGCCTGCCGATGTCACTCTTGAGGCATGAACGTCAGGCTTCTGATCATCGATCCCCAGAACGATTTCTGTGACATTCCCGGCGCAGCCCTGCCGGTGAGCGGCGCCGATGCAGACATGCAGCGCCTCGCGCAGTTCATGACCGCCGCGAGCGAGCAGCTGACGGACATCATGATCACGCTCGACTCGCATCCCGGCGTTGCCATAGAACGCACGACCTTCTGGAGAAATGCCCAAGGCGAAGCAGTGGCGCCATTCACCCAGATCACCGAGGCCGACGTGCGTGCCGGTCGCTTTGCGCCGCGCGACGCGCAGCGCCTGGACCAGGTGATCGAATATCTGCATGCGCTCGAAGCCGGTGAACGTTACCGGCTGATGGTCTGGCCGGTGCACTGCGTGGTGGGCACCTGGGGTCACAACATTCATTCGGCATTGCTGCCGCCGCTTACTGCGTGGGAGCAACGCGTGCAGCGCGGCGCATTCAAGGTCATGAAAGGAATGAATCCCATGACCGAGCAATACAGTGCTGTGCGGGCCGAAGTGCCGGTGATGGACGACCCGCGCACGCAGACCAATCACGAACTGATCGAGCGCGTACTGCCGGGCGAAGGCCTCACGCTCGTTGCCGGAGAAGCGTCCAGCCACTGCGTGGCGGCAACGCTCGAGCATCTGTTTCAGGAGATGACGCCGCGCGATTGCCAGCGCTTCGTCATTCTTCGCGATTGCATGAGTGCGGTCGCAGGCTTCGAGGCGCAGGCCGATGCGTTCTTCGCACATGCGACAACGCTTGGTGCGCGCGTTCTGACCGCCGCACAGGCGCGCGAGTTGCTGAGCTGACGCTGCCATGACGCCTGTCGTTCATTCGCTGCTCGACACGGATCTGTACAAGATCACGATGTGGCAGCCATTCCTGCATTTCTTTCCCGGCAACCAGGCGCTGTATCGTTTCGTGTGCCGCAATCGGCCCGACTATCCGCTGGCGAAACTGCGCGATGATGTCGAAGCACAGATCGAACATCTGTGCACACTGCGATTCACCGAAGAGGAACTTGCCTACCTCTCATCGAAGCCCTATCTGAAGAGCGACTTCATCGACTATCTGCGCATCTTCCAGTATCAGCGGCGCTACATCTCGGTCGGCACATCCGGTGACGATCTCATCATCACGGCCCGTGGCCCCCAGATTCACGTCATGGGCTTCGAGATCCATGTGCTGTCCATCGTGAATGAGCTGTACTACCGGCAATTCGATGCCCAGCCGCTGCTGGATGAAGGTCGGCGCCGGCTCGCGGCGAAGATTGCGCTGCTGCGCGAATTCGAAAGCGATCCGGACAGCCAGCGCGCCTTCAGTTTCTCCTTTTTCGACTTCGGCACCCGGCGCCGCTTTTCGCGCGAGTGGCATCGCGAAATGGTCAGCACGCTGGCGCGCGAGGTGCCGCAGTTTTTCAAAGGCACCTCGAACATCCATCTGGCGCGCACACTGGGTCTGACGGCCATCGGCACGATGGCGCATGAATATCTTCAGACCTTCCAGGCGGTCGGCATTCAGCTGCGGAATTTTCAGAAGGCCGCGCTGGAACACTGGGTGCAGGAATTTCGCGGCGATCTCGGCATCGCCCTCACCGACGTCGTCGGCATGGATGCCTTTCTGAACGACTTCGATCTGTACTTCGCCAAGCTGTTCGATGGCCTGCGCCACGATTCCGGCGATCCCATCGAATGGGGCGAGAAGGCGCTGGCGCACTACGCGAAGCTGCGGGTCGATGCGCGTACCAAGCGTCTGGTGTTCTCCGACGGTCTCGATCTGCCCGCAGCCTTTGCGCTTTACCGGCACTTCGCAGACCGGATCCCGTGCGGATTCGGCATCGGCACGAACCTGTCGAACGACATGGGCATCACCGCCCTCAACATTGTCATGAAGCTGACCGAGTGCAACGGTCAGCCGGTCGCCAAGATTTCCGACTCACCCGGCAAGACGCTGTGCTCCGACGAAACGTTCCTCGCGTACCTGCGGCAGGTGTTCAGCCGGAGGTGACCGGCAAGGCAGCAGAACAGACGTTCTCCCTAGCCCGCCAGTGCGGCCGAGACGATCTGCTGTGCTTCGCTGACGATGGCGTCGAGGTGCTGCCGGTCGCGGAAACTTTCGGCGTAGATCTTGTAGATGTCCTCGGTGCCTGATGGGCGGGCGGCGAACCAGCCGCTGGCGCTGACGACCTTGAGCCCGCCGATGGGCGCGTCATTGCCAGGTGCGTTGGTGAGTTTTGCGGTGATGGCGTCACCGGCCAGTGTCGTGGCTTTCACGTCTGCCGGCGCGAGTTTGCCCAGGCGGGCTTTCTGCTCGGGCGTGGCCTTCGCATCGATGCGCGTGTACTGCGGCGCGCCGAACTGGGCCGTCAGTTCCTGATAGTGCTGCCCCGGATCCTTGCCCGTGCGTGCAGTCATTTCCGCGGCGAGCAGATTCAGAATCAGGCCGTCCTTGTCCGTGGTCCAGACCTTGCCGTTGCGACGCAGGAAGCTTGCGCCCGCGCTTTCCTCACCGCCAAAGCAGAACGTCCCTTCGAACAGTCCCTGAACGAACCACTTGAAGCCCACCGGCACTTCGCACAGTTGCCGACCGAGACTGGCGACGACGCGATCGATCATGGCGCTCGACACGAGCGTCTTGCCGACGGCGGCAGTAGCCGGCCACTGCACGCGATGATTCAGCAGATAGCGGATCGCTACGGCGAGGTAGTGGTTCGGATTCATGAGTCCCACGCTCGGCGTCACGATGCCGTGGCGATCGGCGTCGGCGTCATTGCCGAACGCAACCTGGTAGCGATCCTTCAGCGTCACCAGGCTCGCCATTGCGTAGGGACTCGAGCAGTCCATGCGGATCTTGCCGTCGTGGTCGACCGTCATGAATGAGAAAGTGGCATCGACGCGTGGATTCACCACGTCAATGTCGATGGCATAGCGTGTGCTGATGCGATCCCAGTAGTGCACGCCGGCACCGCCGAGCGGGTCGACGCCGAGCTTCAGCCTGGCCTCGCTGATCGCCTGCATGTCGATCACGTTCTCCAGATCGTCGACATAGGGCTGGATCAGATCCTGCTGGCGCGTGGTCGCGGCCTTGAGTGCGGCTTCAAATGCGATTCGCCTGATGCTGGCAATGCCGCCGCGCAGCAGTTCATTGGCGCGGTTCTGGATCCACTTCGTCACCTGCGTATCGGCGGGACCTCCGTCCGGCGGGTTGTATTTGAATCCGCCGTCTTCAGGTGGATTGTGCGATGGCGTGATGACGATACCGTCTGCCCGCCGTGCACTGCGATCGGCGTTGTGCACGAGGATGGCGCGCGAGATGACGGGTGTTGGTGTAAAGCCGTCATCGC
>DASTRD010000057.1:0-10216 GCA_035761425.1 Povalibacter sp.
CACGTGAGAATTCCCGCGTCTGGTCCATGAGCGGGCTGTCATCTTCCAGGAGCAACGACGCGCTGCGTTGTTCCGCTACAATTCGCGCCCACTTCGGCATCGCCGGATCCTGCTTTCAGGCTTTATCCGCCGGTGTCCCCGGCAGAGGACTCCACGTAATGACCACTGCATCCGAGGCTGCGATCCGGGCTCTCGTTGCAAGCTA
The DNA here is from genome assembly GCA_035761425.1 of Povalibacter sp. Classification (GTDB taxonomy): domain Bacteria; phylum Pseudomonadota; class Gammaproteobacteria; order Steroidobacterales; family Steroidobacteraceae; genus Steroidobacter. The sequence continues at coordinate 206 of DASTRD010000057.1, forward strand.
CCGTCATCCCGGCCTGGGTGCGGACCTTGCGACTGCGGCCCTCGCCATCGACGTGAGTGTGAATGGCAGCGCTGTACAAGTTGCCATCGAGCTGCCATTTCCGGGCGCAAAGCTGGCCGATGAACTGGTCGCCGCACTCAGAGCGCAGATCGCAGCCAGCGACGGCGTCGGTGAAGTGCAGGTCGCAGTTCGCTGGCGGGTCGAGTCGCAGGCCGTGCAGCGCAACCTGCGACCCATTCAAGGCATCCGCAACATCATCGCCGTCGCCTCCGGCAAAGGCGGTGTGGGCAAGTCCACAACCGCCACCAATCTGGCGCTCGGACTCGCGCATGAAGGGGCCGCTGTCGGCCTGCTCGATGCTGACATCTACGGGCCAAGTCAGCCGCGCATGCTCGGACTCGCTGGCGAGCGGCCGGTCAGTCCGGATCAGAAAACGATGATTGCCCCGGAAGCCTTCGGCATCAAAGTCATGTCCATCGGCTTTCTCATCGACGAAGAACAGCCCATGGTCTGGCGCGGGCCGATGGTCACGCAGGCGCTGATCCAACTGCTGGAAACCACGCGTTGGGGAGATCTGGACTATCTGGTGGTCGACATGCCACCGGGCACCGGCGATATCCAGCTCACGTTGTCGCAACGCGTGCCGATCAGCGGGGCTGTGATTGTCACGACGCCGCAGGACATCGCGCTGCTCGATGCCCGCAAGGGATTGCGCATGTTTCAGAAGGTCGAAGTGCCCGTGCTGGGCATCGTCGAGAACATGAGCACCCACGTGTGTTCGAATTGCGGCCACGAAGAACACATTTTCGGTGCAGGCGGCGGCCGGCGCATGGCGGAACAGTACGGTGTCGAGCTGCTGGGGGAACTGCCGCTCGACATCCGTATTCGCGAACAGATGGATGCGGGCCGCCCCACTGTGGTGGCCGAGCCGGACAGCAAGCTCGCCCGTGCCTACATCGATCTGGCACGCCGGACTTCGTTGCGCCTGGCGCGCGCCGCATCGCTGCCCGGCCCATCGTTTCCAACCATCGAAGTGGAAGAGAGCTGACGGCGTTGACAGCGCGAAGAAAGCAAGCATCCTTCCACCCCGTCACCCGTCACCCGTCACCCGTCACCCGTCACGAATACTATGAGCATCAAGTCCGATCGCTGGATCCGTCGCATGGCCGCACAGGGAATGATCGAGCCGTTCGAAGCGGGGCAGGTGCGCACCGCGAACGGTGCCCGCATCGTGTCCTACGGCACTTCAAGCTACGGTTACGACGTGCGCTGCGCCAATGAATTCAAGGTCTTCACCAACATCAATTCGACCATCGTCGATCCGAAGAACTTCGATTCCGGCAGCTTCATCGACATGCAGCAGGACGTCTGCATCATTCCGCCCAACTCATTCGCGCTGGCACGCACGGTCGAATACTTCCGGATCCCGCGCAATGTGCTCACCATCTGCCTCGGCAAATCGACCTATGCCCGCTGCGGCATCATCGTGAACGTCACGCCGCTCGAGCCCGAATGGGAAGGTCACGTGACGCTGGAATTCTCGAATACCACCACGTTGCCTGCACGGATTTACGCGAACGAAGGCGTGGCGCAGATGCTGTTCCTGGAATCGGACGAAGTCTGCGAGACCTCGTACAAGGATCGCGGCGGCAAGTATCAGGGACAGCGCGGCGTGACGTTGCCGAAGACCTGAGTGACGAGAGTCCTGGATCCGGCCTCGTCACCGGTCACGCATCACTTCGTCACCTCGTCACCACGTTCCAGCGCGATCAGCTCCATCACCGTTTCCACCTTGCCCTTGCGCACCTGTTCCAGCCGCACGGGAACGTAATCCAGGCTCGGTGCATGCCAGAAGCGTGAGAGGCGGTCGGAGCCCGGGCGAGTGCTTTCGTAGATGACTGTTTCCACCGGGCCGAGCTTCGATTGCATTGTTTCGGTCTTGCCCCGCGTGTAGGTGTACTCGCGGATGTCATCGCCGTTGACGAAGCTGATGTTGCCGGGCTCACGGTTCTGCAGCAGCGCAGACATGACGCTGATCTGGATCGACAGTCGATCTTCGACGCCGGCAGTCAGAGGCAGCTCCACCGCTTTGCCTTTGTAGGTGCCCGTCACCTTGTGCGAGGCCCAGTCGAAGGTGAGCTTGCCATCGCCCTTCTGGCCGGATTTGCCATCGTCGGTCTCCCAGCGCAGCGGGCGCACACCGGTTGCGGTGGCTTCGACTTCGGAGCGCTCGACGGCGTTGTCGCTGATGAACAGGCTGGCAAGCATTGTCGGGTCGACACGCGTCTCGAACGTGTAGCGGTTGGATTCGCCCTCGCGACTCCATTGCATCGTCAGTTTGCCGCCCTGCAGTCCGCGATAGCTCACCGCGTACGTGGCCTTGAACGGTGGCGGCAAGGTGGCTGGCTGCGCATGTGCCGCGACCGCTGCGGTCATGACCAGAAGCAACGTGATCAGTGTCGCGGGCAGGTAGCGGATTCGATGCAAATCAATCTCCGTTCGTGAACCGCACGGGCACGTGCAGTACTTCACCATCCAGTCGCGGCAATTCGCCTTCCAGCGTCAGTCGGCCGCGGGCGATCCAGTCGATCACCAGCGGATAGATCCTGTGTTCCTCGCGCTGAACGCGTGCTGAAAGGCTGTCTTCGGTATCCGACGGCAGCACCGGCACGTGTGCCTGAATAATGACCGGGCCGCCGTCGAGTTCCTGCGTGACCAGATGCACACTGACACCATGCTCGGCATCGCCCGCTTCCAGCGCACGGCGGTGCGTGTGCAGTCCCCTGTATCGAGGTAGCAGGGATGGATGAATGTTGAGAATGCGGCCCGCGAAGGGTTCGATGAATGTCGGTGTCAGGATTCGCATGAATCCGGCGAGTACCACCAGCTTCGGTTCGTAACCGGCGACCAACGAGGCCAGCGCCGCGTCGTAGGCGGCTCGATCCGCAAACTGACCGGGAGACAATGCGACCGCGGGGATGCCCATGGCCGAAGCCGTCGCCAGTCCGGGCGCATCGGCCTTGTCGCTGATGACGGCGCGGATCTCCACGGGCAGCGCGCCGCTCGCGGCACGCTCGGCAATGACCCGCATGTTGCTGCCGCGCCCGGAAATCAGGATGACGATCGGCAGGCCTGCGCCCGTGGACGCAGCGGATGGCAATGTCATCCGCGAATCACCACGCCGCCGTCGCCACGTCGCACTTCACCGATCACAGTCGGTTGTTCACCCTGCTCCGTGAGAATCTTCAGTGCCTTCTCGACATGCTCGGCCGCGACCGTGATCGTCATGCCGATGCCGCAATTGAATGTGCGATACATCTCGGCGTCGGCGATGCTGCCGGTCTTCTGCAGCCAGTCGAATACATCGCCGCGTTCCCAGGCCTTGGCGCTCAGTTGTACTTCCAGGCCGTTCGGAATCACGCGCGGAATGTTTTCGGTGAGGCCGCCACCGGTGATGTGTGCGATACCGTGGACGGGCACGGCTTTCGCCAGCGCCAGCAGCGGTTTGACGTAGATGCGTGTCGGTGCAAGCAGCGCATCGTAGAGCAGACCGCTGCCCAGCTTCGTCGCCGGTGTCGCCTTGCCGACCTTCAGCAGTTTGCGAATCAGCGAGTAGCCATTCGAATGCGGGCCGGAGGAGGGCAGCCCGATGAGTGCATCGCCCGGCCGTGTGCGACTGCCATCGATGATCTGATCCTTTTCGACGATGCCGACACAGAAGCCGGCGAGGTCGTAGTCGCCATCCGCGTACATGCCGGGCATTTCTGCCGTTTCGCCGCCGATCAGCGCAGCGCCTGCCTGCACGCAACCTTCAACGATGCCTTTGATCACGGATTCGGCGACGTCGATGCTCAGCTTGCCGGTGGCGTAGTAGTCGAGGAAGAAGAGCGGTTCGGCGCCCTGCACGACCACATCGTTGGCGCACATGGCGACCAGATCGATTCCGATGGTGCCATGACGCCCGGTCTCGATGGCCAGGCGCAACTTGGTACCCACGCCGTCCGTCCCGGAGACGAGCACCGGCTTGCGATAGCGATCGACAGGAATCTCGAACAGCGCACCGAATCCGCCCAGGCCCGCGAGCACCTCCGGCCGCATGGAACGTTTGACGGCCGGTTTGATGCGTTCCACCAGCTCATCGCCGGCTTCGATATCGACACCGGCATCCTTGTAGGTAATGGGATCAGACATTGGGGCCTCGTCATGGGTGCCCGACCTTCTCGCAAGGAGGGAGCAGGGCGGATGTGGGAGCGTGTGTTATTTTACACGGCCCTTATCCCCAAGCGGCGTCGCAAATGCGCCGGGGCGAGCGCAATGAAGCCGATCCGACTCATCACCGTATGCCTTGCGTTGCTGTCAGCCTGCCTGGGCGCAGCCGCGTCTGCCGCGACGGTGCCGGATCTGTATGAAGAGACGATTCCGGTCGGCAGCAGCCGCGACGCCGCCTTCGTCGAAGCACTGAAGAACGTCGCTGTCAGGGTCAGCGGCCGCCGCGATGCGCCGGTACGGCTGGAAGGCAAAGCACTCGCCAATCCACGCCAGTACGTACAGCGCTTCGGGTTCACGGCGGATAACTTGCTGCAGGTCGGATTCGACAGTGTGTCGGTCGACCAGATGTTGACCGATGCCGGCCTGCCGGTCTGGGGGCGCGAACGGCCATTGACGCTGGTTCTGCTGAACATCGCGACCGGCAGCGGAACCTCATATCTGCTCGATTCCGCAGCGAACTCGCCCGTGCGTGACATCGTTGTGCGGACTGCGGCCCAGCGTGGCCTGCCCATCATCTGGCCGGATCCGGCGCAGGGCCTGCCCCAGACGGGTGGTGACGCGGCGTCGCTGATGCAAACGGCCGCGGGTTACGGTGCCAATGCGGCGCTCGTCGGGACCGCCCTCAGCGACGGCGCCGGTGGCTGGAGCGTGCAGTGGCAGCTGGCCTCGCCCGATGCGAACACCAGCGCCAACGGATCGATCGAGGATGGCGTGCATCTCGCCGCTGACGCTTTTGCACGCATCTATTCGGCATCGGGCACGACGCTCGACAGCGTCATCGTCCAGGTGTCGGACATCAACGATCTGGCTGCCTATGCGAACACGCTCAACTATCTGGAAGGTCTGACGCTGGTTCGCGGTGTGTCGGTCGAGCAGGTGACGGGCAGCACGATGCGATTCAGGGTCGCGGTGCGCGGTGACGCAGCCACGTTGCGTCGCGCGTTGTCGCTGGATGGCAGGCTCGTCGCCATCGAGCCCGGCGCGGGAGCGGTGCCGACGGATCGACTGCTGTTTCGTTATCAGCCCTGACGCTTCGCCATCGGCATGCTGTCCAGCCTGCGCTTCATTCCAAATGCCTTGTGCATCCTGCGAATGCTGCTGGTCGTGCCGGTGTCGTGGCTGCTCTTGCAGCATGATTTCGTGCTGACGATGTGGATCTTTGCCGTGGCGGCAGTGACCGACGGGCTCGATGGCTTTCTTGCCAAGCGCTGCGGCTGGACCTCGGAGCTGGGCAAGATTCTCGATCCGCTCGCCGACAAGATCCTGCTGGTCGGGGTATTCCTCACACTCGCAGCAATGGATCTGGTACCGATGTGGCTGGCGGTCGTCGCCATCGGTCGCGACGTCGTGATCACCGCGGGCGCCATCCTCTACAACTGGCTGTACGGCGATCCGCAGGGCCATCCGACCTGGATCAGCAAGCTCAATACGCTGTGCCAGATCGTGTTCCTGTTGCTGGTCGTCGGCGCCCACGCACTCGAACGGGTGCCGCAGCAGGTGCTGACTGCGCTGGGCGCCCTGGTGTTCGTGACCACCATGATCAGCGGTATCGATTACGTGCTGACCTATTCGCGCAAGGCCGCGGCAATGAACCGCCGGCAGCGCAGCCTCCCGGTCTGATTTCCTCATGACGCAGCAACTGGCGCTGGGCGTGAAACTGCGCGACAGCTCCGTCTTCGAAAGCTTCTTTGCGCAGGGCAACGACAAGCTGGTCGAGGTGTTGCGCCAGGTGACTCCGGGCGAGGCACCCACCTGCATTTTCCTGCAGGGCGCCGAGAGTTCCGGCAAGACGCACCTGTTGCAGGCGCTGTGTGTCGCCGCAGGCCATCGCCATCTCGCCGTTGCATATCTGCCGCTGCGCGAGCTGGCGACACTCGGCCCCGAAGTCATGTCGGGTTGTGGTGAGCTCGACTGCGTCTGCGTCGACGACGTGGAACGAATTGCCGGACAGGCCAGCTGGGAGCGCGCATTGTTCGCGCTGCATCAGCGGCTCGACGAACGACAGGGACGGCTGATCGTCAGCAGCATGTTCGCACCGGCGGCGACGGGAATTGCGCTGGCCGATCTGCGTTCGCGGCTCGGGGGCGGACTGATCCTCACTTTGCAGCCGCTCGATGAGCAGGGAATGATCGGTGCCCTGCAGCTGCGTGCCCGGATGCGCGGTTTCGACCTGCCGCTCGATGTTGCGCAGTTTCTGTTGCGCCGCCTGCCACGCGACATGAGATCGCTGTGCGACTTTCTGGATTGCCTGGATGAAGCTTCGCTGGTTGCCCAGCGCCGGCTGACCGTGCCTTTCGTCAGAGATGTGGTGGAAGGCAAAGTGACGAAGTGACAGATCCTCTCTCGTCCCGCTATGCGGCTGTCACCCGCGTCACTCGCAGGTACCCGATCAGCGTCACGAACAATATCAGCGCCAGCGCCAGGCAGGTGCCTGACCACAGACGCGTCTGCGGGTTTGCGACCGCTTCAGTGATTCCCAGAACGAAACTCGGAATGACGCAAAGCGTCGCCCAGGCATAGGTCCGGCGCCGGGCGCGAGCGATGCCGGGCAACGGTGCCCACAACGGCAAGGTCAGCAGCAGCGCGACCAACGCCCGTGGCCACGTCAACTCGATCGAGAGTTGCCAGCCGAACACGACGGCGATCAGCGCCAGCACGAGTCCGAGATTGAGATGACGCAGCAAAGCCGCGGTCGGCGACGGCGTGACTTCCACGGTCATGAGCGCAGCCTGACGGCCAGTTCGGCGACACGGCGCCCGAGCAGCTGCGCCAGCGTCTTTTCATCTTCCGAAAGCCGCGGCTGGGTTTCGCCGAGCGCCACGTGACTGGCGCCGTAGGGCGAGCCGCCCGTCGAGGTGTGATTCAGTGCGGGCTCGGTGTAAGGCAATCCGACGACGACCATGCCGTGATGCAACAGCGGCAGCATCATGCTGACCAGCGTGGTTTCCTGACCGCCATGCATGGTCTGCGTGGATGTGAACACCGCAGCGGGCTTGTTCGCGAGAACGCCGCTGACCCACAAAGCGCTGGTGCCATCGAGAAAATGCTTGAGCGGCGCAGCCATGTTGCCGAATCGCGTGGGACTGCCGAGCACCAGCCCATCGCAGTTGCGCAGGTCCTCGTGGGTCGCATAAGGCGGACCTTCTGCGGGAATTGCAGGCTGCGGCGCATCGACAGCAGTGACTACCGGCGGCACCGTGCGCAATTTCGCGCTTGCACCGCTCACCGACTCGATGCCGCGGCAGACCTGTCGCGCAAGTTCAGCGGTGCTGCCTTTGCGGGAATAAAACACCACGAGTACTTCGGCCACTTCAGTGAAACTCCCGGAAATGATCTGTGAATCGATCGCGGCATACCGTGCGCGTGCGCGTTGATGTGGGTTGAGCGCAACGTGAAACGCATATGAAATGACGCCGCATTGTATTCGGGGCTGTCTTGACGGTGTAGGCTCACGGTTGTTACGGTCGGTCGAAAATTCCAGCCCGACTCATGGCTTATCCCTCTTCCTCAGCGATGTTCCGCGGTCTGATGTTGACCGTGCTGTGTGCCATCCTTGGCGGGTGCGCAGGAGTGCCCGCGCAGGAGATGAGCAATGCACGCCAGGCGATCAAGGCCGCCCGCGATGCCGGCGCCAATCAGGTGGCACCTCAGAAGTTGAATGAAGCCCAGTCATTGCTGGAGCGCGCCGAAGCCGATCTGCAGCAGCGCGACTTCCGCAGTGCCCGTCGCAACGCCGTCCAGGCGCGTGGCCGGGCCACAGAAGCACTGAGCGCAGTACAGACTGCCAATCGCAACGAAACGGGTTGATCGAAAGGCGGCCGCTTCGGCCGGGATCATCGCGGTCCGTACGCAAGTGACAGTCTCGAATGCCGGAGACCTCCCGGCATGCCCCCGTGGCTTTCCGCAAATTCAGGAATCGTTATCCGATGACCGCCGTGGTCGCACGTCGCTGTTTCGTTTCAGGCCGCGTCCAGGGCGTTTATTACCGCGCCTCGACCCGGCATAAGGCGGTCGAGCTGGGCCTGCGGGGCTACGCCTTGAACCTTGAAGATGGACGAGTCGAGGTGCTCCTCGTCGGTTCTGCAGTCGCGGTGCAGTCACTCATCGAGTGGCTGGCTGTCGGACCGCCAGCCGCGCGTGTCGACGACGTGGCCGTGGAAGCGCTCGTACTGGAGGATGTCGAAGTGCCGGCGGGATTCGATGCGAGGTGACAGGGTGACGAGTCACGTGAGTGACGAGGGTGACGAGAGTCACGAGAGTCACATGGGAAGGGCGGAGGGACAGCGGCTCGAATCTGGGCGACTTTCGTCACTCACGTCACTTCGTCACTCACGTCACTCTCGTCACTCTCGTCACCCACATTCCAGCTTTCTGATCACCGATAGTGCCAGCGGTTCGCCAGCCGCGTGAGCACCAGGTCCGAATAATTCCTGCGGCCCACACTGCCGTTGTAGCGGGCGAGGGCGCGCGTGTAGTCGCCTTTCTCGCGATCCAGATAGAACTTCAGGATGGTGCAGCCCATGCGGATGTTCTGGGGGATGCGCACCAGTTGTTCGTTGGTCATGCCGAGCTGGCGTGGCCAGAAGGGCATGACCTGCATCAGTCCGACGGCGCCAGCGCTCGACACTGCCCAGCGGTCGAACCGGCTCTCGACATCGATCACCGACATCACCAGCGCCGGCGGCAGATTCAGGCGCTTCGATTCGCAATGCACGTGGTAGAGGATTTCCTTGCGCTCGCCATCGTCCTTGAGAATGCGGCGCAGCGGCGGGTCCATTGCGGCGAGCCAGACCTGCTGTTCGAACTTGTCCTCGAAACAGTCGTCGGCCTTGATGGCCTGCTGCAGGAACTTGCCCAGTTCGGGATCCTGCTGGCGATCGGCGAGCGCAGTGGCGCTCAGCGAGCAGGAGAGAAGCAGCAGAATGATACGCAGCGCTGGCATGGTCGGATTCCGGGCGCGGCAATCCTGAGGGTGAGGCAGGGTGGGTGCAGCGACCTGTGTCACACGCTGAGCCATGGACGAGTCGTTGCTTCGTGTTGTCTGCCTCGTGCGGGGCACCCTATCATGTCGAAGCATCACAATTGCAGCCTGGACAGCGTTTCGTGCCGCGGCGGGGAGGGGATCCACCGGCCGCATGAGGCCGGAACCGACGTCGCCGCCGGGCGATTCCCCACCTGACTTCAAGCGTTGCCGGAAATCCACTACCGCATGAATGCCCAGCCCGAATCGGATCTGCCCCACGATGAGCCGAATACCGATCCGGTGCGCCGGCGGGGCGTGTACTGGCTGCCGAATCTGCTGACGACGGGCACATTGTTCGGTGGGTTCTACGCCATCGTGGCCGCGATCGACGGCAACTTTTCCCGCGCCGGCACGGCAGTCTTCGTCGCCATGGTGTTCGACGGGCTGGACGGCCGGGTTGCGCGCTGGACCAACACCCAGAGCGACTTCGGCAAGGAATACGACAGCCTCTGCGACATGGTCGCCTTCGGCCTCGCGCCTGCCATCGTGGTGTATCAGTGGGGCATCGAGCGCATCGGCGAATACGGGCGCTTCTGGACGAGGTTCGGCTGGCTGGCCGCGTTCTTTTATGCGGTTGGCGCAGCGTTGCGTCTGGCCCGCTTCAACTCGCGTGCCGCCGTGGCAGACAAACGCTATTTCGAAGGATTGCCCAGTCCGTCTGCGGCGGCGACGGTCGCCGGTTTCATCTGGCTGGTGAGTGAAGTTCAGGTCACGGGCCT
>DASTRD010000058.1:0-2527 GCA_035761425.1 Povalibacter sp.
CTGTCGGCGCGCAATGTCCTTGCGGCGCTCGACCCGGAGCGCTTCGAGCCGGTGCCCATCGGCATTACACGCGACGGTCGCTGGATCGAACAGTCGATGCAGCGGCTGCTGCGCGAGCGCGGCGATCCCGGCGCTGCCCAACTGGCCAGCGAAGGTCCGGAGATCTCGTTGCTGCCCAAACGCCGCGAGGATGCCCACATCGCTACGGCGCGGGAGCGGGGCCTGGAAGTGATCTTTCCCGTACTGCATGGGCCGCAAGGGGAAGACGGCAGCGTGCAGGGACTGCTCGAGCTGGCAGGACTGCCGTACGTCGGTGCCGGCGTGCTCGGATCGGCCATCGGCATGGACAAGGATGTCATGAAACGTCTGCTGCGCGATGCGGGCATCGCTGTCGCTCGTTTCGTCGTCCTGCGCAAGTACGACTACCACCGCAATCCGCTTGCAGTGCTGCGAGAGGCGGAACCGCTGGGCTATCCACTGTTCGTCAAACCCGCGAATCTGGGGTCGTCTGTCGGCATCACCCGCGTCGTATCGCCCGAGGCCCTGCCGGGCGCGCTGGAAGCTGCTTTCGCCTACGATCTCAAGGTGATCCTCGAGGAGGCCATCGTCGGTCGCGAGATCGAATGCTCAGTGCTCGGCAACGATAGGCCCGTGGCTTCGGTGCCCGGTGAAATCGTCGTGAAGCATCCGGATGCCTTTTATTCGTATGACGCCAAGTACGTTGACGATCATGCTGCCGAACTGCACGTGCCTGCGAGGCTTGATCTGGTCACGCAGCACGCGGTGCAACGATTGACGCTGAAGACGTTTCAGGTGCTCGAATGCAGCGGCCTCGCGCGCGTGGACTTTTTTCTCGAAGCCGGCGGGCGGCTGCTGGTGAACGAGATCAACACACTGCCGGGTTTCACTGCCATTTCGATGTATCCGAAATTGTGGGCTGCGAGCGGTGTGTCGCCGAAAGCCCTGATCTCGCGCCTCATCGATCTGGCCGTCGAGCGGCATGCACAACGCAGAGCGCTGCGTTCTGTGTGTTCACTTCGGTAGCCCCTGCGCGCCCTCAAAAGGCGCCGGTCCATCCAGCGCTGTCCGATGATGGTGCGCGCCTCGCCATTTCCAGCAGCTTTTCGGCCATCAATGCGGCATGCACGAAATTTGCACCCGCAGAGACATCGCTGGCCAAAACAAACGGTGCCAAAGATGGCCACTCCGCTGACCGCTGTTCCAGATGCTGCGACAATCGCCGCGACCGACGCCCACGCTGATGACCGCATAGCGCTGACCAAGGAAGCGTTCAAGCACGCCTTCCTGGACAACCTCTTCTATATCCAGGGCAAGTTTCCCGCGCTGGCGACCCGCAACGACTATTACCAGGCGCTTGCCTACGCGGTGCGAGATCGCATGTTGCAGCGCTGGATCAGCACGGCGGCTGCTTACACAAAGCAGGGTTCACGCACGGTGGCGTATTTCTCCGCCGAGTTTCTGATGGGGCCGCACCTGGGAAACAACCTCGTCAATCTGGGCATTCATGATGAGGTGCGCCAGGCCATCGGCGAACTCGGTCTGGATTTCAACGAACTGCTGCTGGAGGAAGACGAGCCCGGTCTGGGCAACGGCGGCCTGGGCCGCCTGGCCGCGTGTTTCATCGAATCCCTCGCCACGCTGGAAATTCCGTCGCTCGGCTATGGCATCCGCTATGAGTTCGGCATCTTCCATCAGGAGATCGTCGATGGCTGGCAGACCGAACGGACCGACAAATGGTTGCGCTTCGGCAATCCCTGGGAGATTGCGCGGCCCGAATGGGCCGTGAACGTGAAACTCGGCGGCTACACCGAGCAGTATCGCGACGAGCAGGAGCGTCTGCGCGTGCGCTGGGTGCCGGACCGCCTCGTCGCCGGCATTCCGTACGACACGCCCATCCTCGGCTATCGCAGGAACACCGCCAACACGCTGCGACTGTGGAAGGCCGAGGCGCCGGAGTCGTTCGACTTTGCGGTGTTCAACCGCGGCGACTACTACGGCGCCGTGATGCAGAAGGTCGCCTCCGAGAACCTCAGCAAGGTGCTCTATCCGAACGACGAACAGATTCAGGGCAAGGAGCTGCGACTGTCGCAGCAGTACTTCTTCGTGTCGTGCTCATTGCAGGACATGTTCCGGATTCTCAGCGTGCAGAAGATTCCGGTCGAGCGCTTCCATGAGAAATTTGCCGCGCAACTGAATGATACGCACCCGGCGATTGCCGTCGCCGAACTGATGCGGCTGCTGGTCGATGAGCACGTGCTGCCATGGGAGCAGGCGTGGGAGATCACGCGGAAGACCTTCGCGTACACCAATCACACGCTGCTGCCGGAGGCGCTGGAATGCTGGCCGCTGCCATTGTTTGCACGCGTCCTGCCGCGTCATCTGGAGATCATCTGCGAGATCAATGCACGTTTCCTCGATGAGGTCCGTATCCGCTTCTACGGGGAAGACGATCGCATCGCCCGCATGTCTCTCATCGACGAGCGCGGCGAGCGCTACGTGCGCATGG
>DASTRD010000059.1:0-9443 GCA_035761425.1 Povalibacter sp.
TGGTTGCACTGCATCCGTTCACCACCTAGCCGCTGTCGCTGCTGCTCATTCGCGCCGTGCAACGCAGAGGAGCCAGGGCCCGCGACGCCAAGGGCAGGGAGGCGCAGGCATGAATTTCGCAATCTGCATGTGCGCTTACAACGAGGAGCGCGTCATCGAACAGAAGATGCAGAACCTGCTGGCGCTCAAGGCGCGTGAGCCGGGCCTGCAGATCTTCGTGTATGTGGATGCTTCTTCCGATCGCACGCCGCAGATCGTCAGCCGGTACGCCGACGATGTCGAAGTGCACATTGCGACGGAGCGTCATGGCAAGACGCACGGCATGAACCTGCTGTCATCGCGCGCGAGCGCAGACGTCCTGGTCTTTACTGATGCGAACGTGATGCTGGATCTCGACTGCATCGCCGATCTGCGCCGGCATTTCGCCGATCCGCAGGTCGGCTGCGTCTGCGGCAATCTCAATTACACCAACGCCGGATCGTCCGTGACCGCCTCGAGCGGTTCGCTGTACTGGCGTTTCGAAGAGGCATTGAAGCGTCTCGAGTCCGATACCGGCTCCATGATCGTCGCCGACGGGTCGATCTTTGCGGTGCGTCGTCGGCTGCGTCACGCGCCGCCGGATCACATCATCGATGACATGTACGTGTCCCTGATGGCCCTGATCGACGGGCATCGGGTCATTCAGGCCGCCGACGTGCGTGCTTACGAGGAATCGGTCTCGAATTCGTCGGAAGAATTCGGCCGCAAGGTTCGTATCGCCTGTCAGGCGTTCAACGTGCACCGGCTGCTGTGGCCGAAACTGCGGCGGCTGGATCTGCTGACGCGCTACAAATATGTGTCGCACAAACTGGTCCGCTGGCTGAGCATCTACTTCCTCGGCGTGTCGGCGGTCTGTCTGTTCGCGGCGCTGCTGCTGGCAGGCAAAGCGCTGTGGGCGGCGGGACTGGCAGCACTTGCCATTGTCGGTTTTGCGCTCGGGCATTTCTGGTCCGTCAAGCCATTCGTACAGATCGTCGATCTGCTCACCGCACTCGCCGGCGCTGGCGTCGGTGTGTGGCGCTCGCTGCGCGGCGAACGTTTTCAGACCTGGCAGCCCGCCAAGTCGATCCGGGGCGGCTGATGGTCCGGCGCATATTTCTCACACTGGCATTGGCACTGCTGGTACCCCTGAGCGCCGTGGCTGCAACGAAGCGGGTGCCGCTGGGCATCTACGCCACGGCTGGTTGCGACGGCGTCAAGCACGTGGAGGAATTCGCCAAGTGGTTCGGGCGCAAGCCGGATCTCGTCGTCGACTTCGTCACGTGGGACATCGTCAAGGAAGGATCGCACTGGGTGCTGGGGTGCTGGCGCGACGCCGGCCAGAAGCAACTGGTGCTGTCGCTGCCCATGTTGCCCGACGATGGCTCGGCGACACTGGCCGACGGCGCTGCCGGCAAATTCGACCAGATGTTCCGCGACTATGCGGCCACGATCATTCGCTTCGGCTTTGCCGATGCCGTACTGCGCATCGGCTGGGAGTTCAACGGCGACTGGTATCCCTGGGCGGCGAGCAAGGATCCTGAGTCGTACAAGAGTTACTGGCGGCGCATCGTGACTGCGATGCGCAGCGCGCCGGGTGCGAAGTTCCGCTTCGACTGGAACATGGATGGCGGCTGGACCAACTTCATGCCCGAGGAGGCCTATCCCGGCGATGCCTACGTCGACATCATCGGCGTCGATCTCTACAACATCGTCTGGAACAAGGACATGGATACGCCCGAAGGTCGCTGGAATTTCTACCTCACGCAGCGCCGCGGGCTGAACTGGGTGCGCGACTTCGCCGCGGCGCACGGCAAGCCGATTTCATTTCCGGAGTGGGGCACCGGCAAACAACCCAGCGGTGGCGGGGGCGACGACCCTTACTTCATCGAGCAGATGGCACAGTGGATCCGGTCCAACCACGTGGCCTATCACGCTTACTGGGATCACACCGGCGGCTTCAACGCCAGACTGAGCAACGGCAAGCAGCCGCTCGCCGGCGCCGCTTTCAAGCGCGTCTTTCATGACAACGTGCCGAAGTCGCCGGCGCCGCTCATAGTGGCGGGAGAAAAGGCCAGATGAGCGCACGTGTCCGCCGCGCGGATTTCAATACGTCTCTGAACGGTTATCGCGGCGTGTGCGCGTTGCTCGTGTTCCTGTTTCACCTGGGCAGCGCCGGTGTCGTGAGCTGGCCGGGCGGAACACCGCTGACGGACTGGATCGCCGTGCTGTGGATGTCGCTCAAGTACGGCGTCGAGATGTTCTTCATGATCAGCGGCTACGTGATCCTCGGCAGCCTGCTGCGTCACGCGACCATTCGCGGCTTCCTGCAGGACCGCGTCATCCGCATCTTCTCGGCGTGGGTGCCGGCGCTGCTGGCAGTGACGATGGTGTGTGTCGTCTTTCGCATGAAGGTATTCGCCGACGTCACGCCGCTCGAAGGCTTCGCGCTGTTCGTGGCCAATCTCTTTCTGCTGCCCCCGATCGTGCACATCCCCATGATCCACCAGGTGTCCTGGAGCCTGAGCTACGAGTGGGTGTTCTATCTCGTCGCTTCGCTGAGTCTGCTGCTGTACCGGCGCAGTGAACCGCGGCATCTGCTGACGGCGCTGGGATTCACCCTCGCTGCGCTGTTCATCATTCTGTTCCCGCGCTCGCTGTTCTTCGTCACCGGCGTGCTGGTGTTCCGGTATCGCGACTGGTTTGCACAGCACCGGCGCTGGCTGCGGTTTCCGCTGCTCAGCCTGCTGATCTTCCTGGTGGCCTGGCATGCAACCGGTGCGGACAAGGCCCATCTGAACGACACGCTGTTCGACTATGCGCTGGATGGTCGCTGGATTGCCGCGGTCGTTGCTTTCGTCGCTTCGCTGCACACCTTCGCCTGCGTCACGCTGAATACCAGCGTGCAGACGAAATTCCTGTCGAGCCGTGTGTTCCAGTTTCTCGGCAACATCAGTTACAGCTTCTATCTCTGGCATGCACTGGTGATGTCGCTGGTCAAACGCGTCGTCATCGCGTACGTCAGTCCCGAACTCGGCTCGACCGTGGGAGTCATTGTGTTCGCAGCGGTGAGTCTGGCCATTTCGATTCCCATCGCGTGGGCTTCATGGCGGCTGTTCGAAGGGGCGCTGGCACAGCGTGCCCGCAGATCCTGGTCCCGGCCGCCAGTGGTACAGGGAGGCGCCGCGCGTGCAATCTGAGATCGCCAGTGATGCGCCCGCGCACGATCCCGTCATGCGATGTCTGTGGATCGGTCGCTACATGCCGTATCCGCTCGACGCGGGCGCCAAGGTGTACTCGGCACGCGTGGCGGAATCGCTCGCGGCTACCGGCGCATTCGTGCGATTCGTCGGACACGGCGCGGCATCTGCAAACGCGCATCGCAGCATCGACTGGGTTGCAGTTCCGGGCGCGCGCAAGGGCCAGTTCGCCGGGCTGTTCAGCCGACTGCCCATTGCAGCGGCCATCGATGCGACACCGGACTACGCAGCGTTGCTCGACGCACAGTTGCACGAACACTGGGACGTGCTCGTGCTGGACGGCTACGGAACGGGATGGGCGCTGGAACGTTGTCGCCGCTACGCGGCGCGACGGCGCTGCGTGATCGTGCATGTCTCGCACAACCACGAAGAGATCCTGTGGCGCGACATGGCGCGGCACGCGGACGAATCGCTGCCGAAACGCATTGCGCTGTGGCTCAACTATCTCAAGGTCCGCGCACTCGAGCGCCGTGTGGTGGATGCCGCTGATCTGGTGACCGCCATTACTGCCGAAGACGCAGAGGCGCTCAATCGCTCCGGTCAGGTGCGCACGCTGATTCTCACACCGGGTTACTCGGGCCCCGTCGCGGGCGAACGTCGCATCACGGCGTCGAGCCCGCGTCGCGCCATCCTGGTCGGCTCATTTCGCTGGGCGGTGAAGCAGGAAAACCTGGCGCGGTTTCTCGAGGTCGCCGATCCGCAGCTTGCCGCGAACGGCATCGGCCTGGACATCGTTGGCGACGTTTCCGAAGAACTGCTCGCGACGCTGCGTCCGCGGTGCCGGGCAACGACCTTCCACGGGTTTGTCGAAGACACCGCGCCATTGCTGGCGCAGGCGCGCATCGCCGTCGTGCCGGAACTCATCGGCGGCGGCTTCAAGCTGAAGCTGCTCGATTATCTGTTTGCACGTGTGCCGATCGCGACGCTGGCCGGTGCGGCCGCCGGCCTGCCGCCGCAACTGCGCGATCAGCTCCTGCAGGCGGCGGATCTCGACATGCTGGTGCGCGACATCGTCAGCAACATCGACGCGATCGACGTACTCAACGAAATGCAGGAGCGCGCCTTCTGCCTCGCCGAGTCGCTGTTTCGCTGGGAGGACCGCGGCCGGCAGCTCCGGCAGGCCATTGCACAGATCGACCGCGCGCAGCGCAGCGGCGCCCCCTCGCAGGTTCAGGCGCTCAGCGTTCTGAACGCATCGGATATGAAGAGGTAAAACGATGGACGCAGCAGAACGCATTGCCCGGGAGCGGGACTTTCACAATCAACGCTTCGCCGACAACACCGAACGCGAGACGCGCACACGGCGCTTCTACGACGCCATTGCGTACGGCTTCGAAAGCTTTCGCGAGCGCGTGACCGCCGTCAGCCGCGGTCGCACTGTGCTGGAATACGGCTGCGGCGATGAAATCATGGCGTTCGATCTCTCGCCGACTGCACGTCATGTCACCGGCATCGATATTTCGGACGTCGCGATTCATCTGGCAGAACGCCAGGCGTCGCAGCGTGGACTGATGAATGTGAAGTTTCACGTCGACAATGCCGAGGACATGCACATTCCGGACGGCAGCGTCGATGTGGTCGTCGGCAGCGGCATCATCCATCACCTGGACATCGAACGTTCCATGCAGGAGCTGCGGCGTGTAATGCGCGAAGGCGGCGTCGCCATATTTGCCGAACCGCTCGGCCACAATCCGGTGGTCAACTGGTATCGCAATCGCACGCCGGAACTGCGCACGCCCGATGAGCATCCGCTGCTGGTGCGCGACCTCAAAGCCATGGCGCGGCGGTTCAGGAACTCGCGAGTCACTTACTTCGGCATGATCGCGCCGCTGCTCGGACTGGTATCACGCAACGTGCGCAGCAGCAGTCCGCTGACGCGCGCGGTCTGGGCGCTGGATCGGCTGGTATGCAAGGTGCCGTTTTTCAACCGCTACGCCTGGTTCTGCGTGGTCGAGCTGCAGGCCTGAAACGGGTGCCGCATTGAAAGTCGCATTCATCAATACGCTGTACAAGCCCAATGAAATCGGCGGTGCCGAGCGGGCAGTGCGTACGATCGCTGAAGCGCTCGTGGCGCGCGGTCACGAAGCGGTCGCGATCAGCCTCGATCCGACCGGCAAGGGCGGCGAGCAGGTCATCGATGGCGTGAAGGTCTACTACGTGCCGCTGGCCAACATCCACTGGCCGCATGCGCCGCAGGAACAGCGGCCGGCATGGCGCAGTGCGATCTGGCATCTGTTCGATGCTTTCAACGTGATCATGGGCGCGCGTGTGCACAGGATTCTGCGCGCTGAGCAGCCAGACGTGGTTGAGGCCAACAATCTGCAGGGATTTTCGGTGGCCGCGTGGCGCGCGGCGGATCGTCTCGGCATTCCGGTGGTCCAGGTGCTGCACGACTACTATCTGGGTTGCACCAGTTCGGCGATGTTCACTCGCGGCCGCAACTGCACCCGGCAATGTTTCAAGTGCAGGATCTATGCAACACCGCGACGCATGCTCTCGCACATTCCGCGCACCGTATCGAGTGTGAGTCGCCGCACCCTGCAGCGCGTCGAGCAGACGGGCATGTTCGAACGCGTGCCGCGCAAGGTGATCGTGCCGAGCGCATTCGATGCGAATCGGGTTGTTGAGGCCCGTGCCGACAAGGCGCCGGGCTCGCCGCTCACTGTCGGCTTTCTCGGGCGCATCGATCAGACCAAGGGTATCGAGGTGCTGCTGCAGGCAGTGCGTGCGCTGCCGCAGGACAAGGTGACGCTGCTGATCGCGGGCAGCGGCGTGCCGGCCTACGTCGACGATCTGAAGCAGCGGTTCGCGGCACCGAATATCCAGTTTCTCGGATTCACCGATCCGGCAACGTTCTTTGCCCGCATCGATGCGCTGATCGTGCCCTCCGTGTGGGAAGACCCGCTGCCTCGCGTGATCTTCGAAGCCTTTGCCTTCGGTGTGCCGCCCATGGTGTCGCGCATCGGTGGCATGCCGGAGATCGTCTCGCACGGCGAGACCGGCTATGTGTTCGAACCCGATGATCCGCGCGCGCTGACCCAGCTGCTGAGCGAGCTGATCGAACAAGGCCTGCCAGCGCAGCAATTGAGCATCGCAGGACGTGCCCGCAGTCAGCGTTTCAGCGTCGAGGACGTATTCGGCTCACATATGCAGAGCTGGACCGACGCCATTGCCAATCGCGGCCGGCCGACGCCGCAGCCGGTGGATCAACTGGAGGTGAGATGATGAGTGCGCAGTCGCCACGGCCCGTGCGAGTGCTGGCGTTTCCGAAGAACGGTGCGAACGTCTATCTCAACACGTTTTCGGCAAAGCTCGAGGCGGCGGGTGCGCAGGTCGACGAGTTCAATTTCTGGCGCGCCTTCTTCGGCAGTTACGATGTCGTGCACATTCACTGGCCCGATACGCATCTGCGCACGCATTCGTGGTGGCGCGCCATCGGCAAGCACATCCGCCTGGCGCTCATGTGTGCGGTGCTGCGACTGCGCGGCACCAGAATTGTCTGGATGATGCACAACCTCAAGCCGCACGAGAAGGATCACCCCATTTCTGCGTGGCTGTTTCCACGCTGGTTTCCGCAGATGAGCACGCACGTCATGGCGCTCACATCGAGCGGACTGGCTGCGGCGCGCGAATACTACCCGGCCCTGAAGCACAAGCCGGCGGCGATCGTGCCGCATGGTCACTATCTCGGCGAGTACGCGCTCACGGCATCGCGTGAGGAATATCGCAAGTCGCTCGGACTCGATCCGCAGCGGTTCACGTTCGTGTTCTTCGGCAACATCCGCCGTTACAAGAATGTGCCGCTGCTGATCGAAACATTCCGGCGCATCCCCGATACTGACGTGCAGCTCGTCATCGCTGGTTTGCCGGTCCTGGGCATGACGGTTGAAGACCTGACGGCACAGGCGGCAGGGGACGAACGTATCCATCTGCACCTGAAGTTCGTGCCCGATGAGGAGGTGGCTGCTTACATCGGAGCTGCCGACCTGCTTGTGCTGCCATTCGACAGCGTCCTCAACTCGGGCAGCGTGCTGCTTGCGCTGTCGCTGAATCGGGCAGTCATTGCCCCGCGTCTCGGCGCACTGCCCGATATCGAAGCCGAAGTGGGACCGCGCTGGCTGCAGTTGTATGACGGTACGCTCACCTCGCAGATCCTGATGCGGGCCAAGGATCAGCGACTGGTTCCGCAGGAGTCCGAGCGCCCCGATCTGTCGGCCTTCGACTGGGACGCCATCGCGCGTGCGGCGCTCGATTTCTATACCAACGGCTCGGCGGGGCAACAGGCGGCGAACGGCGCGCTGGCCGGTGAGCCGCGCAGACAGGCGTCGTGATGCCTGCAGCAGCAAGGCGCCGGGGTGTGCCCCGCGTGCGCGAGGTCAGTCGGCGGTGCGATTGCGTCGATCCGGCGGGATACCACATGGAACACAATTTGCTGGTCTTCGGTCAGCGCAGGAAGATTGCGGTTCAAACATGAAGGTTTTCTATCACAAGACAGTGGGCGGCAACGTCGGCGACGACATGAATGCCGTGATCTGGCATCGCATCGTGCCAGAGCTCGATCGCATCGACTGTGCCGACTGGCTGGTCGGCGCAGGCACCATTCTGGACAAGCGCATCAACGAACTGCCCGGCCGCAAGGTGATCATGGGAACGGGCTTTCGTCCGGGTCGCACGATCTCGGCTGACGAGGATATTCATTTTGCAGCGGTGCGCGGCTTTCTCACAGCCGAACATTGCGGGCTGTCGCGCGACGTTGCGGTCTGCGATCCGGGTTTCGCGGTCGGGCGCCTCTGGCCGACGACCCGTCAGCCGTCGCAGCGTGTGGCATTCGTTCCGCACGTGTACTCGGAGCAGTACTCACAGATCTGCGCTGCTGCGGCGGACGCAGGATTCGAAGTGATCAGTCCCACACTGTCGCTGGAGGAATTTCTCGATCGGCTCGCTGGTTGCGCGCGCGCGTACTGCGAGTCGCTGCACGGCGCCATTTTTGCAGACGCATTGCGTCGGCCGTGGGCACGCGTTCGCGTGTGTTCCAGTCACTACGAAGGCACGGGGGTGGCTGACTTCAAATGGACCGATACGTTCTCGGTGTTCGGGCAGCCGTCGACATGCGTGAATCGCACCGTGCTGCTGCCCGTAAAGCGCTCCTGGCCGCTCATGCAGAGCGGCCTGCGTCCGCTGCAGGCGTGGCGCGAGAAGCGGCTCATCAACGAACTGCGGCAACGCAGCGACGATGCTTCGGCCTTCAGGCTGACGGATGTCGGCCGGCTCGAGGAGCGAGCCGATGAGCTGATTGCACGCGTGCGCCGGCTGCGCGACAGCGACGCAGGGAATATGTGGCAGATGATCTCCGCGACGCAGCTTGCGGCGACGTCGGCAGGTGCAACCCGTTGAACATTTTCTTCGCAACGTAGCGCAGAAATTTTGTGGGCACGCCCGAGGCGGGGGCGGGCAATGACAACAACATTCATCGATCGCAGGCTCTCATGCGGGCAGGTGTGGCGCGCATGAGCAAACTGTCAGCCACCGAATCTGCCGTCGCACCGGCTGCCTCCGAAGCGTCCGTGGGTTCGCTCGTCGCCCGTTCCGTCGGCTGGGTGGTGCTCGATCGCTGGGGTACGCGCTGCATTTCGCTGGCCATGCTGGTCGTCCTCGGCCGCTTGCTCGTACCCGCAGACTTCGGTCTGGTTTCGCTCGCTTCGCTGTACGTGTCGTTCGTCGGCATGTTCGTCGAGCAGGGATTCGCGCGGGCATTGATCCAGCGCGCCGAACTGCGGCAGGAGCACATCGACACGGCATTCTGGATGGCGGTCGGTGTGGGAGTCGTACTGACGACGGCTACCGTGGTCGCCGCGGGCTGGCTGGCGCATGCGATCAATCTGCCCGATCTCGCCCCGGTGCTGCGCTGGTTGTCGCTGGGCCTGTTGTTCAATGCCTTTTCTGCGATTCCGGCGGCATTGCTCGAGCGCAGTTTCGACTTCAAGTCACTGGCCATCCGCAGAATGGCGAGCACGCTGATCGGCGGCATCGCGGCCGTGATCGTCGCGCTCAAGGGCGGCGGCGTGTGGAGTCTGGTCGTTCAGGTGCTGACGAGCTGGGTGGTGGGCATCTTCGTACTCTGGTCAGCGTCATCCTGGCGACCGCGTGCGAACTTCAGCGTGCCCG
>DASTRD010000060.1:0-32163 GCA_035761425.1 Povalibacter sp.
CGCTCAGAAAGCGCGACAGCAGATCGTGCGGCACGACCATGTAGCCGATGCGCAGCGACGGGAACAGCACCTTGCTGAAGGTGCCGACATAAATCACCCGCGCCTGCGGATCGAGTCCCTGCAACGATGCGATGGGCCGGCTCTGATAGCGGTATTCGCTGTCATAGTCGTCTTCGATCACCCAGGCATCGTTGCTGCGGGCCCAGTCGATCAGCTGCAAGCGCCGCGGCAGGCTCATGGTTGCGCCCAGCGGAAACTGGTGCGACGGCGTGACGAATGCCATGCGCGCCTTCCTGGCCAGCGCAATTCCGGCTGCCACGTCCATGCCCTCCGCGTCGACAGGAACCGGCACGATGCGCGCGCCGGCGAGCGCGAACACTCTTTGCGCGAGCCAGTAGCCGGGTTCTTCCATCCAAACCTTGTCGCCGGGATCCAGCAATGCCAGGGCCGCGATCTGCAGCGCCTGCTGCGATCCGCTGACGACGAAGATCTGCTCCGGTTCGCAACGCACGCCGCGCGCACTGCGCAGATAGTTGGCCAGAGTCGCGCGCAGATCCATCCGCCCGCCGGACGGACCGTACTGCAGGGACGTGGTCCGCAGACTGCGCGCCTGACGCGCCAGCAGGCGCGACCAGACTTGAATCGGGAAATGCTCGTAGGCCAGCTGACCCACACTGAAGGCGCCCTTGCCGAGCAACCATGGCGAGTTGTCGAGAGGCACCAGCGCGTCACTGCGCTGCGAGCCGGAACGAGTGTGTGGCTGCACCGCGGGCGATCGCGATGTGCCCGGCTCACACATCGTGAGCTTCTCCGGTAACGAGCGCGAGACAAACGTGCCCGAGCCGGTGCGCGACTCGAAGTAGCCTTCCGACAACAACTCCTCATAGGCCCCGACCACGGGTATTCGCGAAACCCCCAGCTCGCGGGCCAGTACCCGTGTAGAGGGTACCTGCTGCGCGCTGCGCAGATCCCCGCGCAGGATGGCCGCGCGGAAAGCATCGTAAATCTGGCGGTGAAGCGGTCTGTCAGCGCTGCGGTCGACGCTGATCAGCGGAATGAGAGCGGTGGCGATCTTGTCCATGGCTGCATTGTAGTGGTCATTCGGATTCCGCGAAAAGTGGCCATTTTTAAAGATCACTTGCCAGCGCACAGTCGCGCCGCAACCACACCGGATCCCGGCGCGCGGGTCGGCGGCCAGGCAGTTGAGGGCCGCCCGGATGACCAGCGCTGGACATCGCTGTCCAGGGGACGGGATCGGAAACGGTGCGGGTGCATCGACACCACGACTACACAGGCCGCCGCTCGCGCCTGAAGGAGCCTTCATGAAATCGACCAGAGACAGCAGGCATTCACGCCTGCCACGGATGCTGTTCACCATCGTCGGTGGCACCGTGCTCATCCATCCCGCATTCAGCCAGGAGCAGCAGCCCGAGCAGGCGCTGGAAGAGGTCGTCGTCACCGGCCTGCGCGGCAGCCTCCAGGCGTCCATGGAAACCAAACGCGACGCGGTCGGCGTGGTGGATGCGATCAATGCCGAAGACATCGGCAAATTTCCGGACACCAATCTGAGCGAGGCGCTGCAGCGCATCACCGGTGTCTCCATCGATCGTCGCAACGGTGAAGGCGCCACGGTTACCGCGCGCGGCTTCGGCCCCGAATTCAATCTCGTCACCCTGAACGGCAGACAGATGCCGACCGCGGATGCATTCGGCAACGGCATCCCGACTGCAGGCGGTGTGGGCGCGGGAAGTCGTTCGTTCAACTTTGCGAATCTTTCCGCCGACGGCATCAATGCCCTCGAGGTCTACAAGACCGGACGCGCCGACATGTCGACGGGCGGCATCGGCGCAACCGTCAATGTCAGAACCGTGCGGCCTTTCGACAATGACGGGATGGTGCTGAACCTGGGCGCCAAAGGCATCTACGACACCCACGTCGATGCGGGCGACGATGTCACGCCGGAGCTCTCCGGAATTTTCAGTTACGCGAATGACGACAAGACGTGGGGCGTGAGCCTGAATGCGAGCTACCAGAAGCGCAACAGCAGCGCCGCCGGCTCAACCGTCAACGACTGGCACATCCAGCCCTGGCACAGCAATCTGGCCGACAACTCAGCCGCTGCACCGCTGTACATCAACAACAACGGCACGGTCTACGGGAACAACGCGACCGCCGATGATTTCGTCGAAGCGACGGTGGTCAACGCGCCCGCCGAGGGCCAGCTCTACGGCATTCCGAACGACATCCGCTACCACTTCAACGATCGTGAGAGCACGCGCACCAACGCACAGCTCACCGTGCAGTTCGCGCCGTCCGACACGATGGTACTGACTGCCGACTACACCTATGCGCTCAGCAATCTGAAGGAGGATCGCGGCGACCAGACCACCTGGCTGCAGCGCAATGGCTTCTATTATCTGGAGTTCGATACCGACGAAGCTGTCGCCACTCCGGTGCTGCTCAAGGAACACACCGGCTCGGCGAAGGACTTCGGCTACGAGCAGCAACACCGCGAACAGAAGAACGATCTGAGTTCGGTGGGCTTCAACGCCAACTGGAATGTGAGCGATCGCATCAATATCCAGCTCGACTATCACGATTCGAAGGCGCGCAGCCTCCCGGACGATCCGGTCACCGGTGCCGGTGAGGTCACGTTCAGCGTCGCGGGCAAGTACTCGGGTGACTGCCTCGCCTACTATCCCGGCGCTCCTGCCGGCGCCACGCCGATCTGCCAGAACGCGGCCAACGCCTGGGACCAGGTCTTCAGTTTCAACAACGGGCTGCCGGTGGCAGGTCGCACGCTCTTCGCAGATACGAATGCGATGCTGGCCGGTACCGGCGGTGACAGCAACGTCACGTTCGGCAACGACACACTCGGTTCGCAGGTGCTGCGCACGGCGTACCAGGGCCAGGAGACCGACATCCAGCAGTTGCGCCTCGGCAGTTCGCTGGAATTCGATGAGGGTCGCCTGCAATTCGGCCTCGAGACCCGCGACATGGAAATGAATGCGCGTGCCTCCGGCGGCTACATGGCACTGGGCGACTGGGGCGTGAGCGATGCGGGCAAGGTGGCCGACATGGTGGGCCTGATGCAGCCGTTCAGCCTCACCGGCAACTTCGATGACTACAACCCCATCGGTGCGCCCGTCGGTGGATTGAAAGGCAACGCAGTCACACTGGGTCAGTGGGCACTCGCTCACGGCTATGGCAACTGGTCCGAAGAGGCCGCGCCCGACGGTCAGCTGCGCTACAACCCAGGCTTCGCCGTCAATGACATCGTCGAGGAAAAGACCACGGCGTTCTACGTGCAGTTCGCCTTCCATGCCGACGTCGGCACCATGCCGGCGAACCTGCTGGTGGGCGCGCGTTACGAATCGACCGACGTGAATGCAACGTCCTACATCCTGCCGACCCGCTATCTCACCTGGCAGGACGACAACGACTTCCAGCAGACACAGTCAGGCTCCGTGGCCGACACGGTCACGCGCAACGAAACTGCCACGTACAACAATCTGCTGCCGAGTCTCGATTTCGACATCGGCATCACCGACACGGTGAAAGCCAGAGCGTCGTACAGCAAGACGATTGCGCGCGCGAATTACACCAGCCTGACAGCATCGATCGATCCGAACACGCCCGGCGGTTCGACGATCAACGGTTTCAGAGCCACGGCGACCGCGAACAATCCCGGCCTGCTGCCGCTCGAATCCACCAACTTCGATCTGTCGCTGGAGTGGTACTTCTCCGATAACGGTTACGTCTCGGTCGGCTGGTTCGACAAGGACATCGTCAACTTCATCGGCCAGGGCGTGTTCGAGGAACCCGTCGTCGGACTGGGCGGCGTCAACATCAAGGATCAGACAGCGGGTCCGCGCGCCCAGGCGGCACTGACGGCGCTGCGCAATCGCGGCGTCAGTCAGCCCAGCGATTCGGAGCTGTTCACCATGCTGACGATGATGGAGCACCCTGAAGGCACCACATATCAGGGCACGTTTTATCCGGGTGGCGAAAGCAGCTACAACGGCACCAACGATCAGCACGTCGCATTCGCCACGGCGTATGACGTCATTACTGCGCCGGAAGATCCCGACTACATCTTTGCCGTGCAGCGTCCGGTGAACAACAAGGAAGCGAACATCCACGGCTGGGAATTCGGCGGCCAGTATTTCTTCGGCAATACCGGCTTCGGTGTGCTCGCCAACTACACGATCGTCAAAGGCGACGTCGGCTTCGAGGATACGGCGGACCCGGGCGAAAACCAGTTCGCACTGCTGGGCCTGTCCGACTCTGCCAACGCCGTGCTGATGTACGAGAAGTACGGCGTCTCGGCCCGCATTGCCTGGAACTGGCGCGACAAGTTCCTGCAGGCGGCCAACCAGGGCGGCTGGCGCAATCCGATCTATGTCGCCCCTTACGACCAGATCGATATCAGCGTGGGTTACGACATCAACGAGAACCTCTCGTTGCAGGTCGAAGCCATCAACGTCACGGGTGAGGACGTGCGCTGGTACGGGCGCTCCGAGAAACAGATGTGGCGACTGGAGGACCAGAGCGCGCGCTACGCCCTCGGCGCGCGCTACAAATTCTGACAAGTCCAGTGCAGGCGCATCGCCTCACTGTGGGATGCGCTTCTTTCAAGGGGACCGTCGCCCGACGGTCCCCTTTTTTTATTCACGGCTGCAGACGCCGCGAATTCTTCCCGGTGCAGCGGCAACGGCAGCTCCGATCGCTGCGCCGCATTCCGATGGTGAAACTGCCATTGCCGCGTCACGCAGTTGCAACACGCGTGCGCTGCAATTCCGCCCGCAACACCATACCGGGAGAATCGAGTGATCAAGCGATTGCAGAGCGTCGTGCCCGTGCTGGGCCTCATTGCCGCTGTTGGCGTGTCCGCGCCCGTCAGGGCCGCAGATATCTCCGGCGCCGGCGCCACTTTCCCCTATCCGATTTATGCGAAATGGGCGGAAGCCTACAAGCGCGAGACCGGCGTGGGACTCAACTATCAGTCGATCGGATCGGGCGGCGGCATCAAGCAGATCAAGGCAGCCACTGTCACGTTCGGCGCCTCGGACAAGCCGCTCGCACCGACGGAACTGAACGAAGCAAAACTGGTGCAGTTCCCGATGGTCATCGGCGGCGTCGTGCCCGTGGCAAATATCACCGGCATTGCGCCCGGCGAGCTGCAACTCGACGGTCCGACCCTCGCGAGCATCTATCTCGGCGAAATCACCCGCTGGAATGATCCGCGCATCGTCAGGCTCAATCCGCGGGCGCCGTTGCCGAGCCAGGCCATCGCGCCGATCTATCGTTCGGACGGCTCCGGCACGAACTTTCTGTTCACCGACTATCTCTCGAAGGTCAGTCCGACCTTCAAATCCAGAATCGGCGCGAACACCTCCGTCGAATGGCCGAGCGGCATCGGCGCAAAAGGCAACGAAGGTGTTGCCAACATGACGGCGCAGACCAGCGGTGCCATCGGCTATGTCGAATACGCCTACGCCAGACAGAACAGGATGACGTACCTGCGTCTGGTGAATCGCGATGGCAAGGTCGTGGCGCCCGAAGCCGGCGCGTTCCAGGCGGCTGCCGCGCATGCCGACTGGTCGAAGGCCGAAGGTTACAGCCTGGTCCTCACCGATCAGCCGGGTGCCGACAGCTGGCCCATCACCGGTGCAAGCTTCATTCTGATGTATCGCGAGCCGAAGGATGTCGCTGCCGCCCGCGAGGCGTTGAAGTTCTTCGCCTGGGCATACACCAACGGCGGCGCGATGGCGGCTGCACTCGACTACGTGCCGTTGCCGCCGAACGTCATCGAACTTGTGGAACGCACCTGGAGCAGTTCGATCCTGGTCGACGGTCGGCCCGTGTGGTCTGCGAAGTAGACGTGCAGCACGCAGAAGCGACAACGCCACACGCAGCCGACTTTCGTGCCGTGGCCTCCGCTGCCTTCGCTGCGCGCCTGCGCAGCGAAGCGCGCGTCGAGCAGGCCTTTCGTACAGCTACCCTTATTGCTGCCGTGGTGGTGCTGGTGCTGCTTGCCAGCATCATCGGATCGTTGATTCACGGCAGCTGGCCGGCACTGCGGACATTCAGATGGGACTTCCTCACGCAGGAACGCTGGAATCCCGTCACCGAACAGTTCGGTGCGCTCGCACCGCTGTATGGCACCGTCGTGAGCTCGCTTATCGCCATGCTGATCGCGATACCGATCAGCTTCGGCATTGCCATCTTTCTCACCGAAACCTGTCCGCGGTGGTTGCGCGGACCGATCAGCACAGGCATCGAACTGCTCGCCTCCATTCCGAGCATCGTCTTCGGCATCTGGGGACTGTTCGTCCTTGCGCCCATTCTGCAGCGCCACATGCAGCCATGGCTGATCGAACATGTGGGTCCACTGCCGCTGATCGGCAGGCTGTTTGAGGGACCGCCCTTCGGCATCGGTCTGCTGACCGCTGGCATGGTGCTGGCGATCATGGTGTTGCCATTCATCACGGCGGTGATGCGCGAGGTGTTCCGCATGACGCCGCACTCACTCAGGGAAGCCGCATATGGAGTGGGCGCCACTCAATGGGAAGTGGTATCCGGCGTGGTGTTGCCGTGGTCACGGGCCGGCGTCATCGGCGGCATGATGCTGGGCCTGGGTCGCGCGCTCGGCGAGACCATGGCCGTGACCTTCGTGATCGGCAATGCCCACCGCATCAGTACGTCGCTGCTCGCACCGGCCACCACGATTTCCGCCGCCATTGCCAGTGAATTCAACGAAGCCGTCGGCGAGCTGTACACCTCATCGCTCATCGCAATCGGCCTGCTGCTGTTCGTCATTACCTTCATCATCATCGCAGCGGCACGGTTGATGTTGATGCGGCTGCAAGACCGCGAAGGTCGCAGCGCATGAGCTGGCTCAGATGGCGCCGGGGAGTCAACGGCCTGGCCTTCCTGGCCTCGACACTTGCCACGGTGCTCGGTCTGGCAGTCCTCGGAGCAATCCTGTGGACACTGATTTCCCGGGGCATCGCCGGCTTCTCCTGGCACCTCTTCACGCAGGTGACGCCAGCGCCGCAAAGCGAAGGCGGACTGCTCAATGCAATCTTCGGCAGCGCCCTGATGACCGTGCTGGGCATTCTCATGGGAGCGCCTGTCGGCATGCTCGCAGGGACCTATCTCGCCGAATACGGCCGTGGCAACCGCCTGAGCACCACGGTGCGATTCATCAACGACGTCCTGCTCAGCGCGCCGTCGATCATCATCGGCCTGTTCGTCTACACGCTGGTCGTCCTGCGCATGGGTCGATTCTCGGCGCTGGCCGGTGCGATTTCGCTGGGCATCATCTGTATACCGGTGATGGTGCGCACAACGGAAGACATGCTGAATCTGGTCCCGGTCAGCATGCGTCACGGCTCTGCCGCGCTTGGTGCGCAGCCCTGGCGCACGATCTTTCACATCGTCTATCCCGCCGCGCGCAGCGGTCTGCTGACCGGATTGCTGCTGGCGATTGCGCGGACCAGCGGCGAAACCGCGCCACTGCTGTTCACGGCGCTCAACAATCAGTTCTGGAGTGCGCGACTCGATCAACCGATGGCCAACCTGCCGACGGTGATCTTCCAGTTCGCCATGAGTCCGTACGAAAACTGGCAGTCGCTGGCATGGGCCGGCGCATTGCTCATCACCGGATTCGTCCTGATCCTGAGCGTTGCCGCACGCGCGATCTCGCGACTGTTCGGCAAGCACGATACGCGCGTCGACTAGCCAGCACCCGACAAGAGAGAACCGTCGCAGCGATGACGCGTCAGGAGACGTTGCGTGACGGCGGACGAAATACCACCACGCTGGTGCAGCGGGACTGCTGCAGCACGCGTCCGAACACCGAGTACTCGGCGGCTACATATTCTTCGCCGTCGACGATATCCGGCACGTGAATGAGGTGACCCGGTTCGGGCGGCGCGCCGATCTCGGCGAGGACACCGCAGCGCAGATCGCCGTCCTCGACAACGACGCCCGCAATGCTGGCCGCATACGACGCGGGGACGCAGTGCGACCGCCTCACCAGCCACGAGGTGAGTTCGTGACATTCGCTGGCACGCAGACCGCTGCGCACGCGAGCGAGCGGAAACGTCACCGCGACTTCATCGGGCCCAATCTGGTCGATCCAGCGTTCCAGTTCGGACCGCACGTCGTCCCGCTCGAGGCCTTCCTGCGGATAGTGGAAGGCACCGGCCATTCCTGTATGTCGATTGCGCGCTGCGATGAGGGCGCTGGCAGCAAGCGGTGCGGTTCGTGCGCAGAAATCGACCGCACACACCAGTCCGTGCCCGGCCTCGATATGGAAATTCAGCATTCCATCCCCCGACTGCATCGGGTGTCAGTAACGCACTCGGCCAGCACTCGCAAGTCAGAAATGAACCACCGGCTGTGGTGCATCGTCGCGGGGCACGCCCAAGTGCGGGATCGGGGCCCGCAATGCTGCAACTCAGCGTCGCGCAGCACCCCGGACCTGTGGCCCATCGCGGAATTGATCCGGGAAGAGCTGTTTGAGATTGCGGATCTTCGGCAGGTCATTGAATACGACGTACGGGTAGCTGGGATTGTGCGCAATGAAATCCTGATGGTACGCCTCGGCTGCGTAGAACCCCTTGAGCGGATCGACCCGGGTCACGATCGGGCGCGGGAACAGCTTGGTGGCATTCAACTGCGTAATGTAGTCGGTGGCAATGCGTTGCTGAGTGGCGTCAGTGTAGAAAATGTTGGAGCGATACTGCGTCCCCGTGTCCGGCCCCTGTCGATTCAACTGCGTGGGATCGTGCACAACCGAAAAGAAGATGCGCAGAATCTCGCCATAGGAGATCTCGCGCGGATCGAAGGTAATCTGCACCGCTTCGGCATGGCCGGTACGGCCGCTGCTCACTGCCTCATAGTGCGCAGTGTCCTTGTCGCCACCGGCGTAACCTGACACCACATTGCGCACGCCACGCACGTGCTCATAGACGCCCTCGACACCCCAGAAACAACCGCCGGCGAGCACCGCCGTCTCCAATCCCTCGGGTGCAGCGGCCTGTGACTGCGGCGCCGGAATCTGCACGGCCGATTCGCCGTTGGCGCAACCGACGCTCGCCATGCTCAGCATCGCTGCCAGTGCCGCAAGAATGCGTTGCGTAACCATCGTGCGAACCTCACTCGAAAGAAACCACAAAGACCGGAGCCTGGAATTTCCGCAGGGGATGAAGCTCCTCACATTCCGCTGCCCTGCACGCGTGGCACGAAATGCAGCGCCACTGAGTTCATGCAGTAACGCAGTCCCGTCGGCGCCGGACCGTCGTCGAACACGTGACCGAGGTGCGCATCGCAGCGGGCGCAGGAGACGGCGATGCGGCGCATGCCCAGCTTGAAGTCGGAAGTTTCCGCCACGTTCATGCGGGAGATCGGTTGCCAGAAGCTCGGCCACCCGGTGCCTGAGTCGAACTTCGTCCTCGAATCGAACAGTGCGGTGTCGCAGCAGATGCAGCGATACAACCCCGAGGCATGATTGCGGTCGTATTCGCCCGAGAAGGGTCGTTCAGTGCCTTCACGACGCGTCACTTCATACGAGGCGGGCGAGAGCTGCTCGCGCCACTGCGCGTCGGATTTCTCGATACGATCGACCTCAACGGTTCCCTCACTGTCCCCTGCCGCGGAAAACTTTTCGATATTCACGCGTGGGCTGCGCTTCGGCCGCGAAGCCAGACCCTGCGTCATGACGCGCGAACTGATCGCAAAACATGCAGCGCCGGCGGCTGCCACACCCAGTCCCAGAAATACCCGTCGCGATGTTCTGCGTTCGTCGTTCATGGCAGACCTCAGCCGAAAGTGAAGGCGAATGCGTGCGCACCCGCATCCAGAAATTCAATGGTGAAGGTCCGATCGCGCACGCCATCGGACTGGCGAATGAGCTGATACAGCCGCTGCTCGCGGATCACGCCGTTGCCGTCGGCATCGATATCCACGCCGCGGTCATTGCCCGGAGCAACTCCATCGAGCGTGACGCGGAAGCGCACCGGCTTGCCGTCCGGGCCCGGTCCCAGCACCAGATGCAGATCGCGTGCGTGGAAGCGGAACGTGATACGACTGCCGGCGGTGCCTGCGGCATTCTCATCGCTCACCGTCCAGGTGCCCGTCAGTGCCCAGTCATTGCGCCGCAATTGCGCCGGCGCCGTGTACTGCTTCGGTCGATTGCGCTCGAAGCCGCCGGGCGAGACGAAATTCTCGGCACGCTCATAGCCCACGTAGGTTTCCGGCGATGCGATGTTGTTCTCGTCGGCTGCGCTCTGGATGCCCTCGCTGGTCACTGCATTCGCGGCAAGCGGCAGATCGCTGTGCCCTGCTTCGCTCAGCAGCTCACGTATCAGCCGCTCGGATTCGTCGTAGTTGCCTTCGCCGAAGTGGTGACCGCGAATCCGGCCCTGCGCGTCGATGAAATAGTGAGCGGGCCAGTATTGGTTGTTGAACGCCTTCCAGATGGCGTAGTCGTTATCCATGGCCACCGGATAGGTGACGCCGAACTCGCGGATGGCGCGACGTACGTTGTCTGCGTTCTTCTCGAAGGCGAACTCCGGTGCATGTACGCCGATGACGACGAAGCCCCGATCCTTGTAGCGCTCGTACCAGTCCTTGACGTACGGCAGCGCACGCAGACAGTTGATGCAGGAGTAGGTCCAGAAATCGATCAGCACGACCTTGCCACGCAGCGCCTCGACCGTGAGCGGCGGCGAGTTGAGCCAGGCGGTGGCACCGGCCAGCGAAGGCAGTTCGCCTTCCACCGGGGGCGATGCACGCTTCGCACCCGTCATCGCCATGGTGCCGGTCATGCTGTCGCCGGCAGTCATGGTCATGCTGCCGTTCATCATCATGGCGTCGCCGCCCTTCATCATCGCGGGAGCCGCAGTGCGCGCCGGCAGTGCATCGAGGAGCGACTGCTCGATGCGATTTGTGCTGTTGAATGACAACCGTGTCAGCACGCCCGTATCCCAGCCGAGCGCGATGGCCGCGACGGCGCAAAGCACGGCGACACCCAGGCCACGGCGCACCCATTCACCGGCGCCCAGGGATTTCTTCAGCAAGGCAAACACGCGGCCACCCGCCAGCGTCGCCAGCGCGAGCGAAGCGATTGCGCCGCATGCGTACGCAAACAGCAGCAACGTGGTCGTCGTGTTGGCACCGTTGATCGCAGCGCCCGTCAGAATCAGGCCGAGTACCGGGCCCGCACATGGGGCCCAGAGAAATCCTGTGGCCACGCCCAGCACCGCAGATTGCGCGATGGACGGCGTGCCGGAGGCGTTGTTCAGCAGGCGATTGCCGAAAGCCACGAAGGGGCGCGACAACCAGTCTGCAACGCGCTTCGACAGCAACGTCACGCCCAGCACAGCGAGAACCACGAGCGCGACGATGCGGCCGGCGGAATTCAGATGCACCGCCCAGCTGCCGCCGACCGCGGCCAGTGTTGCGATCAGTGCGAACGTCACCGCCATGCCGGACAGCAGCGGCAGCGTGCTGCGCATGAAAGGTTGATCGCTGCGCGCAAACACGAACGGCAGGACCGGCAGAATGCAGGGACTGACGATGGTCAGTGCGCCGGCAAGAAATGCCAGCAACGCCAGAGTCATGAGGGCTCCTTTATCGGGCGGAGGAACGTAACGGCCGATGATACGGGCGTTCCGATCCAGTAGACCCGCACAGGCGGGCATTCATTACAGCGCACGGGTGCGCCGGCCGCCGGCAAATCGCGGATGGACGACTGCCACCATGCGCAGGCACAGTCGCGGCTTTCAGCACCGCGACGGCCGTGTGACTCCCGCTTCACCGCAGACCATCAAGCGTTTCCTGCCCTGGCTGGTGGCCTCGGTGCTGTTCATGGAGCAGCTCGATGCGACCATCGTCAATACAGCGGTGCCGGCGATGGCGGAGAGTCTCGGTGTCACGCCTCTCAGTCTCAAGGCCGTGGTCGCCAGCTACATTCTGAGCCTCGCCGTCGGCATCCCGATCAGCGGCTGGCTGGCCGATCGTTACGGCACGCGGCGCGTGTTCGGCATCGCGGTGAGTGTGTTCACGCTCGCCTCCATCCTGTGCGGCCTGTCGGTGAACACACCCATGCTGGTCGCCGCACGCATCCTGCAAGGCGCGGGCGCGGCCATGATGACGCCGGTCGGCCGGCTGGCGATCGTGCGCACGTTCGCCAAATCCGAACTGCTGGCCGCAATGAATTTCGTGATCATTCCGGCACTGATCGGACCGCTGCTCGGCCCCACGGTCGGCGGACTCATCGTCCACTGGCTGTCGTGGCGCGAGATCTTTTTCGTCAACGTGCCGGTCGGACTGCTGGCGCTGTGGATGATCCGCCGCCACATGCCGGACTATCGCGGCGCGACACGCCCCCTGGATGCGATCGGCATGGTGCTGTTCAGTTCCGGTGCCGCATTGCTGTCATGGATTCTGGAAGTGTTCGGCGAACACCGCCTCGACCCGACCTCGATCAGCGTACTGCTGCTGCTCGCGCTCGCTTTGCTGGCGGCCTATGGTCTGCATGCGTCACGCGTGGCGCATCCCTTGTTGCGGCTCGAACTGTTCCGCGTGCGCACGTTCCGTATTTCAGTGGCCGGCGGCTTCGTGACGCGCCTTGGCGTCGGCGGCATGCCGTTTCTGCTGCCGCTGTTGTATCAGCTCGGTCTGGGCCTGCCGGCATGGCAATCCGGCATGCTGATGATGCCGGCCGCACTGGCCGCGATGACGATGAAGATCATTGCCCCGCGGCTGCTGCGTCGGTTCGGTTACAAGCGCATCCTCGTGGTCAACACCGTCATGATCGGTGTGACGATCTGTCTGTTCGCAACCGTCGATGCCTCGACACCGCTGCCCGTCATCGTCGCCATCGGACTGATGCAGGGATTCTTCAACTCCCTGCAGTTCACGAGCATGAACTCCATGGCTTACGCGGATCTCGAGCAGAACGATTCGAGCATGGCCAGTACCATCGCCAGTTCCATGCAGCAACTGTCGATGAGTTTCGGACTGGCATTCGCCACGCTGGTGGCAGGCTGGTACCTCGGTGACCTGTCGCAGACGGATCGTGCGGCCGTGACGGCTGCACTGCACAGTGCATTGCTGACGCTCGGCGCCCTGACGATGCTGTCATCCCTGTCATTCTGGGGACTGCGCAGCGATGACGGTCATGCCGTGAGTCGCGGACCGGCGCCGCAGACGCAGGAAGTCACGCGCGAGCCGGTCTAGAACTGAGCAAAAGAAAAAGGCCATCGCACTGCCTGCGATGGCCCCGGCCGCGCAGATCGAACTCAATGACGATCGCTGCGCGTTCCTTCGACGCCGTCCGTGTCGGGAAGATCCTCGTCTTCACCGGTTTCTCCTTCGCCGCGGTTGTCGGCGCGAACCGTGCGATCGTCTTCAGGCACAGGATCGCCGATTTCCACACCATCGTTGCGGATGGTTTCATCGCGATCGCGTTCCTGCCTGTTACCGCGCGGGTCCTGCTCGGCGCCGCGCTGTGTCTGGCTCTGCTTCTGAGAGCGAGCTGTGTCCTGCGAATCCGGTCGGTGAGTAGTAGCCATGATGTGAACCTCTGTTGATGGATGCCCGTTCACAACGTGCCACCGTGCACCGAGTGTCCATGGGAATACTCGTAAGGACAATCGGCACACCTGCATTCATCGATCGCTTATGCGCTGACGAGGACGAATGCCGGCCGCGCGTCGGTCGATACCTTCAGGGCAGGCGCCTCGCTGCCGGCAGCGCTACTGACACCCGATGAGGCGCTCACCGACACATATATATGTGTGGGCGCGCAAGGTCCCATCTCACTTTGAGGCGTGGGCACTGTAGTGCCGCGATGAACAGCCAGCCTGCGGCGCCCGCCGCCTCGCGCTCTGCGACACAGGCCGTAGTTCAAGCGGGATCAGAGGTCTATGATTGCCGCCGGAAAACAACAGCGGGACCGGCCATGTGTGCCGGAGTTCACATGAGCGGGGTCGGGAGCGCGAACATCGACAGTCGCGGTGCGGGGCAATGAGCCGATTCCGCGCTGCACTTGCGTCCTACGTCGAAGGTCAGACAGACCTGCCGGCACTGCAGGGCAATCTCAAATCCGATCTTTCGAGTGAGCCCGCGCTCGCTCCCGTCCTCGGCGCGCTGATCGAATCGAGCTATCGTGAAGGCCGCATCAACGGGCCGACCTACCTGGATCTGATCGAGATCGTGCGCGCTACGACGCCGCCGGTGATGCCGCCCGCGCCCGCGCCTGTCGATCCGCACGCCGAGGAAACGCGCTTCCGTGCGCTGGATCCCGACGAGGAAGCAACACGCATGCGTCCCGATCCGGCGCCCGCCACGCCGGCACTTGCCGATGACGCTGCCACACAACTCGCACCGCCCGACGATCGACCGCGACGCACGCCGTCGAATGTTGCGACGGGACCAGGCTCACCTGGCAGCTCTGACTGGGGCCCTTCGCGCGCCACGGGTGGCGAAGACCGCCCGCTGCGTCCCGGCGATGTGATCAAGGAACGCTTCGTTCTCGAGGACATCATCGGCAAGGGCGGCATGGGCATCGTCTTTCGCGTGCGCGACCTGCGCAAGGAAGAAGCCCAGGATCGCTATCCGTATGCCGCGCTCAAGGTGCTCGGCGAAGATTTCAAGCGCCATCCTGAATCGCTGAAAGCGCTGCAGCGCGAGGCACGCAAGGCGCAGACGCTCGCACATCCGAACATCGTGACCGTCTACGACTTCGATCGCGACGGTCCGAACGTCTACATGGTGATGGAGCTGCTCGAAGGCGAACCGCTCGATCGCTACATCCGCAATCTCAACGGCCAGGGCCTGACGATAGCCAAAGCGTTGCCGATCATCCGCGCGCTGTGCGGCGCTCTCGGCTACGCGCATGAACACCAGGTCGTGCACTCCGACTTCAAGCCTGCCAATGCGTTCGCCACGAAGAACGGTCCGATCAAGGTGTTCGATTTCGGTATCGCGCGGGCGGCAAAGCGCACCGACATCAAGGATGACACCAGCAATCTGACGCTGTTCGATGCGGGCACTCTCGGCGCACTCACGCCGGCCTACGCGAGTTGCGAGATGCTCGAAGGCGGCGAGCCCGATCCACGCGATGACATCTACGCGCTCGGCTGTGTGGTATACGAACTGCTCGCGTGCACGCATCCGTTCGAGCGCAAGACAGCCGTGCAGGCACGCGATGCGAAAATGAAGCCGAAGCCGATTCGCGGACTTACCGCACGGCAATGGCGCGCGTTGCGCCGCTCGCTTGCATTCGATCGCAACGCACGCACACCCAGCATCGCGAAGTTTCTCGAAGAGATCTCGCCGCAGAAGCGTTCCGCCGCGCCGTGGATCGGTGCGGCCGTTGCGTTCATCGTGCTCGGCATCACCGCTTCGCTCACGGTGCCGCAGTATCTGCAACGCCGCCAGACCAGTGAACTTGCTGCCGTGATCCGCAGCGGCGCTGTAGAAGATGCGCTGCCACGTCTGGAAGCACTGCCTGCGGATGCACGCGCCGGCCTGCTGCTCAATGACGAAGTGCGCGCCAGCATCATCGAGTATTTCAATGAGCAGATCGAAATGGCCACGGACCGCGACTCCGGCGGTTACGACTACGCGCGCGCCGAGAAACTCATCGCGCAGCTGCAACGTCTGTTTCCCGATTCCCAGTCGGCCTCGCAGATCGCTGAAGGCGTGACGGCTCGTCGCGAGAATGAGATCAAGCTGCAGCAGGCACGTGAGCAGGAGCAGGCACGGATCGCGGAACTCAAGCGCCGGCTGCCTGCACAGATTGCAGCGAACGATGTGTCCGCGGCCACGATCACTCTGCGCGATCTGCGTGCCAGCCTGGCGGCCGATGACCCTCTGCTCGTTTCCGCGCCGCAGGATCTCGCCGCCGCCTATGTGCGGCTTGCAGCGCAGGCGGCCAGCGAAGGGCATTTCGATACGGCGCTGTCGCAGATCGAAAAGTCGCTGGAGTTCGATCGCAGCAATCCGCAGATCGCGAGCCTGCGCGATAGTTACGCTCAACAACTCGCCGCGAAGCTGGCAGCCAGATCTGTTGCCGCGCCAGCGAAGGAAACCGCCGCACCGGTCGTCAAACCGGTCGAGCAACCGCCGGAACAGGCCGCCACGATCCCGACCGTGCAGCCGAAACAGGCGGCCACCGCCGGACCGGTGTGCACGGCGAAGCTCGCCGGCTATGGCACACGCAGTCGCGGCGTCTGTTTCGATGCCATCGGCAGTGGGCGCGGCCCCGAGATGGTGGTCGTACCGGCCGGGGCAGGTTTCGCACACCCGTTTGCCATCAGCCGCTTTGAAGTCTCGGCGGCGGACTACGCCACGTACTGTGAGCAGTCAGGCAAGTGCCGGGCGTCTTCGGCACAGCCCGATCTGCCCGCCACTTCCATCGCGGCGAGCGATGCACAGCACTATGCGCAGTGGCTGACGGCGACCACCGGCTTTACGTATCGCCTGCCTACCGATGCGGAATGGAGCTATGTCGCCTCCGCAGCCGCCAGCGGCGAACGCGATTTCAACTGTGTCGTCGAGATCAACGGCCAGAAGATCCGCGGTTTCGGCCTGGAGAGCGTGCGCGCAGGTCGCCCCAATGCCTGGGGCCTGTACAACATGGTCGGCAACGCGCAGGAATGGGTGAAGACCCAGCAGGGCTGGAATACGCGCGGCGGCGCCTTCAGCGATCCGATCTCGCAATGCGCTCCCACTGCGAGCCGCAGCAGCGACGGAGCCGCCGATGCCGCGACGGGCTTCCGCGTGGTGCGCGAGATTGGGTGAGAAGCAGGTGCCGGTGACGGGCAAGAGGAGGCCATTCCTGCTTCTTCTGTACCCGTCACCCGTCACGTTCTAAGCCCATCGACCTAGGCCTGCCATTCCATCCAGTCCCCGTCCGCTTCTGTGAGACGCGTCGCCGCCATGCAGGGGCCGCGGCGATGTAATTGCAATCCCTTCCTGCCGCCTTTAGCCTGCGTGCCAAACAACTATCCAGCACAGGTTCGCGTCGGCGAGCCCTCAGAATCTGAAGGGAGCAATTGAAGTGGTCGCCGTTCCGGCTCGTCCCGCCTGGTTGGCTGCGTGCGCGTTCGCCTTGACCGGAATCGTTCAACCGTCTCTGGCACAGCAGGCACTGCCCCCGGGGGCGACATCGGGCGGTGCGCAACCGCGTCCTTTCGCTGCACCGCCTTCCGACGAAGCACTCGAACCGTTCGAAGTGCCTCGCGTGCCGGATCGACCGCTGGGCCTCGATGAAGGTCCGCGCGTGAAGGTCACCCACTTCGAACTGATGGGCGCTGCCACTCAGCCCGACGTGCCGAACGCGGAAGTCGACAACCTGCTCGCTCAGGCCGTCGTCGAACAACCCACCGAGGGCTACACGGTCAATCAACTGCAGGAAGTCGCGAATCGCGTCGCCGCTGTCTATCGCGACCATGGCCTGCTGCTCGCACAGGCTGTCATTCCGGCGCAGGAAGTGCGCAGCGGAGTGGTCAACCTGATGGTGCTCGAAGGCGCGCTCAATCAGGTGCGCTTCGAAGGCCAGAAGATGTATTCGCAGCGCGCCCTCGCACAACCGTTCAAGCAGCTGATCGGCCGGCCGGTGCACAAGGACGACATGGAAAGCGCCCTGCTGTATCTCACCGACTATCCCGGCCTGTCCGCCTTCTCGCTTTTTCAGGCCGGCAGCCGTGTCGGCACCACGGACCTGGTAGTGAGGACACAGCATGAAGAGCGCTGGTCGCTCGACACCACACTCGACAATCAGGGCTCGCAGTACAGCGGTGAATATCGCGCCAACGTCGGACTGACCGTCAACAATCCATTCGGCCAGGCGGACAAGCTCAACATCTACGGTCTCTACGCCTTCGATCCCGACGATGCCGATTCCAACGGTACGTACGGCGGACTCGACTATCGCATCCCGCTGCTCTCGCCGCGCCATCAACTGCAGGCGAGCTATTCGCACAACCTGTTCGAAGTCGGCAAGCTGCTGCGCGCGCTGGGCATCAAAGGCACCACGGATATCGCCCAGCTCACTTACACGCAGGGATTGCGCAAGACACGCCTGAGCGATGTGTCGTTCCAGGCCGGCTTCAGCCACAAGGATGCCCAGTTCGAACAACAGGGCACCACGACCGCACACGACGTACTCTCGATCGCCAATCTCGGGCTTCAGTGGAGTCAGATCGGTGTGCGTACGCGCGGCATCACGCAGCTGTCTTTCAACTACAGTCACGGTTTCGGCGATCTGCTTGGCTCACTCACCGACTACGATGAGCAGACCGGTGCGCGCGCCAGTCGCCTCGATGCCGGCGGCGAGTTCGACAAGGTCACGGCCTCGATTCAGCGCTATCAGCGCATCACGCAGAACAACGCGTTGCTGATTCGCGCATCCGGGCAGTACTCGGACGATCTGCTCGTGTCGCTGGAACAGTTCTCCATGGGCGGTCCGGATTCCGTGCGCGCCTATCCCACAGCAGAATTTCTCGCCGACACGGGCGGCTTCGCATCGCTGGAATGGATCATCAATG
Organism: Povalibacter sp.; assembly: GCA_035761425.1. Taxonomy (GTDB): domain Bacteria; phylum Pseudomonadota; class Gammaproteobacteria; order Steroidobacterales; family Steroidobacteraceae; genus Steroidobacter. The sequence goes on from DASTRD010000060.1 coordinate 18,573, forward strand.
CGCCCTTCTTCGCCGCCGCGCCTGCGTTCGGCGGTCGCACCTGGGGTCAGATCTTTCAGGTCTCGCTGTTCGCCGACTACGCCACCGGGAAACTGAACCAGGTCCTGGCGGGCGAAGAGGCCACATTGGATCTTTCCGGCTGCGGTGTGGGCCTGCAGTTCAATGTGCCCGATCGCTACTTCGCGCGCCTGGACGTTGCCACGCCGCTGGGTTCGCAGGAACCGAGCAACGATCGCGATCCGCAATATTTCTTCCGCTTCGGATTCACGCTGTAACCGCCGTCCGCAGCCATGCACAAGAAAACCGCAACCGGCAGGAACACGCGCCCTCTGTCCGCGGCCATTTCCGCCGCGCTGTCGCTCGCGGCAGGCGCAGCGCATGCGGACCCGCACGGCGGTGTGGTGACGCAGGGCTCGGCCACCATCAGCACGCCCTCGGCCAACCTGACGCGCATCGACCAGACTTCGCACAGCGTCAGCATCGACTGGCAATCGTTCGATGTTTCCGCCAATGAACGCGTGAACTTCAACCAGCCCAGCGCGAATTCGGTGGCGCTGAATCGCATCCTGAGCCAGGACCCGAGCCAGATCTTCGGCAGCATCAACGCCAACGGTCGGGTATTCCTGCTCAATCCCAACGGCATCGTGTTCGGCGCCTCGGCCCGCATCAACGTGGGCTCGCTGGTGGCCAGTTCGCTGGATCTCACCGGCAGCGACGGCGATCGATTCTCTTTCGGCACGTCGGCGGCGCGCAGCGGTGCCATCGTCAATGACGGGCAGATCACTGCTGCGTCCGGCGGATCGGTGACCTTGCTCGGCGGCAGCGTGCTCAACAACGGCCTGATCGTCGCCGACTACGGCTCGGTGAATCTCGGCGCGGGGCGCACCGCCACGCTGGATTTCAGCGGCGACGGGCTGATGCGCTTTCAGGTCGACGATGCATTGCTTGCAAGCGATGCGGCAGCAGCCGTATCCAACAATGGCGAAATCCTTGCGGACGGCGGTCAGGTAGTACTCACTGCCCGCACCGCCAATGATGTGATCGCAAGCGCCGTCAACAACACCGGCCTCGTGCGTGCCGCGCGCATCGACAACACCGGCGGCGTCATTCGTCTGCTGGGACCGCAAGGCAGCGTCAGCAACAGCGGCACTCTGGATGCGAGCGGCGTCAACGGCACCGGCGGCGAAGTCAGCGTACTTGGCAATGAAGTCGCACTCGGCAGCACCAGCGTCGTCGACGTGAGCGGTGCTACAGGGGGCGGCACAGCATTCATCGGCGGCGGTTTCGCCGGCGCAGATCCGCAGATGCTCAACGCACAGCGCACGGATGTTGCGGCCGGCGCCGTGATCCGCGCCGATTCGACTGAGAGCGGCAATGCCGGGCGCGTGGCCGTATGGGCGGACGATACGACCACATTCGATGGCGACATCTTCGCGCGTGCGCTCGGCGCGAGCGGCAACGGCGGGTTCGCCGAAGTATCCGGTCAGCGGAATCTGCGTATCGGCGGTCACGCGGCTCTGACCAGCGCCCATGGCGTGGCGGGTTCGCTGCTGCTCGACCCTGGCCAGATCAACATCGTGAATGGCGGCAACTCCCCGCCCGGCTCAGACAACGAAGTCAACGACGCATGGATCATCAGCCAGCTCGGCATGTCAGGGCTCGTCACGATTTCCACGAGCAACTACGGCAATGGCGCACCGCCAACCCTGACGGTCGACAGCGACGCGAGCATCGTCTGGAATTCAGCCAGCACTCTCGCATTGACCGCGGGCTCCTCGATCTCCTTCGAGGCCGGCAGCGTGGTACGCAGCACCAACAGCAACGGATCTCTCACAGTGAACGCCGGCGCCGGCGTCGACTTCGGCGGCACGCTCGAGCTGGGCGGGAACCTCACCGTCGATGCCGGTGGCGACATCGCGCAATCTTCCGCCCTGCAAGTCGGCGGCAGTGCGTCCTTCGATGCCGGCACACACGCCGTCACGCTCGATCAGGACAACGCAATCACGGGCAGAGTCGCACTTGCCGGCGGTGCGGTGACCTTCAACAACACCCTGGCCACGGAACTCGACAACGTCACGGCAGACTCGCTCAGCGTCACTTCAGGCGGCGTTCTCACGCAAAGCTCCACGATCACGACAACCGGGCTGGCGAGCTTTACCACTCTGAACGATCCCGGTGCCGTCATCTCGCTGAATGGCGCCAACAGCTTCGGCTCGCTGGAGGCCTCAGTACGCAATGCCAACAACTCGGCCAATGCGAATGCCAGCATCGCCATCTCGGAGAGCAATGACACCACGCTGGCCGGCAACCTGCGCACGGCTGCCAATCAGGCGGTCACGATCACATCGGCGGGCAACATCACACAGTCGGGCGCTCTCGTAGCGGCCGGCAATGTCACGCTGACAGCTGGCGGTGCAGCGCCTGCGATCACCCTGCAATCTGGCACCAATGCCGTGACCGGCACCATCGGCTTCAACGCGGACACCGTTGCATTCGTCAACGGCGGCGCGACGGAGCTTGGCACCAGCACTGTCGGCAGCAGCCTCGATGTCACGTCCGGCGGCGACATCACGCAATCCGGAGTGCTGAGCGCGGCTGACGTTACCCTCAGTGCAGCCGGCCAGGATATCGAGCTCAACGGAGCGAACCAGATCACCGGCGATATCGCCATCACAGGGCACGACGTATCGCTGAGGAGCACTGCAGCGACGCTGCAGGCGAGCACGGTGAGCGGCGATCTCTCCGTCACGACGACCTCCGGCGCAATCGTTCAATCGGGCGCTGTCACCGTCACCGGAGGCGCCGCATTCGACTCCGCTGCGGCAGTTGCGATCAACAACACCCTCAGTGCCAGCACGCTGGACGTGACAGCGCATGGCGCCATCTCGGCACCCGGCGCGATAACGACTGCAGGCCTCGCCGATTTCACAACCCTGAGCAACGGCAGCGCGGCGATTACGCTCAACGCGGGCAACCAGTTCGGATCCGTGGCGGCCTCGGTCCGCAATGCCGGCAATACGGGCAACGGCAGCGCCGGCATCTCCATCAACGAGATCGGCGACACCGCGCTGGCCGGCAATCTGCGCACGGCAGCGGGTCAGACGGTGATGGTGACATCGACGGGCAACATCACGCAGTCGGGCGCTCTCTCCGCCGCCGGCAATGTCAGCCTCACGGCCGGCGGCACGGGCTCGATCACGCTGATGACAGGCACGAATCAATTGAGCGGAACAGTGAGCCTGGATGCCGTCTCGGCGTCGCTCACCAATGGCACAGCCACGCGGCTCGGCACGAGCACGATCGACAACAACCTGACCGTCACCTCGAGCGGGGCGATTACCCAGATCGCGGCGCTCAGTGTCGGCGGCGCCGCGAGCTTCACGACGCTGAACGATGCGGGCGCTGCCATCACGCTGAATGCCGCCAACAGCTTCGGTTCGGTGGCGGCCTCTGTGCGCAATGCCGGCAACTCCGCCAATGCAAATGCCAACATCTCGATCTTCGAGAACAACGACACGACGCTCGCCGGCAACCTGCGCACGGCAGCCAATCAGACGGTGACGATCCAGTCGGCGGGCAACATCACGCAGTCGGGTGCCCTCGTGGCGGCAGGCGATCTCACGCTGATCGCCAATGGCGGTGCGATCAACCTGCAATCTGCCACCAATGCCGTGACCGGCAGCATCGGCTTCAACACCGGCACCGTTGCATTCGTCAATAACGGCGCCACCGATCTGCTCGCGAGCAGCGTCGTCGGCGATCTGACCGTCGAATCTTCAGGCTCTATCACGCAGAGCGGCGCGTTGACCGTTGGCGCCGCCGCCAGCTTTACCAGCGGCAACAATCAGTCGATCACGCTCGGCGCCAACAATACGTTCAACGGCACCACAACCTTCGCCGCCAGCATCGGCGGCACGCTCAACAACGTCACGGTGGTCGACACAAACGCGTTGGCACTGCAGTCCATGACGCTTGCGGGCAACCTGACCGCCAGCGGCGCTTCCATTTCCACGGACGCACTCACTGTCGGCAACAATCTGCAGCTCACCGCCACTGCCGCCGGCATCGGCCAGACCGGCCCGCTGATCGTCAACGGCACTTCCACTTTTGACGCTGGCGGCCAGACCATCGCCCTCAGTCAGAACAATCAGCTCACGGGTGCCGTGGCGTTCAACGGCAGTTCCGTCACCCTCAACAACAATCGCGCCACTGTGCTGGGTGCAGGTTCGGCGAACATACTCAACATCACATCGAACGGTGACATCACCCAGAACGACGCGATGAATGTCGTTGGCGACGCCACGTTCGCCGCTCAGTCGGGGCAGTCCATCGTGCTCGACCAGGACAATACGTTCGGTGGCGCCGTGAACTTCGTCGGCACGGGACTCGACACGATCACGGTTCATGACCTGACTGCGCTCGACCTCAAGACCCTTGACGTCGCGACGCTCGATGTCACGGCGGCAGGCATCACCCAGAGCGGCGTTCTCACGGTCAGCGGCGACTCGAGCTTCGATGCCGGCACTCAGAACGTCACGCTGGACCAGAGCAATCAGCTCAAAGGTACCGTCGCGCTGACCGGCGGCAGCGTCACGCTCAACAACGCCTGGACAACCGACCTCGGCACCGGTTCCACCAGCACACTGAACATCGCTTCGACCGGTGACATCACGCAGAGCGGCATTCTCACGGTCAGCGGCAATTCGAGCTTCGATGCCGGCAGTCTGAGCATCGCACTGGATCAGAACAACCAGTTCCAGGGTGCGATCGCCCTGACCGGCGGCAGCGTGACGCTCAACAACGCTCGGGCGACAAACCTGGGTGCGGTTTCGGCTACCACACTGGATGTCACTTCGACCGGTGCCATTACGCAAACCGGTATCCTGACGGTCGCCGACACTTCCAGCTTCGCTGCCGGCACCGAGGACATCACACTCACGCAAGACAACCAGCTCACCGGCGCAGTCGCCCTCACCGGCGACGATGTCACGCTCAACAACAATCGCGCGACTCTGCTGGGCGCGGGTTCCGCGGACACGTTGAACATCACGTCGAACGGCACCATCACGCAGAACGCCGCACTGAATGTCACGGGCGACTCGACGTTCGCCGCCCAGGCAGGGCAGTCGATCCTGCTCGGGCAGAGCAACACGTTCACCGGCGATGTCAGCTTCACCGGCAGCGGTCTGGACACGATCACCGTTCACGACCTGACTGCCCTGGAGCTGCACACCATGGATGTCGGCACGCTCAACGTCACGGCGGCTGGCATTACGCAGGATGGCATCCTGACGGTCGGCTCCGGTTCGAATTTCGATGCCGGCAGTCAGAACATCACACTCGGTCAGGACAATCTGCTGACCGGCGCCGTGGCACTCACCGGCAACACGGTGACACTCACGAATGCACAGGCGACGACGCTCGGCAGCGGATCCGCCGCTGAGCTGAGCGTGACATCGGACGGCACCATCACACAGAGCGGCAGCCTGGCGATCGGCGGGGATCTGCATCTCACTGCCAGCAGCGGTGACATCACCCAGAGCGCGGCGCTGAATGTCACGGGCGATTCCGTGTTTGCTGCGGGCGGCAACATCAGTCTGACCCAGGCAAACGCACTGACAGGCGACGTTACGTTCAACGCGACGAATGCTGCGCTCACCAACACGCTGGCCACGACACTGACGACGAGCACGCTCGACACGCTGGTGCTGAATTCCGCAGGCGCCGTCGGGCAGACGGGTGCGCTGAACGTCGCGAATACCGCCACCATTGCTGCGGTCGGTCAGACCGTGACGTTGCAGAACAGCTCGAATGCATTCAACGGACCGATCGCCATCACGGCCGCCAACGCTTCGCTCACCAACTCCACGGCCACGAATCTGGGCGCCAGTTCGCTGAGCGGCGATCTCACCGTCGACTCGACGGGTGCGCTGAGTCAGTCCGGTGCAGTCTCCGCAGGCGGCAATACGACAATCAATGCGGCCGGGGTCACTCTGGGAACGCTGGGCACGAACACGCTCGCGATCACCTCGAGCGGCACGATCAGTCAGACAGGTCCGGTGACGGTCGCCGGCACCACATCACTGACCGCTGCGGGTCAGAACGTAACGCTCGGCAATACCGGCAATGCCTTCAATGGCGCGATCACGATCTCTGCGGCGAATGCCTCGCTGACCAACTCCCTGGCAACCACGCTCCAGCCAGTCACGCTGGCGGGCAATCTGACCGTGAACTCCACCGGCGCTCTGACACAGAACGGAGCATTGAATGTCGTGGGCGTGGCGACACTGAACTCAGGAGCCGGCGTCTCTCTGAACACCATCGATGCGGGCACGCTGGCGATTACTGCCGGCGGCACTGTCAGCCAGTCGGGCGCAGCGACCATTGCCGGCAACACGACCATCGCTGCCGCCGGCCACGATGTGCAGCTCGCCAATGCGGCGAACACGTTTTCGGGCACCGTCGCCGTCACAGGCGCCAATGTGACCCTGCGCGATTCGGACGCACTCACACTCGGTGCAAGCACCGTCAGCGGCAACCTTCAGGCCACCTCTGTGGGCGGCACGATTGCGCAGGCCGGCACATTGAACGTCGGCGGCAATTCAATTTTCACGGCTGCCGATGGCCAGTCGATCCTGCTCAACGACACCGCCAATTCGTTCGGCACCGGCTTGTCGCTCGCGAGCAGCGGCACGCTCGATGATGTCTCGCTGGCCGCAGCCACCAGCCTGAATCTGCTCGGGCTGAACATCAGCGGCGATCTCGACGTGGTATCCGCAGGGGCGGTGACTCAGTCCGGCGCCCTTGTCGTTGGCGGGCAGGCAACTTTCCGCACGCTCCATGCCGGCAACGACATCACACTTGCCGGCGCAAACCAGTTCGGATCCGTCAGTGCCACCGGCGCCGGCGGCGTCTCGATTACGCAGGGTGTCGGCGATCTGAATCTGCGGCAGGTCACCGCGACGGGCAACGCGCGACTGGAAGCCAGCAACGGTTCAATCGTCGATGACGCAACGGACGCAGCCGCAGCGTCAGTATCGGCTGCGGGCGTCGAACTGCACGCACAGAACAACATCGGCACGGTGACCGATCTGCTGACGCGCCAGGGCACGGCCATCGGCGTCGATACGCATGGCGGCCCACTGATCGCACAGGTCGCCAACAGCACCGGCCAGATCAATCTCGATATCGCGAGCGGCAGCACCCCGGCCGCAAATCCGGGTGCCATTGCTGCCGGCGGTGCCGGTCGGCTGCTGATTCAGTCCGGCGGCGATCTGTCGCTGAATTCATTCAATGCCGCCATCGGTGGCTTCACTGAGATCGGTTTCAGTGCCGACGGCGTATTGAGCATGCCCGGTCAGCAGAGCGATCTGATCAGCGGGCCGCTGACGACACTGTCGTTGCATGGCGGGACAGATATTGCGCGCGCCGACCGTACGTTCAATCTCGCCGCCGATCAGCTGGTCTTCACGTCCGGCGCGCAGGGCGGTGATGTGACCCTGAACGTCGCGGCGAACCGCATCGACGCGACCCTCGGCGGCACCGCGAATCTCTCGATCGTCGACGCCGACGCACTGACGCTCGGCAACATCGCGGCTGGCGGCAACGTTGCGATTCGCGCGGGCGAGATTCTCGATGATGGCGATACCGGTGCCACGACGTTCGTGCATGCCGGCAACACGTTGTCCCTGAATGCGGCGACGAACATCGGTCGCGAGGACGGCTCAGGCGGCGGCCGTGTCGACACGCAGGCTGCCTCGGTCAGCCTCGGCACCGACGCCGGTTCCGCCTTCATCGCGCATGACGGCAATGTTCAGCTGAGTGGCAACGTGCATGGCTCAGCGAACGTGACTGCACCGAGCGGCAACATCGCCGTGAACGGCACGCTGAACACCTCAGATGCACTGACTCTCGTTGCGGGCACGAGCGGCAACATCGTGCTGACAGGTTCTGCACAGAGCGGCTCGACGGCCACCCTGACGGCTGCGAATGGCGTCATCAGCGATGGCAACGACGCGGCGACACATCTGTCGGCACAGAGCGCCATCCTGACGGCCAATGCAATCGGCTCACAGGCCAACCACCTCAACGTCGCCGTCAGCACACTCTCAGCCACTGCTGCCGATGGCGTTTACGTGGCAGCGGCAGGTAATGCGCAGCTCGGCGCCATTGCCGGGCAGACTGTTTCGCTGCGGGCCGACGGCAGCCTGCTGGATGACGGCAACGATGCCACACGCATCGTGGCCCAGCAGGTGGACCTGAGCGCTGCTGCCATCGGTGCCGCCAACAATGCGATCGACACGACGACCGCCACGTTGTCCGCCGCCGCATCGAATGGCGGTATCCACATCGCGCAGAACGGCAACGTAGTCGTCGGACAAGTCGCCGCAACCGGCGGCGATGTCACACTGACAGCCTCGGGCACCATCAGCGATGATGGCGACAGCGCGACGCGCATCAGCGGCAATGCAATCACATTGAATGCTGCAGCACTGGGTGCGGACGACGCATTGCTCGGAACTCAGGCGACGTCTCTTACCGCAACGGCACCGGGCGGCATTTACATCGACGAAGCGGACGCGCTGCAGCTCAACGCAATCACGGCCAGTGCGGGCGACGTCGTCATCCGTGCCAATGGCGCCCTGACGAACGACGGCAACGATGCGACACGCGTTGGCGGCGTCACGGTCACGCTGACCGGCACCAGCATCGGCACAAGCGACAATCGCGTGGACACTGCAGCCGCGATCTTCAATGCCAATGCCAGCAACGGCGGCGTGTTCGTGGCGGAACAGGACAACGTGCGGCTGCACGACGTCCGCTCTTCCGGAACCGGCAACACCGTCGATCTGCGGACGGCCAACAACGGCAACATCGTTGTCGAAACGCTCGTCACCCAGGGCGGTGGCGTCAATCTCACCGCCGGCGGCACCGGTTCGCTGGATGTAGCCGGCAACATCGAGTCGAACAATGGCGTGATCAATCTGATCTCCGGCAACGCGCTGGCAGCACCGGGACTCGACAGCGGCACCGGGTCGGTGACGCTGCATACTGTCAACGATCTCAACGTCGGCACCATCGCGGCTGGCCAGGTGTCGATCACCAGCGATGCGGGCAACATCACGCTGGGAACCATCGATGCGACGGGCGGCAGCGTTTCCATCACGGCGACCAACGGCGCGATCAGCGACAACGCCGATACCAGCATCACGGCCAACAGCGCGACATTCGCTGCGCGGACGATCGGCAGCGCAGACAATCCGCTCAATGTCGCCATCGACACATTGACAGCCACCGCCAGCGCCGGTGGCATCTTCATCGACGACACGACCGGGCTGACGCTGACCAGTCTTGCCGCGGCAGGTCCGGTGAGCCTGCGCAGCGCCGGCAACTTCACGCAGAACGGCGCTCTGAGTGCCAACGGGGATATATCAGTACTGGCGCGTGGCATTGAAATGCTGGCCACGGCCACGACCACATCGGCGGGCGGCAACATTCTGTATTCCGCTGACGCGGGCAACATCGGGCTCGCCAGTGTGGATGCCGGCAACGGCCGCGCGCTGCTGATCGCAGCCCACAACATCTACAACTCGCTGGATTCCGGCGCCGGTCTCAGCAATGTCAGCGGGTCGATGCTCGAACTGCGGGCCGGCGGTCTGGACGGTTCGGCGGGCGAGATCGGCATCGCCGGCGCCCCCATCTCGCTCGCGACGACGGGCGGTGCCGGTCAGACCATCTTCCTCATCGTTCCGGCGATCGAGGGCATTCAGACCAGCACGCCCAACGTCAATTTCGCGGGCTCCCCGGCCTCGCTGCTGCTCAAGGGTTATACCGGGACCGGCGCGTTGTTGTTCGACACAGCCACCGCATTCAACGCCGACACCATCATTCTCGGCAACGAAACCATTGTGCCGCTGCGCAACGGTCGCGTGGCCGTGAACAGCGACAGTCTCAGCGCCGCGAAACAGGCGCTGTCATCGGGTGTCATCAGCAGAGTGAATATCGATTGGGCGGCATTCGATCCGAACGTCAGCCTGTTCGGCACGCTCGATCCTTCCATTCGCCTGCCCGCCGACCAGATCGACGAGCTGGCACCGGTAGCCGAGCTGATTCCCGCCGGCACGCAGTTGCTGGTGTCGCGCGATGGCTGGCGGCTGAAGCCAGAGATCTGAGATCGCGGAATCTCATCGCAGAGCGACGACGACTTGTCGTCTGCGTCGCTCTGCCGAGCGCGATCGATTCTTCCCGACTACTTGCGCGTCAGGACGACGTGCATCGCGCGCTGCGTGGCGACATGCTGCGTACATTCGAAGCCGAGCGCCGTGAGGTCGAGTCCGGCGAACAGCGACTCGCCCCGTCCGAGCAATGTCGGCGAGATGGGCAGGTGCATTTCGTCGATCAGTCCCGCTTCCAGATACTGACGGACCGTCGCTACGCCGCCGCCGATGCGGATGTCCTTCTCGCCGGCGGCCGCGCGGGCACGCTCCATGGCCTCGTGAATTCCACCCGTCACGAAATGAAATGTCGTGCCGCCTTCCATCGTCAGCGGTGCCCGCGCATGGTGGGTGAGCACGAAGACAGGCACGTGATACGGCGGGTTCGTGCCCCACCAGCCCTTCCAGGAATCATCGGGCCATTCGCCGCGAACCGGCCCGAACATGTTGCGACCCATGATCCAGGCACCGAGGTTCTCCAGGCTGCGGCGGGCAAAGTCGTTGTCCGTCCCCTCCTCGCCCTTGCCGTCGCCATACATGGACTGAAAGGTTCGTGTCGGAAAGAACCACTGATGCAACTGTTCGCCGCCGACACCCAGCGGCGCCTTCAGACTCTGGTCCGGGCCTGCCCCGAAACCGTCGATGGACACGGCGAACGCCTGCACTTTTACCTTCGACATGGAATTGCCTCGCGCTTGATTGTTATCTGATGACGAATGAAGGGCACGCCTGCCGACATTTCTGAAAAAGAAGATGAGAGCCGGATGTGTCGCACAGGGGCGAAGCGGCGCCCGAACAGCACCGCTGCCCCATACCTTGCGCTCTTTTCGTTTTCTGTCCGGCGACCTCAGGCCGGCCGGCCGATCGCCACGGCCGTTTCCGGCATATCCGCTTCTGCCGGGTTGTGCCAGAAGCCGCGGCCTTCGATGAGATGCTGTGCTTCGCGCGGCCCCCAGGTACCTGGCTCGTATTCGATCACGGGTGGCGGACGTTCGAGCACAGGTTCGACGACCTTCCACGCGGCTTCCACACTGTCGTCCCGCGTGAACAGTGAACCGTCGCCGCGCAACGCATCGCCAAGCAGTCGCTCGTACGGTGTCATGTCGTCATCGACGGGATCGCGCATCAGCAGCTCGATACCCTTGCCCGTCATGGCCTCGCCGGACACCTTGACGCGTGCGCCGAGTGAAATGCTCACGTCGGGGCCGAGACGAAAGCGGAAATAGTTCGGCGGCGGTGACCGCAGATCATCGAACAGCATCTGCGGCGGCTGCTTCAGTTCGACCATGACCTCGGTCGCCGTCACCGGCAGTTGTTTGCCGGCGCGGATGTAGAACGGCACGCCCGCCCAGCGCCACGTCTCGATATGCAACCGCAGGGCTGCAAATGTTTCGACCTGCGAGTCCTGCGCGACGCCGGGCTCGTCGCGATAGCCGCGGAACTGTCCGCGCACGACCTCATCGCGCGCCAGCGGTGCGATTGCATTGAAGATGCGCAGCTTCTCGTCGCGAATGGCATCGGCGCCGCGACCCACCGGGGCATCCATGGCGAGCAGCGCGAGTACCTGCAGCATGTGATTCTGCACCACATCGCGGATGCACCCGACTTCCTCATAGAAGGCACCGCGGCCGCGCACGCCGAATTTCTCCGCCATGGTGATCTGCACGCTGGCCACGTGATCGCGATTCCAGATCGGTTCCAGGAATGCATTTGCAAAACGGAAATACAGCAGATTCTCGACGGGCTCCTTGCCCAGATAGTGATCGATGCGGAACACCGAATCTTCATCGAACACCTGGTGCACGGTGCGGTTGAGCTCGCGCGCGGACGCCAGATCGCGACCGAAGGGCTTTTCGACAATGACGCGTGCATTGCGTGCGCAACCGGCCTTGCCCAGGCCCTCGATCACCGATGCGAACATGCTGGGCGGAATCGCCAGATAGTGCAGCGGATGGCTGGCCTCACCGAGTGCCTTGCGTAACCGCTCGAACGTCGATGCCTCGCGATAGTCGCCGTCGATGTACTGCAACCGCTCGCACAACTTCCTGAAGGCCGCCTCGTCCACTGACCCGTAATGCGTGATGCTGTCGCGAGCGCGCGCCCGCAGTTGATCGAGCGTCCAGCCGGACTTCGCGACACCGATTACCGGCATCTCGAGCCGGCCCCGCTGCGTCAGTGCCTGCAACGCCGGAAAAACCTGCTTGTAGGCGAGATCGCCGCTGGCGCCGAAGAAGACGAACGCGTCGGAGTGGATGCTGTTCATGTCGGATCAGTCTCCGCCTGAGGAATCTGAGTCATGGCGCACGACGCATTACGAGAGAACCGCGTGCATCACGACCTGTAACGCGAGTGACGTCAGAAAGTTCTGACGGCCGGGAACTCGCATTTGCTTGAAGAGGATGTCACACACACATCGCCAGAGGACAACAGAGCCGTGGCGGACACCGTCACTTCCCGACCCGCTGCGCAAGGTGAGCCGGATAGCGTTCGCCTTCAATGGCAGTGCTCTCCAGCACCGTGGCAATCTCGCGCAGGTCGGCATCGTGCAGTTCGACCTCCACAGCCGCGAGATTCTCCTCGAGTCGCGGAAGTTTCGTGGTGCCGGGAATCGGAACGATCCAGGGCTTCTGCGCCAGAAGCCAGGCGAGCGCGATCTGCGCGCGCGTCAACCGATGTCGCTGCGCAATCTGTCCGACGCGTTCGACCAGAATGGCATTGGCACGCCGTGCCTCGGGCGAGAAGCGCGGCACCTTGTTGCGGAAGTCGTTCTTCTCGAAGGTGGTCGTTGCGTCGATGGCACCCGTGAGAAACCCGCGGCCAAGCGGGCTGAACGGTACGAAGCCGATGCCCAGCTCCTCGAGTACGGGAAAGATCTCGCGTTCCGGCTCGCGCCACCACAGCGAATACTCGCTTTGCAGCGCGGTCACGGGTTGTACCGCGTGTGCGCGACGGATCGTCTGCACGCCCGCTTCGGACAGGCCGAAGTGTTTCACCTTGCCGGCCTCGATGAGTTCCCTGACCGTGCCCGCCACGTCTTCGATCGGTACCTGCGGATCGACGCGATGCTGGTAGAACAGATCGATGCGATCGGTACGCAGACGCTTCAGCGATGCATCGGCCACCGCGCGAATGTGGTCCGGCCGGCTGTTGACGCTGCCGTCGGTCTTGCCGATGTCGAACCCGAATTTCGTCGCGATCACCACCGAATCCCGCAGCGGGGCGAGTGCTTCGCCGACCACCTCTTCATTGGTGTACGGCCCGTAGACTTCGGCGGTATCGAAGAACGTCACGCCGCGCTCCACCGCTGCGCGAATCAGTGCAATGGCTTCGCTGCGTTGCGTGGGCTGGCCGTAAGCATGGCTCAGGCCCATGCAGCC
>DASTRD010000061.1:0-5124 GCA_035761425.1 Povalibacter sp.
GCGCTGGCGGATCCGCATGGCGGCGACCATGGCCGCGATCATCGCAACGACCGCGGTCACGCCGTGCATCGCGACCCCGGTCACCATGACGACCATCGTCGCGACGACCGCCGCGTCGACAATCGCCATTGGGATCACCGCAGTGACGTGCGTCGTGAGCATCGTCCGGACCTGAACCGGCACGATCACCGCTACGATCATCGTGCGCCGGTGCGCTACAAGGTCGTTCGCTATTACCCGCCGCGCGGTTATCACGCGTACACCTGGTATCGCGGCGCCCGGCTGCCCGCCGCGTACTATGCACCGCGCTATGTGGTTCATAACTATCGCGACTATCGGCTCGCGTCCCCTCCCTACGGCTATCACTGGGTGCGCGTGAACAACGACGTGGTGCTGGCTGCCATTACGACCGGCATCGTGATGCAGGTGGTCAACGGCCTGTTCTACTGATGCGTTGACTGCGCGCCGTTTCATTCCGTTACAAAGTTTCGACAATTCTCCTGCAGCATTGCGCGACCGCAACAGTCACAGTGAAGGTCGATGAATGCCACAGGTTGTCTGAAGGAGAGCCTCATGAACCCGAACCGATTGAAGAATTCCGTGCTCGCCGCGTGTGCGGCATTGACGTTCACGGGCGCCGCCGTCTACGCAAGCAATGCAGCCGACGGCGCTGGTGCAAAGACCGAGAGACAGCATCAGATGCATCAGCATCACGGTGCCCGCCACGGCTCGCCGCTGATGAGTACGCTCAAGCAGCTCGATCTGAGTGCGCAGCAGCAACAGAGCATCAAGGCTGTCTTTCAGGGCAATGCCGACAAGCGCAAGGCGCTGCGCGAGCAGCAGCGCGCCAATCGCCAGGCCCTGGCCACCACCATGCCGGACGACGCGAACTATCCGGCTCTGATCGCAGCGCAGAAGCAGCTCGCAGCGGACGCCATCCAGCAGATGAGCGATACGCAGACTCAGATCTACGCGGTGCTCACGCCGGAACAGCGTGCCAAGGTGCCCGAGATCCTCGCGGAGCGACAGGCAAAGTGGGAACAGCGCCGCGAGCACTTCCGCAATCGCATGAAGGAATCGACTGCGTCTTGACCGATCACGTCACCTTCACCGCGGGGCCGGATCAGGGATGATCCGGCTCTTTGGCTTTTACAGGAGTCGGATCTCCACGGGGCACACAGGGTCGCTGGGAATGAAAAGTGCCGGGAGTTCATCCGCGCACACAGACCAAAAGATCCGGACAGAATCACTCTGTACGAAATGGCTTCTCTGCATGACCCTCCGTGTGCAACTCCTGCTCCGTTGGCTTTTGTGCGGGCCGGCCTCGGCCGGCAGATGTCAGGCCAAAGCCTGACCCACAGAAGAATGGCGCAATAGCGACCCCGTGCGCCCCGTGATCCCCGTGGAAACTCTTCTCTGCTCTTCAAAATCCCGGGTGCGTCTTCATGAATTCCACTTCCTCGGGAGTCGACACACGTCCGAGCGCAGCATTGCGATGCGGATAGCGGCCGAAGCGGTCGATGACTTCCTTGTGGCGCCGTGCAAACGAAAGCACCTCGGCATCGCCGAGCGACTCGAACAGTTCGATGGAGCGCTCCTGGACCTTTGAGTCTTCGGCATGCTGGAACGGCATGTAGAGAAAGGTACGTTGCGGCACACTGAGCGCCTGATCGAATTTCGCTGCGATGGCACGCTGCGAGATTTCCAGCGCCTGTGCATCGGTGGCGAAGGCGCGCGCCGTGCCGCGAAAGAGATTGCGTGGAAACTGATCGAGCACGATGACGGCTGCAAGCGCCGGGCGCGGCGCAGTCACCAGTGACGCCGCAGACTGCTGGCTGATCTCTGCGTAGAGTCCCGCAAAACGGCCGCGGATGGCATCATCGACCCATTCGTGGCGCACGAACCAGTGTTTCGGTTCGAGCTCCCCGAACCAGAAACCAATGACGTCTTCGACTCGCTGCACTCCTGACATGTGCCACCTCGGTAACCGTCGATGAAAAAATTCCTGCTGGCCGTGCTGGTATTCGGCGCCGGATACGCTACCACCGTCTACCTCGACAATGCGCCGGGCCGTGGCGCGACGATCCCGGCAGCGAGCGCACCTGCCGCTGCAGCGCCCAATCGACCCATCGCGGATGCCTTCGAACATCGCGCGAGCGATGTTCAGGTGCACGGCACAGGCGTGGTGCGCAAGATTCTCAGGGATGATGACGAGGGGTCCCGTCATCAGCGCTTCATCGTTCAACTGGATGCCGGACACACCGTGCTGATCGCTCACAATATCGATCTGGCACCGCGTGTGGCTGCGCTGCGCGAAGGCGATACGGTCACCTTCTACGGCGAATACGAATGGAACCCCAAAGGCGGCGTCATTCACTGGACGCATCGCGATCCGGCCGGACGGCATGTCGACGGCTGGATCGAACACGATGGCCGCCGCTATCAGTAAAGCGATCGCACGGCTGACGCAGCCGGACATAAGGAGCTGCTGCGCCGCGCGATGCGCATCACAGCCCTGATTTTTTGCGGGTTCCGCCGCGTTGCGCCTGTGAGCCTGTTAACAATATGCAGGCAGGTGGACCGATAGGCTCACGGCAACTTTCCATCGGAATCCGCATTCATGCGCTGTGCCGGCCCTGCGATCGCCGTTGCGTGCCCCGGGGTCTGCCGGGCAGGAGCGGTGTCCTGCCGGGCCTCATCGCGGATTCCCCCTGCCCCCCGTCGCGCCCGGCGAGTGCATTGACCGATGTTTCGCCGCCTGCGAACCCGCATCATCTTCTTCCTGGTGGCGCTGCTGGCACTGGTGCAGGTCCTCGCGTTTCTGTTCGTCAATGCCGCGAACTCCACCAATGCACGGCAGAAGATCGAGGAAGAACTCACGGTCGGTGAGCGCATCTTCGCGCGGTTGCTGGAACAGAACCGCGATCGTCTCGCCCAGGCGGCACGCGTCATGGCAGCCGACTACGCATTGCGTGAGGCGATCGCCAGCAATGACAGCGCCACCGTCGTCTCGGCACTCAGAAATCACGGCGACCGCATCGACGCGAACGTCACGATGCTGGTGTCGCTGGACGGCACGGTCGTCGCAGATACGTTCGCCACCGGCCTGCCGCCCCATCAGTTCGAATTCCCCGCGCTGATCGAACGCGCAGCGAAGAATGGCAGTGCGTCCTCGATCGAACTGATGAACGGTCACGCCTATCAGCTCGCCATCGTGCCGGTGCTCGCGCCGCTGCCGAGCGCGTGGATCGTCGTCGGTTTCATCGTCGACGATGGCCTCGCCGCCGAACTGCGCCAGCTCACGACGCTGGAGGTTTCGTTCCTCGGCTCGTCGGGCCTGGCAGGCGGCAACTGGCATGCACTGGCGTCGACTCTCGATCGGCGCACCGCGGAACTGACCGCCGCGCTGCCCGGGTTGCCGGAGGCCACCTCGGTGCGGCACATCGGCAGCGGCGACGAAGAACAGCAGATCCGCGTCATTCCGCTGGATCATTTCGGCGAGAACATATTGATCGCAGTGCTGCAGCGTCCGGTCACCGAGGCGGTGGCGGCATTCGACAATCTGCGCCGCACGCTCATCGGACTGGGCGTTGTCAGTCTGCTGCTGTCGATCGTCGGCAGCTTTGCGATCGCGCTCGGCATTACCCGTCCGATCAGCGAACTGTCCGCCGCTGCTCAACGCATACGCGCGGGAGACTACACCACGCCGGTGGCCACTCAGCGCCGCGACGAAATCGGCGTGCTGGCCGACAGCCTCAATCACATGCGCGGGGACATTGCCGCACGCGAAAGCCAGATTCTGCAGCTCGCCTATCAGGACACTCTTACGGAGATGCCCAACCGCTCGTTGTTCAACGAGCGTCTGCGCGATGCCATCGACGCTGCCCGCGCCAACCGCACGGCACTGGCGGTGCTGATGATGGATCTCGACCGCTTCAAGTACGTCAATGACACGCTCGGCCATGCCGTCGGCGATCACGTGCTGCGCGAAGTCGGCAAACGTCTGCGCCTGCTGCTCAGCGAGCACGATATCGTGGCGCGACTCGGCGGCGATGAATTCGCCATCCTTATCGAGAAGGCCGATGCGGCCACCGGAATGCGTGTGGCTCACAAGATCATGCAGGCGCTCGAACAACCGATTGCGTATGCCGATCAGCCGCTCGACGTCGGCACCAGCATCGGCATTTCGCAATATCCCGAGCACGGCATGGATGCGGGCACGCTGCTGCGCAACGCGGACATCGCCATGTACGTGGCGAAGCGCAACAAGAGCGGCTTCGCCGTTTACGATCACAAGTACGACACCCACCAGCAGCAGCACCTGTCGCTGCTCGGAGAAATCCGCTCCGCGGTGGAACGCAACGAGCTGCGTGTTTTCTATCAACCCAAGGTATCGCTGTCGTGTTCGGCTGCGGCCGCGGTGGAAGCGCTGCTGCGCTGGCAACACCCGGTGCGGGGATTCATTCCGCCTGCGGAGTTCATTCCGTTCGCCGAACAGACGGGCTACATCAAGGTGCTGACGCGCTGGGTACTGGAGGAAGCCATCCGCCAGTGCGGCGCCTGGCTGGCGCGCGGAATTTCACTCAAGGTGTCGATCAATCTCTCCACGCGCGACCTGATGAACCGCGAACTGCCCGACATGATCGCGCAGCTGCTGCATCGCTACGGCACGCCCGCCGGCATGATCTGTCTGGAGATCACCGAAAGCGGCTTCATGGAAGATCCCAGCCATGCGCAGCGCGTGCTCGAGCGGCTCAATGCGCTCGGCGTACAGCTTTCGATCGACGACTACGGCACCGGCTACTCATCGCTCAGCTACATCGCGCAGCTGCCGGTGGATGAGCTGAAGATCGATCGCAGTTTCGTCAGCCGCATGACCTCCGATGCTACGACCGCGCTGATCGTGCGTTCGACCATCGAGCTGGGACACAGCCTGGGGCTGAAAGTCGTTGCCGAAGGCGTGGAGGACGAACGCAGTCTCGAACTGCTGCGTGAACTGGGCTGCGATCACGCTCAGGGCTATTTCATGAGCCGCCCGCTGCCCGCGAACGAACTGGAAAACTGGCTGCGCACTTCACGTTGGGGCCAGACACCTTACGAACCCAACGCCACTGCCCGCATCTC
>DASTRD010000062.1:0-7135 GCA_035761425.1 Povalibacter sp.
CGGCCGAGTGCGACAGGTATGCCGCACCGAGCCACACGGCCACCAGCAGTGCACAGATTCTGGATTTCCGGCTTCTCAGCATCGGCCGCTCGTTTGAGTTATGCGTCGCCGGTTTGCGACTGGAATCGGTACGACTGCGTGGCCATCCGTTTCGTTCCCCGCGTCAATGCAAGGAATAACGCCGCGGTGTACTCAGACGAATGAAGCGGGCGCAGGCGCGGGTACCACGCCTTCATCGAAACAACGCGCCGCGGTCGTCGGAGCGTCGCATCCTGCTGGAGCCAGCGACGGTCGAATTTGTAGAATCGCAGGCTCAACGGAGTGTTTCCCTGTGCGTTACTGGATTCTTGCGATCTTTCTTTCCACGGCGATCTACGTGCAGGTGCGCGGTCGCGTGCACCACAAGTTGTCGCGCCTGATTGCCGATCACGCCAACCTCATGGCGCCCTACAACACGCTCATGTACCTGTTCTCGGCGGTGCGGGCACAGCCATATGCACCGGTCGATGAGTTTCCCGAGCTGCAGGCGGTCACTGCACAGTGGCGGATGATCCGCGAGGAAGCATTGAAGCTGTTCGATGAGGGCTACATCCGGGCAGCGGCGAAACACAACGACATCGGCTTCAACTCATTTTTCCGCACCGGCTGGAAACGTTTCTATCTGAAGTGGTACGGCGACTTCCTGCCGTCCGCCGAAGCGCTGTGTCCCCAGACGACGCGACTGCTGGCTGGCGTGCCGTCCATCAATGCAGCCATGTTCACCGTGCTGCCGCCGGGTTCGCGTCTGGGCGAACACCGCGATCCGTTCGCCGGCTCGCTGCGCTATCACCTGGGTCTCGTCACGCCCAACTCGCCCGACTGCTTCATCATCGTCGACGGCGAGCGGTACTACTGGAAGGATGGCGAGGCGGTGATGTTCGATGAGACCTACATTCATACCGCCGAAAACCGCACGGACACGACCCGCGTCATCCTGTTCTGCGACATCGAACGGCCGCTGTCGAATCCGCTCATGCGCTGGATCAATCGCGTGATCGGGCGGCGACTGGTCAAAGCCGCGGCCACCGAGAACGTTCCCGGCGAACACGTGGGCGTGCTCAATCATGTATTCGAATTCATCTACAAGATCCGGCTGCTCGGCATCCGCATCAAGAAGTGGAACAAGCCCATCTACTACCTGCTCAAATGGGCGTTGATCGCGGGACTGATCTGGCTGATTTTTTTCTAGCCGGGGAACCTGCGATCTGCCGAAGGTGCAACGTCTTCTTCCCGGAAAAAGCATGAAATCTTTTTTCATTCCTTTTCGCGGCATCCGCTGATCAAAAACCCGCCACCGCCATATCCCCTGCTTGCGACTCGCGGCAAATCGCCCACAATGCAGCCACCTCGATCAGGAACTGCAACGTGGACGACATCGACTCTGCTTCGCCGGTCACATCCTCCGACCGCGATCGCCTCTCGCCCGCCAAGCTGATCAAGTGGGGCATTGCTGCGGTGGTGCTGGTCGGCGCCATCGTGCTCGGCCTGCACTACTGGCACCGCAGCCAGATGTACGTCACCACGGACAACGCCTACGTCAACGCGCATACCGTGGAGATGGCGGCGCAGGTATCCGGACCCATCGTCGCCGTGCATGTCCGCGATCAGCAGACCGTCAAGGCCGGTGACCTGCTGTTCGAAATCGATCCGCGTCCGTTCGAGCTGGCCGTGGAAACGGCCTCGGCACAGCTCGAAATCGCGCGACAGTCCACCTCCAAGGAGAGTGCCGCGGTCGAAGCCGCACGCGCACTCGTGGTCCAGCGCACTGCCGAGCTGCGCAATGCGCAATCCAATGAGAAGCGTGCCCGCGACCTCGTCACCCGCAATCTGGTTTCGCAGCAGAGCGCCGAGACAGTGGGCACGCAGGCAGAGACCGCGAAGGCTGCCGTGGCAGCCGCCGAAGCGAATCTCGCCCAGGCACAAAGCGCACTGGGCAAGGCGGGCGAAGGCAATGCCGGCGTTCGTGCGGCGCTGGCCAAGCTCGATCAGGCACAGCTCGATCTCGATCACACCAGGGTGTATGCGCCCACCAGCGGTCTGATCGCCAACTTCTCGCTGCGGCCGGGCAGTACCGTGCAGGCGCAGCAGCCTCTCTTCACCATCATCGGCGACGACGAGTACTGGGTCGATGCGAACTTCAAGGAGACCGAACTCAACCGCATCAAGCCCGGACAGCACGCCGAAGTAGTCGTCGACATGTATCGCCGGCATCCGTTCGACGGCGTGGTCGAGAGTCTGAGTGGCGGCAGCGGTCAGGCCTTTTCATTGCTGCCTGCTCAGAACGCGACGGGCAACTGGGTGAAGGTGACACAACGCGTCCCGGTGAAGATCCGCATCGCCAATCCGGATCCGGCATTTCCGCTGCGCATCGGCACCACTGCCACGGTGCACGTGCAAACGGAGTAGCGCCATGTATCAGAAGATCCTGCTCTGCTACGACGGCACCATCGAAGGCCGGCGTGCCCTGCGTCAGGGAGCCGAAGTCGCGATGGCCATGAAGTCGCAGGCGTATCTGCTCGCGATCTGTCGCGACATGCTGGCAACGGCAGTGCCCGAAGGCGTCACTCCCGAACTGATGCAATGCGAAGCCAGCACCGCGCAGACGCTGCTCGCCGAAGGCATTCAGTGGCTGCGCGATCACGACGTGCCGAGCGAAGGCTCGCTGGTTTATGGCGATCCGTTGACCCGGATTCCCGACATTGCCGATCGTATCGGCGCCGATCTGGTCGTGGTCGGCTATCGCTATCGCAGCCGACTGGCGCGATGGTGGAGCGAATCCGAAGAGGTCACCCTGCTGCACAAGCTCCACTGCAGTCTGCTCGTTGCAGTCGCACAGCCCGCTGCGTGAGTACCAGCGCCGACAGCGTTCACAGCGCACCCGTCGCGGCCGGCGGCCGCTTCATGATCACCGTCGCAGTCATGTCGGCGACGCTGATCCAGGTGCTCGACACCACGATCGTCAACGTCGCGCTGCCGCACATGCAGGGCGAACTCGGAGCCACCGCCGACCAGATCAGCTGGGTACTGACGAGCTATCTGGTTTCGTCGGCGATCTGCATGCCGCTCACCGGCTATTTCGCCGATGTGATGGGGCGCAAGCGATTTCTGCTGACGTGCATTGCCGGCTTCGTTGCCGCCTCGGCGTTGTGTGGCATTTCGCAGAGCCTCACGCAGATCGTGATGTTCCGGCTGCTGCAGGGTGTATTCGGTGCCGCGCTGGTGCCGATGTCGCAGGCGATCATGGCGGATTCGTATCCGTTGCAGGAACGCGGCCGTGCCATGGCCATCTGGGGACTGGGCGTGATGGTCGGTCCCATTCTCGGGCCGACGCTCGGCGGCTGGCTCACCGAGATCGCAAGCTGGCGCTGGACCTTCTATATCAACCTGCCGGTCGGCGCGCTGTCGCTGTTTCTGGCCGCACAGTACGTGCCCGATACCGTGAAACGCGCGCGCAAGATGGACTGGACCGGCATGGGTCTGCTCGCACTGGGTGTCGCGGCCCTGCAGTACATGCTCGACCGGGGCAATCACCAGGACTGGTTCGACGCCGATGATATCCGCGTCGCAGCCGTTTGCGCCGTCGTCGGGCTCGCCGCCTTCACCTGGTACAGCTACAGCAAAGGCTCGCACGCAGTCTTCGACATCCGCATCTTCAAGGACCGCAACTTCGCCTCCTCGTGCCTGATCATGGGCTCGATGGGCCTGGGCATGTTCGGCAGTCTGGTGCTGCAGCCCATACTGCTCGAAGGTCTGCTCGGCTATCCCATCATCACGACCGGCATCGTGATGGCACCGCGCGGCGTGGCGACGGCCATTGCCATGATGTTCGTCGGGCGGCTGGTGAATGTGATCGACGCGCGCCTGCTGGTACTGGTCGGCATCGCCATCAGTGCAGTGGGCTCGTGGATGATGACGTTCTATTCGCTCGAGATCAGCACCTGGAACATCATCCTGCCCGCGTTCCTGCAGGGCATCGGACTGGGGCTGGTCTTCGTGCCATTGTCGACCATTGCCTATGCGACCATGCCGCGCTCGCGCATGGCGGAAGCTGCCGGCATCTACAGCCTGGTGCGCACCATCGGCTCAGCCATCGGCATTTCGATCGCCACCACGGTACTGACGCATCAGACGCAGATCATCTGGAACGAACTCGGGGCGCACATCAACGTCTATCACGAAGCCCTGCTGCACTACCTCCAGCAGCTGCATCTGCGACCGAATGATCCGCGAGCGCTGGCGCTGGTCGCACGCCAGGTCGGTCAGCAGGCGGAAATGGGCGCGATGCTCGATGTGTTCAAACTCATCACGCTGAGTTACGCCTTCATGTTGCCGTTGTTGCTGCTGCTGAAAAAATCGACCGGCCCCCGCGGCCCGGCGCCGGCCGCGCATGCTGAGTGACGATCCTCTGCGCGAGCAGAGAGAGGTGCAGGCCATGAACGCGACTTCCAGTCTCTTCGAGTCCGTTCCGCCGCGAAAAGAACAGGTGTCGCTTGGTCCCGGTGCAGCGGTGTTGCGCGGATTCGTTCACGGATACGAGGCGTCGTTGCTGCGTGAGGTCGATGCGATCGCCGCCCGCTCGCCCTTGCGGCATCTCACCACGCCGGGCGGTTACCGCATGTCGGTCGCAATGACGAATTGCGGCGATTGCGGCTGGGTCTCCGATGCGAACGGCTATCGCTATGACGCGTGCGATCCGCTGACGCAGCAGCCCTGGCCCGCGATGCCGGCCGCGTTTCTGGAGGTGGCGCAGCGCGCGGCGAGCGCTGCTGGATTTGAGGACTTCCGTCCCGATGCGTGCCTGATCAACCGCTACGAACCGGCAACGCGACTCTCCTTGCATCGCGACTACGACGAGCGCGATCGCACCGCACCCATCGTGTCCGTCTCGATGGGCGTGTCGGCAGTCTTTCTGTGGGGCGGCCTGAAGCGCAGCGACCGCACGCAACGCATCCCCCTCCACAGCGGCGACGTCGTGGTATGGGGCGGACCGTCGCGATTCGTCTATCACGGCATAGCACCGCTGGCGGAACAGTTTCATTCCCTTACCGGCACGGCCCGCATCAACCTCACGTTCAGAAGGGCTCGCTGAGCCGGCGACGATTTCAATCCTGCAGCGCATCGCTCGCCACTGCGGTGCTGCTGCGCTCGAAACGAGGCAGGTCGTCCTTCACGTCGAACCATTCGATTTTCTCGACGGTCCAGACGTGATCGTCGAGGCGTACGGCATCCGGATCGTCGAGCGTACCGACGCAGATCTGCACGCGATCGCTCAACGCATCCTCGCGCATGCCGATGGTGCTGCCGCACACCTCGCAGAACCCGCGGGCGGCCTTGGGCGAGGAGGCAAACCAACTCACGCTGCCGCGAGTCCACTGAAATGCGTCCACCGGAAAATGCACGAATGCCAGCGCCGGTGCGCCCGAATGGCGGCGGCACATCGAGCAATGACACATGACGCCGCGCACGGGCGCGCCGCTCGCTCGATAACGAATCGCGCCGCACAGACAGCCACCCTGGAACTCCGGCCCGGACATCGCACTTCTCCTTCTTGGGAAGCCCTGCCTCCTTAACGCAGAATGCGGTTCATCCTTTCCACAGGAGTTCGCGCGTGACCACCCTCATCGGCATTTCCGGCAGCTTGCGCAGGCAATCATTCAACAGCGCATTGCTCAATGCGGCCCGCGCACTGATGCCTGAAGGTGCCCGTCTGGAGATTGCCGACATCAGCGCCATTCCGCTCTACAACTACGACGTGGAAGTCGAGGGCATCCCGCCGGCGGTCGTACAACTGAAGGATCAGGTGGCCGCCGCCGATGGCCTGCTGATCTGCACCCCCGAGTACAACAACTCCCTGCCGGGCGTACTCAAGAACGTCATCGACTGGCTGTCGCGGCCCCCGGAGGATGCAGCTCGTGTATTTCATGGGCGATGCATCGCAGTGATGGGCGCATCGCCGGGGCCGTTCGGCACCATTCTTTCGCAGAACGCGTGGCTGCCAGTGCTGCGGACATTGCGGACCCGTCCGTGGTTCGAAGGCCGCCTGATGGTGTCGCGTGCCGGCACTGTCTTCAATGAACAGGGCGAACTGATCGACGAGAAGGTCCGCGGCCAGCTGCGCCAGTTCGTCCAGGGCTTTGTGGAATTCGTGCGGAACTAGCGTGGCGCGACGCTCCTCCGGCAACAAGGTCGTCTACGCTGCGCTGGTCGGCAATCTGCTGATTGCGATCACGAAGTTCGCCGCGGCCTTGTTCACCGGCAGTTCCGCGATGTTGAGCGAAGCGGTGCACTCCACCGTCGATACCAGCAATGAGTTGCTGCTGCTCTACGGCATGCACCGCGCGAAGCGACCTGCCGATGCCGAGCATCCGTTCGGCTACGGCCGCGAGCTGTACTTCTGGAGCTTCATCGTCGCCCTGATGGTGTTCGGCGTCGGCGCCGGGGTCTCGTTCTACGAGGGCATCGCCCACATCCGCAATCCCGAGCCCATCCAGAATCCTCTCGTCAACTACATCGTGCTCGGCCTGTCGTTCCTGTTCGAGTTCGGCTCATGGGCAGTGGCACTCAGGGAATTCCGCGCCACCAAAGGCAGGCTCGGTTATCTGGAAGCCATCGAAGTCTCCAAGGACCCCACCACCTTCACCGTGCTGTTCGAAGATTCCGCGGCCCTGATCGGACTGCTGATCGCATTCGCCGGCATCGTGACCGCCCAGCATTTCCAGATGCCGATGCTCGACGGCGTAGCGTCCCTCGGCATCGCCTGCGTCCTGGGCGCGACCGGCATCACTCTCGCCCACCGCACCAAGGAACTGCTGCTCGGCGAACGCACGTGGCCCGATCTCGAAAAATCCATCCTTGCCATCGTCAACGCACAGACCTGCATCGCCAATGCAAACGGCGTACTCACCTCGCACGTGGGTCCCGAGCAGATCGTCGTCGCCCTCAGCGTTGAGTTCGAAGATGACCTCACCGCTCCGCAGATCGAGAAGTGCGTCAACGAGCTGGAACGCGAAGTGAAATCCAGATATCCGCAGGTCACTTCCCTGTTCGTGAAGCCGCAGACCGCCATGTCGTGGGCGTCGCGGAAGGCGGAGGTGGG
>DASTRD010000063.1:0-10504 GCA_035761425.1 Povalibacter sp.
AGACTTCGCGTTCGGCGCGTCTGGCGATGGTCCGGGCCATATGGCACGCCGCTGCCGCGGGACCACCGCCCGGCAGGATGAATTCCTTGAGCATGGGCAACGGCTCGTTGAGACGGTCCAGCTGGCGCTCGAGCGCATCGATCTGCGGCTGATTGATGGCGCGATATCCCGGGACCGCGAGCTCGCCACCGAGATCGAACAGGTCATGCTGCACGGACGTAAGCAGCTCGACGACATCTTCCGGCAATCCGCCGACCGCGAGCACCATGCCGATGGCACTGTTCGCTTCATCGACTGCACCGTAGGCTTCGATACGCGCATGGGTTTTGGCAACGCGCGTCCCGTCGCCGAGTCCGGTGGTGCCGTCATCGCCGGTGCGGGTGTAGATCTTGCTGAGTCGATGGCCCATGGCGGTATGAGAGAAGCGTGGTGGCAGTCGATGATTCGTAACGCAGTCAGCGTGGATCGAGACCGAGCGCAAACAGTTCGACGAACTTGTCGGCGACATCGGTGGCATCGAGTTTACCGTCATCCCTGTACCAGTGAGCGATCCAGTTGAAAGCTCCGGCGATGGCAAAGGCCGCCATCTTGGGATCGCATCGGCGCAGTGAGCCGTCACTGCCGCCCTGCTGGATCAGACGGCGCAGACCCTGATCGATCTCGGACTTCAGTGCCTTGATTTTCCGGCTCATGGCGGGACTCAAGTCCTGGTTTTCCGCCTGCACCATGCACCAGCCGAAGTCGGATGCAATGGCCTGTGCGTAGCGGCTCATGACCAGGGCCAGGCGCTCACGGGCCGGCGCCTTCGATTCGGCGACCTGCTCGACGGCTTCCATGATCTGCCGCAGCCCTGCGCGGAAGCATTCGAACAGCAGCTGTTCCTTGTTCTGCACGTAGTGGTAGACCGTGGGCTTGGTGACATTGAGGGCGGTCGCAATGTCGTCGAGCGAGGTGTTGTGGTAACCGCGCGCGCGGAATTCCCGCGCCGCCGTGCGGATGACGGCGTCGCGCTTGCGTTCGCGGTCGCGCACCCGCAGATGGACCGGCGACCACAGTGACGGGCCGGGTGGATCCGGCAGCGCACTGGCGGCTTTGCGGCTACGTGCCGATCGGCTGGCCACGACTGAACTCCTTGAAAGTATTCGATGGATTGCGGACGCGGCGGCAGCGCGTTGCCAGTGCCCGCCGGGCTAAATATACTCGTGAGTATAGTCTTATACGGCACGGTACCTTCTGCCGCGTCCCGGTTCAACCTCCGCACGGGGTCACCCAGCGATGAACCAAGCCATTGCCCGGATGCCTGTCAGCGCCGTACGCGGCGGGCGTCCGTTACGTTTCGTTACCGCCGCGTCGCTGTTCGACGGGCACGACGCCGCCATCAACATGATCCGCCGCCTGTTGCAGGCGCACGGTGCGGAAGTGGTTCATCTCGGCCACAACCGCAGCGTGGCCGAGATCGTGCGCGCGGCAATTCAGGAGGATGCCGACGCCATTGCCGTTTCCTCGTATCAGGGCGGCCACAATGAATACTTCGCGTACATGGTGGACATGCTGCGTGAACTCGGCGTCGCACACATTCGCGTCATCGTAGGAGGGGGCGGCACCATCGCTCCGCAGGAGGTGGCGGCTCTGGAGCGCCATGGAGTCGAGAAGGTCTATACACCCGAAGACGGCCGGCGCATGGGGCTGGACGGGATGATCGACGATGTCTTCCAGCGCGTGAGTGCCACAACACCAGCCGCGTTTGCCTTTGCACCGTTGCATCCGCGCGACCACCATCTCATCGCGCGCAGCATCTCCGCGCTCGAAGCAGAGCCGGAAGCCGGCGAAAGCGACGATCTGCTGCGCGCTGCAATCGCCAGATCGAAGAATCGTGCGCCGGTGATCGGTCTCACGGGCACAGGCGGTGCCGGCAAGTCGAGCCTGAATGACGAACTGCTGCAGCGGTTCGTGCGGCATTTTCCGGATCGCAACATCGCCGTGCTGGCAATGGATCCGACCCGGCGTCGCTCGGGAGGAGCGTTGCTGGGCGATCGGATCCGCATGAATGCCCTGGCGGCGCAGAATATTTTCATGCGTTCGCTGGCCACCCGCCGTCGCAACTCCGCCACCAGCGCGGTGCTGCGCGATGCCATCGGACTGCTGCGGCTGGCGAATTTCGATCTGATCATCGTCGAGACCGCAGGCATCGGTCAGTCCGACACGGAGATCGCCGACCTCGTCGATGTGTCCGTGTATGTCATGACGAGCGAGTACGGTGCGGCCAGTCAGCTCGAGAAGATCGACATGCTGGACTTTGCCGACGTGGTCGTGCTGAACAAATTCGAGAAGCGTGGCGCGGCCGACGCATTGCGGGACATCCGCAAACAGTGGCGGCGCAATCATCGTGAAGACATGCAGCGTCCCGACGATGAACTGCCTGTGTTTCCGACCATTGCCAGTCGCTTCAACGATCCCGGCATCAACCGGCTGTTCGTTGAATTGTGCCGTCTGCTGGAGGCCCGCGAGAATGCGCCTCGCAATGCGTGGCCGGTCAGCGATGCGGGACCGGTGGACTTCGTGTCGCGCGAACCGCTGATCCCGGCCAATCGCAGCCGCTATCTGGCGGAGATTGCCGAACGCGGCCGGGCAGAGCGTAGTCGGATTGAATCATGCGCCGCGGCGGCCACTCGCGCGCACGGACTATACGAAACTCTGAAGACGCTGCGGGATGCGCCATTGCCGGCGCCGCTGCATCGATATGCCGAAGATCAGATCGATGCTGCGGGTGCCGACGCAACCCGCCGCGAACTGCGCGCCGCCTACAACGCAGCACTCGATGCCATCGACGCGGATTACATCGCGGAGCTGCTGCGCTGGCCGCAGCGGGTGAAGTCCGTAACCGACGAACATTATCGTTATACGGTGCGTGACCGGGAGGTCAGCGGCGACAACTACACCACGACGCTCAGTGGCAGCGAGATCCCGAAGATCGCCGTGCCACGCTTTCGAGACTGGGGCGAAACCCTGCGATTCATATTGAATGAGAATCTGCCGGGCAGCTATCCCTATACCGGCGGCGTCTACCCCTACCGACGCGAGGCGGAGGATCCGATCCGGATGTTCGCCGGTGAGGGCGGTCCGGAGCGCACGAATCGCCGGTTTCACTATCTTGCCTCCGGCCACGCGGCCACACGTCTGTCGACGGCATTCGATTCGACGACGCTGTATGGCGAAGATCCGGATACACGTCCTGACATCTACGGTCGTACCGGCAACTCCGGCGTATCCATTGCGACCCTGGACGACATGAAGAAACTCTACTCGGGTTTCGACCTGTGCGCGCCGCAGACTTCCGTCTCGATGACGATCAATGGGCCGGCGCCCATGCTGCTCGCCATGTTCATGAATACGGCCATCGACCAGATGGTGGAAAGATTTCTGCGCGCGGAAGGTCGATGGGATGCGGCACAACGACGCATTGCGCAGCTGCGCGAAGCGATGGGTGACCTTGCGCCTGTCTATCAGGGCGAGTTGCCAGCAGGGCATGACGGGTCGGGAATCGCGTTGCTTGGTGTCACCAGCGACCAGCTCATTGCTGACGGCGTGCTCACTGCCGACGAACATGCGCGGCTTGCGGCCGCAGCCCTGTCACAGGTGCGCGGCACGGTGCAGGCGGACATTCTCAAGGAGGATCAGGCGCAGAACACCTGCATTTTTTCCACCGAGTTTGCGCTGCGCATGATGGGCGACGTGCAGCAGTACTTCATCGAGCGCAAGGTGCGGAACTTCTATTCCGTGTCGATTTCGGGCTATCACATCGCTGAAGCCGGGGCGAATCCGCTCTCGCAGCTCGCATTCACGCTCGCCAACGGCTTCACCATCGTCGAGTACTATCTGGCTCGCGGCATGAAGATCGATGAGTTCGCGCCGAACCTGTCCTTCTTTTTTTCCAACGGCATGGATCCGGAGTACGCCGTCATCGGTCGCGTTGCGCGTCGCATCTGGGCTCGCGCCATGCGCGAGATCCATGGAGGCAGCGCGCGCAGCCAGATGCTCAAGTATCACATCCAGACATCGGGACGATCGCTGCACGCCCAGGAAATCCAGTTCAATGATATCCGCACCACGCTGCAGGCCATGTACGCGCTGTTCGACAACTGCAACTCGCTGCACACCAATGCGTATGACGAGGCGCTGACGACGCCAACCGAGGAGAGCGTGCGGCGTGCCGTTGCCATCCAGCTCATCATCAATCGCGAGCTGGGTCTGAATCGCAATCAGAATCCGTGGCAGGGATCGTTCGTGCTGGAGCAACTGACGGACATGGTAGAGGAGGCCGTCTACAAGGAATTCGAGGCACTCTCCGAACGCGGTGGCGTACTGGGCGCGATGGAAACCATGTACCAGCGCAGCAAGATCCAGGAAGAAAGCATGCATTACGAGCGGATGAAGCACGATGGCACGCTCCCGCTGATCGGCGTCAACACCTTCATGGGCGGCGAGGAGAAAAAGGAGCAGAGCATTCCGCTCATCCGCTCGTCGGATGCAGAAAAGGACGCTCAGGTCGCGGCCGTGCGGAATTTTCAGCAACGTCATGCCGACGCGTCAGGGTCAGCTCTGCAGCGCCTGCAAGCGGTGGCTACCGCCGGCGGCAACATATTTTCCGAATTGATGAACGCCGTGAAAGTGTGTTCACTCGGTCAGATCACTCATGCGTTGTACGAAGTCGGCGGCAGGTATCGACGCAGCATGTGACGAACGCCATTACCCATCACTCTCCATCACCAGGCTCCCCATGTACAAAGCCCCCCTGAAGGAACTGCGTTTCGTGATGCATCAGCTGGTCGGCGACCAGAAGCTCGAAGGTCTGCCGGGCCTGGCGGACTATTCCACCGACTTTGCAGATTCGGTGCTGGAGGAGGCTGGCAGATTTGCCGAAGAAGTGCTCGCGCCGATCAATCGCACGGGCGACACCGCCGGTGCGCGATGGACGCCCGAGGGTGTCGTGATGCCGCAGGAGTTCAAGGACGCGTACGCACGATTCGTCGAAGGCGGCTGGCCGATGCTGCGGGCATCCACCGAATACGGTGGCCAGGGGGCGCCCACGATTCTCGGCACGGCAATCGAGGAACTCTGGGCATCCTCGAATCTTGCGTTCAAACTCTGCCCGATGCTCTCGCAGGGCGCGGTGGAAGCGATCGAACGCTGTGCGAGCGAAGCACAGAAGCACTTGTATCTGCCGAAGATGGTGACTGGTGAGTGGACCGGCACCATGGTGCTGACGGAACCGCAGGCGGGTTCCGACCTGGGTGCCATCCGCACACGCGCCGTGCCGGACGGCGATCGGTATCGCATTCACGGTCAGAAGATCTTCATCACGTACGGCGATCACGACTACACACCCAATACCATTCACATGGTGCTGGCGCGCATTGACGGTGCGCCCGCCGGAACCAGGGGGATTTCGCTGTTCATCGTGCCGAAGGTTCTGGTGAATGAAGACGGCTCGCTGGGAGAGCGTAACGACATGCGTTGCGTCTCCATCGAACACAAGCTCGGCATTCATGCCAGTCCGACCTGCGTGCTGTCGTTCGGCGATCGCAGCGGCGCGATCGGCTATCTCGTCGGAGAACCCAATCGCGGGCTCGAGTACATGTTCATCATGATGAACGCCGCGCGCCTGTCAGTGGGCCTGGAAGGCTACGCCATGGCCGAGCGGGCTTTTCAGCAGGCGCTCGACTATGCGCGTTCCAGAATACAAGGTCGCCCGGGTGGCAAGGCCGGCACGCAAGGCAAGCCGCTGCCGATCGCCTATCACCCGGACGTGAAGCGCATGCTGCTGACCATGAAGGCGTACGCCGACGCGGCGCGCGCCATTGCCTTTTATGCAGCGCTGCAACTTGATCTGGGACGGCATCATCCGGAAGAGGAGGTGCGTGCAGCCGCGCAGGCACGCGGCGACCTGCTCATCCCCGTCGTGAAGGCCTGGTCGACGGAGATCGGCGTGGCAATGGCATCGCTCGGCATCCAGGTGCACGGCGGCATGGGCTTCATCGAAGAAACCGGCGCCGCGCAGTATCTGCGCGATGTTCGCATCACCACCATTTACGAAGGCACGACGGGCATTCAGGCCGGCGATCTGGCCGGACGCAAGATCGCACGCGACGGTGGCGCCGCCATGAGTGCGCTGCTGGCTGAGATGCGCGCCGAACTTCGGTCACGGCAGGGCGACGAAGGTGCCGGTGCCGCACTCGAAGCGACGCAACTTCTCGATCAGGCTACGCAGGCACTCTTGCAGTATTTCAAACAGGATGCCGAACGCGCACTCGCGGCATCGGTGCCGTACCTCACGTTGTGCGGTGTGGCGATCGGCGGTTGGCTCATGGCCCGGGCAGGTTCGCTCGCGGTCGAACATCAAGCCAGCGATGAAGAGTTTCATCGCGGCAAGCAACAGATCGTGCGTGCCTACATGGAACAGATCCTGCCGCAGGCTCAGTCTCTGGCCAGGATTGTGATCTCGGGCAGCGGCAGTGTGGTGGATGCCGATCCGGAATTGCTGTGAAAAGAAAGTGACGAGCGACGAGTGACGAGCAAGAGCAAGACGCTTGCATTTGGATCGAACCTCGTCACCATCTCACCGTCACCCGCCGTCACCCGTCACCCGTCACCTCATCCGCCTTCATGCCTCCATCGCGTATCGTCTGTCTCACGGAAGAAACGACCGAGACCTTGTATCTGCTGGGTGAGGAGGCACGCATCGTCGGCATCTCCGGCTTCACGGTCCGGCCGGCGAGGGCACGCAGGGAGAAGCCGAAGGTATCGGCGTTCACCAGCGCGCGCATCGAGCAGATCTGCTCGCTCACACCGGATCTGGTGCTGGGCTTCTCCGATCTGCAGGCTGACATCGCAGCAGATCTGATCCGGCGCGGCGTCGCAGTGCACGTCTTCAATCATCGCGACGTGGCCGGAATCTTCGAGATGATCCGCATGCTCGGCGCCATGATCGGATGCGAGGCGAAGGCGGCGGTACTGTGTGCGCAGTTGTCCGCAGGTCTCGATGACATCCGCGAATCCGCGGCGACGCTGAAAGTGCGTCCGCGGGTCTATTTCGAGGAATGGGATGAGCCGCTGATCGTGGGAAGCCGCTGGGTGTCGGAACTGGTGCAGCTGGCAGGCGGTGAGGAGTGTTTCCCGCAATACGCTGCCCAGTCGCTGGCGAAGGGCCGCATCATTGCGGATGACCGTGAAGTCATCGGCGCGGCCCCCGACATCATCCTGGGATCATGGTGCGGCAAGAAATTCCGGCCGGAAATGGTGCGTGCGCGGCCGGGCTGGAACAGCATTCCGGCGGTCGCCAATGGACAGCTTCACGAGATCAAGTCCTGCCTCATTCTCCAGCCGGGACCCGCGGCGCTGACCGACGGCATAAAAGCCATTCATCGTCTCATCCTGCAATGGAGCAGGAGAATTGATAGTTGAGAGTTGATGGTTGATAGTGCGGGCCCCTTTCGTTGCCGCCCGTGTTTCCAACGTGTTCATTCTCGCTTCTGCCGAATACATTCCCGCGCGCATCGTCGACAACGCCTACTTCAGCGAGCTGACCGGCCGCCCGACCGAGTGGTTCGAAAAGCTCACGGGTATCAGGCAGCGTCATCGCGCTGCCAGCGGTGAGAATGCCAACACCATGGCGGTGGCTGCGGTGGCATCTCTGTTGCGCGAATCCCCCGAAGCGCTGCAGGGCGTCGATCTGATCATCGGTGCCTCATACACACCGTGGGACACCATCGGCACGATGGCCCACGAGATACAGAAGCACTACAGCATCCACAATGCGCGCGCACTGTTTGTCTCGACGGCCTGTTCATCCTTCATCGACGCGCTGGAGATCGTTGCCGCATATTTCCAATCGGGTCGTTCCAGCAAGGCGCTGGTGGTGGCTGTCGAGCACAACAGCCTGTATTCGCGGGACAGCGACGACAAGTCCGGACACCTCTGGGGCGATGGCGCCGCGGCCATGGTGATCTCGCGAGAGCCGGGCGGCCATGACATCGAGATTCTCGAGGTTGAAGCCGTGGGACGTGCCGACATCGGTCGCGGCCCGCAGGCCATCCGCATGGTGCCGCATCAGGATGGCCTGGTGATGTACTACGGCAAGGACATCTTCAATCACGCATGTCGCGAAATGGTAGCCGCCGCGCAGCACATTCTGGAGCGTCGGCACATGCCGCTGGAGGATGTGCGCTTGCTGATTCCCCATCAGGCCAACAAGCGAATCATCGATTGCGTGATCGAACACCTGAAGCTGCCGGAAGAGCGGCTCGCGATGACCATTGCCGAACTCGGCAACACGGGCTGTGCCAGCGTCGCCATTACGTATCACCGCAACTGGCAACGTCTGCGCGCGGGAGAGGCGGGCGTACTGGTGACATTCGGCGGCGGATATTCCGCCGGTGCAGCGCTGCTGCGAAAACGCACACCCGCCTGACGACCGACTGCAGCAGCGGTGGCGTCAGCTCGGCTGATTTCAGCCCAGCAGCTGGAGCACGAGTTGGGGAGTGGCGTTGGCCTGAGCGATCATCGCAGTGCCCGCCTGCTGCAGAATCTGCGAGCGGGTCAGGCTGGCCGTTTCCATGGCGTAGTCGGTGTCCTGGATGCGCGAACGGCTGGCTGTCAGTGATTCCGCATTGGTCGTGAGATTGGCAATCACAGAGTCGAGCCGATTGAGCTGCGCACCGAGGTCCGCGCGACGGGCGTTGATGTAGTCGAGCGCGCGATCCATCTTGGCGATGACCTGATTCGGATTGGTCGTGACGTCCGCGTCCATGATGTCGAGCGCGCTGCCGTTCATGACAAACGATCCGATATCCAGGATCTGACCGGCGTCGGCGCCCACCTGCAGTGCCTTGCTGCCCGCAGAATAGTTGGTGGCCGCAGCAACCTGTTCCCAGCTTTCCGCAAAGCCATCCAGCTGATCTTCGCCGCTGCGGGTCGCGGTGTCGCTGACGATGGATTCGGGTGTCTGGGTAGCACCGCCGCTGGCATTGGCGCCACCGATGGAACCCGTATCGGCATCGCTCAGATCCATTGCCGCAATGTAGGTCGCGGCATCGGCAGTGAAGCTTGCCTTGAAGTCCGCGAAGTCATCGAAGGCGCCGCTGGAAGCATTCTGCAACGCCATGTCCAGCGTGTGGGTCGGATCCGCTGCAAGGTAGGTGGTGATGTCCTTGATGCCGTTTCCACCAGCCGCCTTGATCGCATCGTTGAGATAGCGCATGCCGGCGTAGCCAGCCGAATACGATTCGCTGCTGCCGTCCCACGACGATCCCCAGGCAGCAATCTTCGCGACGATGGCAGCGATGCCTGCCGAGCCGCCGCCGTGGAAGGCGATATCGCCGGCCAGACGTTCGTCGCCGCCGTGAATCAGTTCGGCAGTGCCTTCCAGGAAGAATTGCTGGTTGTTGTCGAACAGGGACTTGACGTTCATGGTCGCGTCCATGACCGCGTGCGTCATTTCATGCGCGATGATGCGGTCTGCATACAGCGGTGCAGTGCCGCCATTCGGCAGGTTGGGCGTGGCGAAGTCGGACATGTCGATCTGCAGCGTGATGTTCGTGCCCTTGCCGTTGGCGGCAAATTGCGTCGTGACCCTGGCGAGCGTGTTGCCAGCGCCGTCAGTGAATCCGGTGAGATCGAGGCGGATCGCATCGCCGTTGGCCTGAATGCCGTAGTACTCCTTGATCATCTGCTCGGCCGAAGAGAGCCAGCCGGACTTCAGACCGTCGACGACGGCCAGCTGGCTGCTGTCGCCCACCACGCTCTCTGTGCTCTGGCCGAACAGGAGCTGACCGTTGAAGCTCGTGGTTCGGCCGACGCGGTCGACTTCCTGCGTGAGCTGACTGATTTCCTGCTGCAAGGCAGCCCGATCGGAATCGCTGTTGGTCGCATTCGCGGCCTGCACGGCCAGTTCGCGAATACGGCGCAGGTTTTCAGTGACGGTGCCGAGCGCACTGTCGGCGGTCTGCAGCATGGACACGCCGTCATTGGCATTGCGCACGCCCTGGTTGAGGCCGCGCACCTGTGTGGTCATGCGTTCGGAAATGGCCAGGCCCGCCGCATCGTCGGCTGCGCTGTTGATGCGCAGGCCGGACGACAGGCGCTGCAACGCCTTCACCAGTGTCGACTGGGAAGTGTTGAGGTTGCGCTGCGCGTTCAGCGAGGCAACGTTCGTGTTGATGCTCAGTGCCATGTTCGTGTTCGCACGGGCACCCGAACACGTGTGTTCAGGTGTCGATAGATCGCCTATCGGCCCGCGCGGACACGACTTGACCCGAAAAATGCCAACTGCATCTCAGAGGGCGGCAAACTTCCGCCACTGCGGCGGGCATGCGCCTGCCGGGCGAGCGGAAATGACGAACAGCTCACATGTCGGATCGGTGGTCCCCGGCCCGTCCTTTGAGGGGACATTCATCAACCAAGGAGCCTCTGCCCATGTTCACGCCAGCGAAGATCGTTCCGTTCCTGT
>DASTRD010000064.1:0-24561 GCA_035761425.1 Povalibacter sp.
TTGCGATCGCGCTGAATCAGATCGGTCAGTTGCTGCGTGGCGTTGGCCAGCGTTGCGGGATTTTCCCACTGAATGGTCCAGTAGACCGGCACCTCTTCCCACAGCATCAGGCCCATTTCATCCGCGACACGCGCCATGAACTCGTTGTGCGGATAGTGGGCGAGCCGCACGAAATTGCAGCCCAGCTCCTTTGCCCAGCCGAGCAGCAGGCGCGCATCTTCCACCGACCAGGCGCGTCCACCACGTAACGGGTTCTCCTCGTGCAGTGAAATGCCGCGCAGGAAGGTCGGTTTGCCATTCAACAGTACTTCGTGACCGCGGACTGCGATGGTGCGAAAGCCGATCTTGTCGACGACGCGATCGCTCCCGGCAGTCAGCGCTACTTCATGGAGGTGCGGCTGCTGCGGGGACCACAGCTTCAATCCCGGCGCCGCAATGTCGAACGTGGCTATGCCGCGCTCGTCGGTACGGCTGCGTGCATCGATGCGGGTTCCGCCGATGCTCAGCCGGACCTCCGTGCCGGCTTTCGCGCCATCCAGCAGGACCGTGCCTGCAATTCGATCCGTGCTTCCAGGTGCGAGCTGCACCTGGTAGTCGCGAATGAAGCTCGCCGGCGTTTCCACCAGGGTGACGTCTCGAGTCAGCCCTCCGTAGTTCCACCAGTCCGTGTTTACGGTGGGCACGGCATCGGCATGACGCGTGTCATCCACTTTCACCACCAGCGAGTTGCTGCCGGGACGCAACTTGTCGGTGACTTCGAATTCGAATGGAGTGAAGCCGCCGACGTGGCGGCCCAGCTTGCGACCGTTCAGATAGACGTCCGACTGATAGTTGGCTGCGCCGAAATGCAGGAATACGCGGCGATCGGTCGCCGCCGCGTACTCGAACGTACGGCGATACCAGATCGTGCCTTCGTACAGGAACAGTTGCTCCTTCTGCGAGTTCCAGTCGCCGGGCACCGTGAGCGTGGGAGCGGCGTCGAAATCGTATTCGACCAGATCGGACGCGTTCGCAGGCTTGCGATCCATGAAATAGCCGGAGGTTGGGTCGGGCTTCGCATCGAACGGCACGTGGCGGTAGTCGTAGTAACCGTTTTCGTACGGATCGACGATGTAGTGCCATTTGCCATTGAGCGTCATGCCGGACCGCGCGTAGACATTCTGCAGACCAGGCACGGGATCCGCTGCAGCTGCATGTCCGGAGCAGAAGAGCACGATCAGGAGCGAACAGACAGTGTTGCGGATGGCTCGTGTTTTCAAGGCAGATCCCCTCTCATGCAGACAGCACACGAAATCAACGGACCCGACCTGCGGCCGCCTTGTTAATATTGTGCGGATCACCCCGCCGAACCGCCAGGAGGACTATCGATGAGATCTGCACGAGAAGCGCTCGAACGTCTGCGTGAAGGCAACCAGCGATTCGTTTCGGACGATGCCGGCCCTCAGGCGCTGTCGAGCACTTCGCGCCGCAAGGAGCTGGCCAACGGCCAGAATCCCTTTGCCATCATCCTGGGCTGCTCGGATTCGCGCGTCCCGGCAGAGATCATTTTCGATCAGGGCCTGGGCGATCTGTTCGTCATCCGCGTCGCGGGCAACATCGTGGCGCCCTCGCAGATCGGCAGCGTCGAGTTCGCTGTCGAGCGCTACGACACGAAGCTGGTGGTGGTGCTCGGGCATTCGATGTGCGGCGCCATCCAGGCGACGCTCGAAGAACTGAAACGGCCCTCCAGCACGCGCTCGCCGAATCTGCGCTCCATTGTCGATCGCGTGCGGCCTTCCATTGAGGAGCTCACGCTGACGGACCTGCGCCAGCAACCCGAG
Organism: Povalibacter sp.; assembly: GCA_035761425.1. Lineage (GTDB taxonomy): Bacteria > Pseudomonadota > Gammaproteobacteria > Steroidobacterales > Steroidobacteraceae > Steroidobacter. The sequence continues at coordinate 1,821 of DASTRD010000064.1, forward strand.
AAGCTCGTCCATCACGCGGTCCGGGCCAATATCCGCGCTTCGGCGGCACACCTGCGGCACGGATCGCAGACCATCGAGCATCTGATCCAGCACCAGGGGCTGGTCGTGGTCGGTGCGGAGTACTCCCTGGAGTCCGGAGTGGTGGATTTCTTCGACGTGCCGGCGGCACCGGAAGGCGGATCGACCTCCGAGTTCACCTGAAGCGGATGCGCGCCCGGGACGAGCGGTGCGACGACTGTCTGTTTTTGACCGCTGACTGACGATCCGGCCCCTCGTCGACCATGGCGATCACGGGCAGCATGAGAGCCTTCCGCAACCTGGAGCTCTCATGAAATCCGCATTGCTCGTGATCGATGTCCAGCAGTCCTTCGTGCATCGACCCTACTGGCGCGAGGAGGGTCTGCAATCCTTTCTGCAGCGCACGCAGGATCTGATCGATCGGTTCGAGCACGCGGGCGCGCCCGTGCTGCAGGTATTCCACCTGGATGAATCCGCCGGTCCTGACAGCGCCTTTTCAAGGCATTCCGGTTACGTCCGCACCCTTGGCGGCCTGCGTATCCACCCCACCGACGTGTTCTTCAAGTCGGTGCATTCGGCCTTGTTCGCCAGCAATGCCGACGGTCAGAGCCTGGACTACTGGTTGCGACGTCATGCTGTACAGCGTCTGATCGTCACGGGAATCCGCACCGAGCAGTGCTGCGAAACGACCACGCGCCACGCCTCCGATCTGGGCTATTCCGTGATTTACGCCGGCGATGCTACCCTGACCTTCCCTATGGTGTCCGTATCGGGCCGCGAGTTCTCCGCGCAGGAAATCCGCGAACGTACGGAACTGGTTCTGGAAGGACGGTTTGCCAGCGTGCAGAAGGCCGAGGCCGTGCAGATATGACAGAGGTGCTGTTCGCGATGCTGCCGGACGTCGTGCTGCTCGATGTCGCAGGTGCTGCAGAAGCGTTTCGGATCGCCAATCGCGAAGTGCCGGACAGTTACCAGATGAAGTTCGTCGCGCCAGTGCCTGCGCTGTCGACGAGCGTAGGGCTCGACCTGCACGAATTGCCGCCGCTGCCAGCGACGATTCGCAGCGGCACCATCGTCGTCGTGACCGGTGTGATCGGTTCGCACGTGGATTTCAGGGCACCCGCCGTCTTACGGCTGAGTCAATGGCTGCAGTCACTGCACGGCCGCAGCGATATCACCCTGATGTGCGTATGCGCGGGCAGTGTCATCGCGGCGGGTGCAGGGCTGCTTCGCGGCCGCGAATGTACAACCCACCACGAACACATCGATGAGCTCGCGCGCATCGAGCCGCGTGCCACTGTGCACGCCAATCGCATTTTCGTGGAAGACGGCAATGTGCTGACCAGCGCCGGAGTGACCGCGGGGACCGATCTTGCGCTGCATCTCATCGGCCAGCAGCTCGGGCACAAGGTTGCCGCCGCAGTAGCGCGCCAGCTCGTCGTCTATATGCGCCGCTCGGGCAGCGATCCGCAGCTCTCGCCCTGGCTCATGCATCGCAACCACATTCACCCTGCCGTGCATCGGGTGCAGGATGCGGTGGCACGCGATCCCGCGCGCGACTGGTCGGCCCAGCGACTCGCTACGCTGGCCTGCATGAGCGAGCGCAATCTGGCGCGACTGTTTGCGGAGCACGCTGGCTGCTCGCCGCTGGACTACGTGCAGCGCATGCGCGTTGCGCTGGCGCGCGAACTGCTCGTCAACAGTCGGCTCGATATCGAACGGGTCGCCGAACGCGCCGGATTCAGTTCCGCGCATCATCTGCGCCGCGTGTGGCGGCGCTGGGAAACGGTACCGCCGGCCACGCAGCGGGCAATGAATTGATGTGTGGCATGGCTGACTGACGATCGGTTCACCCGCCGGCCACAGTCTCTCAGTCAGATCACGCCCAGGTGCTGCGCTTCGGCCGCGACTTGATCCAGGCGCCGAGGATCAACCCGAGCAGCACCAGGCCGCCGCCGGCCAGCAGCCATGAGAGCTGCGTGCGTCGCTGCATCTGATTGACCTTGCTGGTGAGCTCATTCACCTGAGTGAGCAACTGTTGATTGGTGCCCTTGAGTTGCTTGTTCTCTTCGTACTGCGCCAGGGATGTGGCGGAGACGCGTTTGACTTCATCCAGCTCCGATTGCAGCTGACGCACCTGCTTGTCGAGCTGCGAGGCGCGGCTTTCCGTCTGGCTCTGCGCGCTGCGCGTCTGCTGAAAGTTGTCCCTGGTCGACTTGAGCTGCGTTTCCAGCGATTCGATGCGCTTGTTTGCTGCAGCGAGCAGATCGCGCGCCGCGGGTTGCGGTCGCAGGTACTGGGTCGGAACCCAACCTTCCGTGCCGTTCGGCGTTCGCACCTGCGTAAAGCCGTTCTCCTTGTCTTCGCCCAGCACTTCCAGTGCCATGCCGCTGGGCAGCGCGGCGTTGACGATCTTGTGGCCGGTCGTGGGCCCGCGTCGCAACGGAACTGTCAGTTCATCCGAAATATAGAGTGTGGCTGCCGCTGCGTTGGCGGACAGAATCATGCACAGGAGCAGCAACGCGAATTTTCGCATCCTCAATGTTCCCTCGCTGGAAGTGACTGCGGTTGGCGACGTGAGCGCTGCAATATATCCAACGTGGGCGCCGGAATGGGTGTTTTCGCCAAATCGCGACAGGGCGAAGCGCAAACGGACGCACATAAAGAGAAGCCCCGTCGCGAAGGCGGGGCTTCCGGCGGAAGAGACGTTACTGGATCGATTTCGATGGACCACAGGGCAAACCCTGTTTACGTGAACTCGATCAATTTCGTCCTTCCGGTCACGTGACGTCCGGGCGGGTTCATGAGTTCCGGCTTCGAGCTTCCGTAGTTGAACTGACGGCGCTTTGCCGACACACGCGGCGCCTCTATCATGGCCGTGTCCGCTGCAATAAAGAGAAACGGAGAAACGCATCGTGACGCATCTTCGCTACGTGACGACTCTCGCGGGTCTGCTCGGACTGCTGTGGCTCGCGCTGGCCTTCGAACCGTTCAATCGCACCGACTGGTTGCTGGAAAATGCTTTGCTGTGGCTGGCGGTGATTCTGCTGGCGGCGACCTATCGGCGCTTTCGGCTCTCGCGCACTTCCTACACGCTGATTTTCATTTTTCTGTGCCTGCACACGGTGGGCGCGCACTACACGTATGCTGAAGTTCCGTACGACCGGTGGTGGCAGGCGTTGACCGGCTCGACCTTCAACGACATGGTGGGATGGAAGCGCAACAACTTCGATCGTGTCGTTCATTTCAGCTACGGCCTGCTGCTGGCTTATCCGATCCGCGAAATGTTCCTGCGCGTGGCCGGGGTGCGTGGCTTCTGGGGTTACTTTCTGCCGCTGGATCTGACCATGTCCACGTCCATGCTCTATGAACTGATCGAATGGGCCGCGGCGGAACTGTTCGGCGGCGATCTGGGTGTGGCCTATCTGGGCACGCAGGGCGACATCTGGGATGCACACAAGGACATGGCACTTGCGAGTCTGGGCGCGCTCATCAGCATGTGTGTACTCGCAGGCATCAATGCGCGCAGCAAACGCGATTTCGCGCTGGAATGGAACGAAAGCCTGCGTATCAAGGACGCGAAGCCCGTCGATGAGATCTGATGCGGATCGTTCTGCTGCGCCCGGCTTTTCAGGGGCAGGCATTGCGGCCCGGCAATCGGGCTGGCATCCGCCTTCAATACTGAATCACGGTGGCGACCGTGAAATCGCGCCAGCGAAACGGCGTCAGCCGCAGATCGATCAACACTGCAAGCTGCAGCACTTCGTAGCCCGCCTGCGTGCACAGCTCGGCGGCGGCGCGCAGTGTGCCGCCGGTGGCGAGGACGTCATCCACGATCAGCAGGCCACCCTGCCCGGGCTGCATTTCCAGAACCGCGCTGCCGTATTCCAGATCGTAGGCACGATCGAGCACGGGCGGCGGCAGTTTTCCCTTCTTGCGGATCGGCACGAATCCCTTGCCATGACGCTGTGCGAGCGCAGCAGCCAGAATGAAACCGCGCGACTCGATGCCTGCAATCGCATCGATGCTCTGCCATTGCTGCGACGCCAGCAGGTTGCTCAGCGCGTCGATGGTGGCCGCGAAGTGATTGCGCAGCAACGGCGCGATGTCCCGGAACAGAATGCCGGGACTCGGAAAATCCGGAACATCGCGGATGTGCTGTCTGAGATCGATCATGATTGTTCGTTCGTGCGGCCAGCGGCTATTCTCGAAAGGTCGTTGAGAATATCCGACGCTGCGGAGGAATTCAGTGCACCCGCGCGCAGTCAGGTTGATCGAAGAGCTGGGGCTGACTTCTCATCCCGAGGGTGGCTACTTCCGGGAAATCTTTCGCTCGGCGCTCACGGTACAGCCGGCAGATGCCCGCACGCAGCGTGCTGCGCTCACCACTATCTATTTCCTGCTGCCCGGAGGCACGCACAGTCGCTGGCATCGGGTGACGTCGGATGAAGTGTGGCACTTGTATGAAGGCGGCCCGCTGGAGCTGATGGTCGCAGATGAGCAGGCCGGTCGCGTGCAGCGAGTCATTCTGGATCAGGTCGCACCGAACGTCGGACCGGTGTTCACAGTGCCGGCGGGGTACTGGCAGGCGGCCAGGCCGTTGGGTGCCTACGCGCTCACCGGTTGTACGGTCGGGCCGGGATTCGAATTCCAGGACTTCTCTTTCCTGAGCGATCAGCCCGTGCTGGCGGAAGTGTTGCGGCGTACGGATGCCGACGCCGCAACGCTGCTCTGAGCGTCTTTCGTTTCACCACGAAGGCCAGTAATACAGCTCGATGAGATGGCCGTCGGGGTCGCGACAGAACAGCGACTCGAATTCATCATGCGCCACGTGCTCGTAGCGCACGCCATGCCGATCGAGCTGACGGGCAGCATCGTCGAGATTGCGCGGCGTATTGCCGACGATGAAGGCCATGTGATGAATCCCGAGCGTGCGCGCATCAGGGCTCGGGGCATCCTTCCCTACGGCCTGCACCATGAACACGCTCGCCTGGCCGACACCGAATCCCAGTTCCTGCTCTTCCGGAAACCGCATGACGACCGGCATGCCCAGTACGCCGGAATAGAAGGCTTCGCTCGAGACCAGGTCACGCACGCGGATGGCTGCATGACCGAATGCCGTGATGTTCATGAGGCTCCCTTCGGTTTTTCCGATGAATCCTGACAAATCGGGGTGAGTTCCGGTTTTGTCTCAATTATCGAATTGATTCCTGCCAATCTATGTCATGGTTGGATGATGAAGTGCCGCTCCCAGCCAGGTTGCGCCCGCCCGGAATTCATTGCATGCGTGCCGAACGACTCATCTCACTTCTGATGGCGCTCCAGCGTGGTGGTCGCCAGACCGCCGGCGAACTGGCAACGCGCCTGGAAGTTTCCATGCGCACCATCTTTCGCGACGTGGACGCCCTCTCGGGCATGGGAGTACCCGTGTATTCCGAGCCCGGCCGCGGCGGCGGTATCCGGCTGCTCGAGGGCTACAGCTCCGATCTCACGGGCCTGTCTCCCGGTGAAGCCGAAGCGCTGGCGCTGATCGCAAGCCCGGCCTCCATCGGCGACAGTGCGCTGGCCACACCGACGCGCACCGCTCTCGACAAGCTGGCGGCGGCCGTTCCGAGCATTCATCAATTGCGTGCCCAGCATGCGCGGGGCCGGATGCTCTTCGACACCAAAGCATGGTTTCGCCAGTCGGTCGCTTCGCCATTTCTGGATCAACTGCGGGCCTGCGTCTGGGGCGATGAGTGTGTGGCCATCGTCTACGAACGCGGCGACGGTTCGCTGGCCGACTACGAAGTCCAGCCCTATGCACTCGTCGTGAAGGTCGACACCTGGTATCTGATCGGCAGCCGGCACAAGGCGGGTCAGCCGAAAGCCGAAATGCGCGTGTACCGGCTGTCGAGGTTGAAGTCCCTGCAGCGAACCGGGCGCACGTTCATGCGCGATCCGCAGTTCGATCTGCACAAGTTCTGGCACGGCTGGTGCGAGCGGTTCGAACGCAATCCGCCGCATGACTATTCAGTCGACGTGCTGATTTCGCAGCGCGGTCGCAAGCAATTGCTGTCGATGTACGGGAGCTGGTTTCGCGAACGCCTGGAAGCACTGGGCGATCGTCCCGGACGCAAACCCGTCACGCTCGATTTCGATCGCGAAGACATGGCAATGCGCGTGCTGTTTCAGCTGGGCGATGACGTGGAGATCGTCAAGCCGAGGGCTCTGCGTCGCAAACTCGGAGCGCTGGCCGCACGTGTGGTCGCGGCGACTCGCTGAGATCGACGGTATTTGTGGCGCGGCCGCATCGACAGTTCCTGCCGCCGCGTTGACCGGCCAGCAGCCGCAATTCGCCGGCTGCGGCTGACGCAGGCCAGTGCCTCCGCATACACTGCCCCCCGACAAGGACAAAACAGGGGAGAGTCATGACTGCACTCGTCACGCTGCGCAATGTCACCAAGAGCTACATTCGCGGCAAGCAGAAAGTGGAAGTCCTGCACGGAGTGGATCTCGAAATCGCAGCGGGCGAGTTTCTGGCGCTCATGGGTCCTTCCGGATCCGGCAAGACCACGACATTGAATCTGATCGCGGGTCTCGACCAGCCCACCTCAGGAGAAGTGGTGGTGGGTGCGGATCGTATCGACCGGTTGTCGCGCGGCGCGCTGGCCAACTGGCGCGCACGTCACATCGGCTTCATCTTTCAGTTCTACAACCTGCTGCCGGTGCTGACCGCCGAAGCCAATGTCGAAGTACCGCTGCTGCTGACGAATCTGTCCGGCAAGCAGCGGCGGCAGCGGGTTCAGACCGCGCTGCAGCTGGTCGGGCTCGCCGATCGCGCCAAACACAAGCCTGGTGAACTGTCGGGCGGCCAGCAGCAGCGCGTGGCTATCGCGCGCGCCATAGTTGCAGACCCGACCCTGCTGGTGTGTGACGAACCGACGGGCGATCTCGATCGCGAGAATGCCGTCGAGATCATGGGCCTGCTGCAGGCGCTGAACCGCTCGCAGGGCAAGACCATCGTGATGGTGACGCACGATCCGAAGGCTGCCGAACACGCATCGCGCGAGTTGTACCTCGACAAAGGCCGTCTCGCCACGGAAGAAGTGGGGCATGCAACATGAAGTACTTCCGCCTCATCTGGACGGGCCTGTGGCGCAAGAAGGCCCGCACCATATTCACCATGCTCTCCGTCGTGGTGGCCTTTCTGCTGTTCGGCCTGCTGCAGGGAATCAATCAGGGCATGAAGCTGCAGGTGCAGAACCTCAACATCGATCGCCTCTATATTCAGCCCAAAGCGAGCGACGGGTTGCCCATTTCCTACATCAATCGCATCAGCAACGTGCCCGGCGTGCTGGCGGTGGCGCACTGGAATTACTTCGGTGGTTACTACCAGGACGCGAGCAACGCCATCCCCGCGTTCGCGGCAAATGTGGATGAGCTCTTCAAGGTCTATCACGAAATGGAGGTCAAGCCGGAGTACCTCGAAGCAATGGCGCGCACTCGCACGGGTGCACTGGTCAGCGAGGCACTGGCGAAAAAATACAACTGGAAGATTGGCGATCGGGTGCCGCTGGGTACCTCGATCTGGACGACGAAGGACGGCTCCAGCACCTGGTACTTCGATATCGTGGGCACCTTCGACGCAGCGAAGTTCGGCGGCGGATTTCCGTCGTTCTATCTGAACTACTCGTACTTCGATGAGAATGCCGCGTTCGGCAACGGCGTGTTCCACATCGCCATCGTGCGTATCGACGATCCACGCAAGGCCGCATCGATCTCCCGGACGATCGACTCGATGTTCGAGAACTCCTCGTACGAAACGCGTACGGAGACCGAATCGGCCATGGTGCAGACCAGCCTGAAGCAGCTCGGCGATATCAATTTCATCGCCAACGCGATCGTCGGTGCCGTGCTGTTCACGCTGCTGTTCCTGACGGCCAACACCATGATGCAGTCGGTGCGCGAACGGACACCGGAGCTGGCGGTGCTCAAGACGCTGGGCTTTTCGGATGCCAAGGTACTGACGCTGGTGCTCATCGAATCGCTGCTGTTGTGCCTGTTCGCAGCAGCGTTCGGGTTGTTCCTGGCGAGCCTGGCTTTCCACGGCATGCAGTTCCTCTTCGGCGACTTCCAGATGCCGGCACTCGTCGTGGGCATGGGCGCGGCGCTCGCTGTCGGCGTCGCGCTGATCAGCGGCCTGCCGCCCGCGTGGCGTGCGCGCCAGCTCAACATCGTCGATGCGCTCGCGGGCCGCTGAGAACAAGGAGTCACAATGAAAACGCTCAGACAGATCGTCGCTGTCACCGGCATGAACCTGCGCAGTCTGCCGCAGCGACTCAGTACGTCCCTCGTGATCGTCGTCGGCATCGCAGGCGTCGTCGCGGTGCTGGTGTCGGTACTGGCCATGTCGACCGGCATGATGCGCACGCTGGAGCACACCGGTCGGGACGACCGCGTCATCGTCCTGCGCAACGGTTCGACTTCGGAACTCGCCAGTGCGCTGCCAATGGATGCCGTGCGCCTGACGATGGACGCGCCGGGTGTACGGCACAACGCCGAGGGCAAGCCCATTGCGATTGCCGAAACGCTGCGCATGGTCACCGCGTACAAGAAGGAGGACAGCTCCGAGGTTCATCTCGCGCTGCGCGGCGTGGGACCGATGATCGCCGAGGTGCGTCCGGAGCTGAAGATCATCGAAGGGCGCATGTTCAATCCCGCGGTCTTCGAGATCATCGTCGGCAAGTCGGCCAACCGTCAGTTCAAGGATCTCAACATCGGCGATCGCTTTCCGGCGCGCGGTGTCACCTGGACGGTCGTGGGCATTTACTCGAGCGGCGGGGATTCGCATGAATCGGAATTGATGGCCGATGCCGAGACGGTCAATTCAGCGGACCATCGCGGCGGCTATCAGCTCGTGACGGCATTGCTGGATTCGAAAGCCTCGTTCCAGAAATTCAAGGACGCGCTGACATCGAATCCGGGGCTCGCCGTGGACGTGGCCGCTGAGCCCGAGTATCTGCAGCGTCGCTCCAAAGTCATCAGCAGGGTGATATCCACCATTGCCTATGTGGTGGGCGGCATCATGGCTGTGGGCGCCATCTTCGGTGCGTTGAACACGCTGTACTCCGCCGTCAGCGCGCGCGTGCGCGAGATCGCGACGTTGCGCGCCATCGGCTTCGGCTCCACCGCCATGGTGATTTCCGTACTGGTCGAAGCACTGCTGCTCGCGCTCATCGGTGGACTGATCGGTTCGCTGCTGGCCTGGCTGTTCTTCGACGGCTATGTGGCAAGCACGAGCGGCGGCGGCAATGGTCAGATGATTTTCGAGCTCAGCGTAACGCCATTGCTGGTCGCCGGCGGGTTGTGCTGGGCGCTGATCATCGGTCTTGTCGGCGGTCTGTTTCCCGCGGTGCGGGCGGCGCGATTGCCGGTGGCCACGGCGCTGCGTGCTGTTTAGCAGCAAGCGCGGGCTTGAGAGGCGGGCCGCAAGAAGGGACACTGCGGCCCGTCCTGTCCTGTGATGACCCTCATGACTGATCCTGTCCTTCCACCAGCGGCCAATGCCGCGCAACTTGCGTCACCCTCGTATCGTCTTGCCGCGCTGGATCAGGATTTCCTGCTCGGCGACTCCATGCGCGGCGTGCGGTTTCTGCTCGAGTACGCAAAAGCAGAAGAGGCGCTGCGCCGCTGGCACATACGTTCCACGATAGTCGTTTTCGGCGGTGCGCGCGTGCGCGCCAATGGCGATCCACGCCATACCTTCTGGTACGAGCAGGCGCGTCAGTTCGGGCGCATTGCTTCCGAGCGCGGCGGAGCGCTGTGCAATGATGGCGATGTACGCGACAACGTGATCGCAACTGGTGGTGGGCCGGGCATCATGGAAGCCGCGAATCGCGGTGCGATGGAAGCGGGCGCCCCGTCCGTGGGATTCAATATCACCCTGCCCACCGAGCAGGAACCGAATGCCTATTCAACGCCCGAGCTGACATTCCGCTTTCATTACTTCGCCATGCGCAAGATGCACCTGGCAATGCGGGCCAGTGCGTTGGTGGCATTCCCGGGTGGATTCGGCACGCTCGACGAGTTGTTCGAAATTCTCACCCTGCAGCAGACGCGCAAGGCGCCCATGACGCCGACGGTGCTGATCGACGAAAAGTACTGGCGCTCCATCCTGAACTTCGACGCCCTGGTCGAGTACGGGATGATCGCTGCCGCAGATTGCGATCTGTTGTGTTTTGCCGAGGACGCCGAGGAAGCGTGGTCACGACTGGCGGCGCGCGGTGTCGGCAGCCGGCCGGAGATGGAGCCGCGCTGAACTATCGAAAAGTCGGGCGATCACGGCGGGCAAACATGATGGTTTGCCGGACCGTGATCGCACCGCAGTGCTCAGCCTTCAACCTTGCCCAGATAGTCGGCCTTGCCGAGATCCACGCCCGCCTGGCGCAGCAGCGCATAGGTCGTGGTGACGTGGAAAAAGAAGTTCGGCAGCGCCCAGTGCCGCAGGAACACCAGTCCTGAAAACGTATGTTCGCTGCGCGGATTCTTGAAATGAACCGTGCGCGTCTCGGCGCCCTCGAACTGTTCGCGCTTGAAGCCCTTCAGAAAATCCAGCGTCTTGTCGATACGGGCAATCAGCTCCGGCAGCGTCGTCTCGTTGTCCTCGTATCTGGGCGGTTCAGTGCCGGAGAGTCGCGCCGCAGCGCTCTTGGCCGCGTCCGATGCAATCTGTACCTGACGCGCGAGCGGCAGCATGTCCGGATACAGACGTGCCGCAGCGAGCACACCCGGATCGAACTTGCGCGCTTCAGCGGACGCGAGGCCCTTCTGCAGAATCGTCTTGAGATTGCCCAATGTGTGTATGAAGACCGGAATGGAAAGATCGTAAACGGACACTGACATGGGTTGCTCCCGTTGTTCGTTTTGGGGCGCGGATTATAGGTCGGGATGGGCGAAGTCGAGGGGTACGCTGGGCACTTGAGACGGCCAACGTCCTCAGCAGCCAGCATCCGCGTCTGCGGCGAATGCTGGCGGAGGGTCGCCTACTTGGGTGCGCGCGGCGCCATCACGTCAACGGACAGTGTGACGGTTCGACTTTCCGTGGGGTTCAGCGCGCCCACGCTGATGACCTTGCGATCGATCTCTTCACCGCGCTGATTGCGGATGGAGATCACCACTGAATATTCCCAGGCATCGTTGTTTTCGGCGTTGCGGAACGATCCTTCGACCCGCAACGCCGAAAATGTCGGTTGGGTACGCCGCTCGAGAATGGCTTTCGAGTCGAAACGCAGATGATGCTGGCACCCCGGACAGACGCTGGCGCTTTCCAGAATGGTGGCCTTGCAGTGGGGGCAGATCCTGGTCCGGCCGGGTGCCGCGACGCGGCTGTTCATGCGTGACTATCAGCCCTTTTTCTCATCCCAGCCGAATTCGGCCCGGCCGCGCATGCGCGAGCCAGCGGCGACAGTCAGCGAACCGGCCTTGAGATCGCCATTCAGCACGCCGCTCTGCAGCAGTTCGACACGTGAGGCAGCATCGATGTTGCCTTCGAGTTCGCCGCCGACGATGACCGTGTTGGCGCGCACGCCGCCCGTGACATGGGCGCCGGCTTCAATGGTGAGATTGCCCTGCACGTGCACGTCGCCCTTGAAGTTGCCGGCGATGCGGACGTGACCTGTGCCTTCGATCTTGCCTTCGATGGTCAGACCGGCGGCAATGATGGATTCCTTGGCGGATGAATCGGCGCGACCCTGCGGCGTTTTCGCTGGCTCAGGCACTGCAGTGAGCGGTGTGCCGGTTTTTTCGGGCTCTTTCGCAACAGGTTCCGGGCCGCTCTGCTCGCGACCGTACTGATCTTTCCACAACGCCATGACGAACCTCCTGATGCAACTGAGCACGCGACGACAAGAAGGCGTCGACTAATACACAGCGCAGACGGGAAGTGTCAAACATCTCGACACTGTGTGTCGGGAGGCGCAGACAGGCAGGCCGGGAGAAGGGAAATCGGGAAGGGAAAAGTAAAAGCGCGCGGGTCGATCACCGCCCCGCAAGTCCAGCCGGCAAGGCTGGGCTCGCGGGTGTCCCACATCGATCAGGTGTTGCCGTCGAACGTGATCATCAGCGTCAGGGCCAACGTCACCACCAGAAACACCACAGTAAGCGCAATCACGATCTGTCTCCTTTGTTGCTACGCATCATTTTGCAATGCAGTATGGCATTAAACTGCATAAAAGCAATGGGTTTCTCCGCGAATCTTGCATTGCGGCAGGCCCCGGATGATGTGGTCGAAATGGCGATTTCAAGGGGTCGGTACATCCCGCAAAAAGGCCTGCAGCAACCGGCGCGTATAGTTCTTCGCGGCTCGCGCCCGACAAGAATTCAAGGGGGAATGTCCGATGATCAATCTCACGATCAATGGCAAGAGCGAGAGCGTCGAGGTGGCCGATGACACGCCTCTGCTCTGGGTCCTGCGCGACACGCTGGGGCTGACAGGAACCAAGTACGGCTGCGGAATGGCATTGTGCGGAGCGTGCACCGTGCACCTGGACGGAGCGCCCACACGGTCGTGTGTGCTGCCGGTGAGTGCCGCAGTCGGCAAGAGCATTACGACCATCGAAGGCCTCTCTGCCGATCGCAGTCATCCGGTGCAACGTGCGTGGATCGAGCTCGACGTGCCTCAGTGCGGCTATTGCCAGTCAGGGCAGATCATGTCGGCTGCGGCATTACTGAAAAAAACGCCTGCACCAACGGATCAGGACATCGACACCGCCATGGCCGGCAATCTGTGCCGATGTGGCACCTACGTGCGCATCCGCAAGGCCATCCACCGGGCGGCTGAACTCGCCGGCAAGGAGGGCTGAGCCATGCCAGACCATGACACGGGAATAGCTGCATCGCGCGAGACGCTGGTCGATGCATCACGCCGCGGCTTTCTGAAATCCACCGCCAGCGTTTCGGGCGGCCTGTTCATCGCGATGTATCTGCCGGGCTGCGGCAAACCGGACAACGCACGACAGGGCCCGGCAAGCGTTGTCGAGGCGAACGCCTGGTTGCGCATTGGCACCGATAGTTCGATCACCGTGCTCTGTGACCGATCGGAAATGGGGCAGGGCGTTTACACCGCACTGCCCACGTTGATCGCCGAAGAGCTCGGCGTCGATCCCGACACTGTGAAGATCGAGTTCGCGCCTTCCAGTGCGGCCTATGTGAACAGTCTGCTCGGCGCGCAGGTGACGGGTGGCAGTACGAGCGTGCGCGACGCCTGGGACAAACTGCGCATGGCGGGTGCCGAGGCGCGTCAGCGCCTGGCGCTCGCGGCGGCCGATCGATGGAGCGTGCCGGCATCGCGATGCACGGTGGCGGATGGCTACGTGCAGTTCACCACCCGACGCGCGGCCATTGGCGAACTGGTCGAGGCAGCAGCCGCGCTGCCTGTGCCGCAGAACATCCAGCCCGTCGATCCCGACAATTTCCGGTTCATCGGCAAGCCTCACAAGCGACTCGACACGGCCGCGAAAGTCGATGGCAGTGCGCGCTTCGGTATCGATGTCCGGCTGCCCGATATGCTCTACGCAGCACTCGCACAGTCGCCGCAGCTCGGCGGCAGCGTGGCGAGCGTCGACGATGCGAAAGCCAGAGGCATGCCCGGAGTGCGGCAGGTCGTGCAGACCTCCTCGGGTGTGGCCGTGATTGCGGATTCCTGGTGGCAGGTGCGACAGGCCCGCGATGCACTTGCGATCAAATGGCACGGCGGCAGCGCGGCGAAGCTCAGCAACGCCTCGATCTACGCAGGATTGCGTAGCGCTGCATCAGGAAAAGGCAGAAGCGTGCGCAGCGACGGGGATGCCGACGCCGGACTACGGTCCGCGGCGAGAAGGGTCGAAGCAGTCTATGAACTGCCGATGCTTGCCCACGCGACGCTGGAACCGCAGAACTGCACGGTCGAGTTTCGCGACGGCGAGTGTCACGTCCATGCTCCGACGCAGGCACAGCAGCTCGCGCAGACGGCTGCAGCGCAGGCGTCCGGATTGCCCCTCGAGAAGGTATTCGTCCATACGACCTTCCTGGGCGGCGGTTTCGGTCGGCGTCTCGATGTGGATTTCATTCCGGCTGCGGTCGAATGTGCGAAGGCCGCGGGCAAACCGGTCAAGCTGCTGTGGACTCGCGAGGATGACACCACGCATGACAAATATCGTCCGCCGGCCCGCAATACCTGCACTGCCGGGATCGACGCCAAGGGCAATCTGACGACTTTCAAACTGCAACTGGTGGCGCCTTCGATCACGTCACGCTGGGCGCCGGCAGTGGTCAAGGACATCGTCGATCCATTTGCAATCGAGGCGGCCCAGAACTTTCCGTATGCCGCGGCCAACGTCGCGGTCGACTATGTGCGGCATGAGATCGGCATCGACGTCGGCTACTGGCGCTCGGTGAGTCATGCGCTGAACTGCTTCACCGTGGAAAGCTTCATGGACGAGGTGGCTTATGTCGTTGGTATGGATCCGTATCAGTTTCGTCGTGGGCTGCTGAACAGTCAGCCACGCTGGCAGGCGGTCCTCGATGCGGCAGCGGGCAAGGCGCAGTGGGGCCGGGCTGCTGAAGGACATCACCAGGGCATTGCGTTGATGTCGGGCTACGACACCTATCTCGCACAGGTGATCGAAGTATCCATGAGCGGCAACAAACTGGTCGTCCATCGCGTGGTAACGGTGATCGACTGTGGTCGCATGGTGAATCCGGATATCGTGCGCGCGCAGGCGGAAGGCAGCGTCATATTCGGCCTGACCGCCGCGCTGTACGACGACGTCACCATCGCGGACGGCAAGGTGCGCGAGCAGAACTTTGACAGCTATCGCCTGATGCGCATCAACGAGGTGCCGCAGATCGAGGTCTACATGCTCGACAGCCAGGAAAAGCCCGGCGGAATGGGTGAGCCCGTCGTTGCGCTGGTTGCCCCGGCGCTCTGCAACGCGATCTATGCCGCAAGCCGCAAGCGCCTGCGTTCATTGCCGGTGGTCAAGCAGGGCATCGTCGTCTGAAGCCCGGGCATGCGCTGCGTCAGCAGCAGCGCTGCACGCCGCTCCATTTGCGCTGCTGCTGACGCAGATAGAACTCACGACGCGTCAGGGCTGCTGTATCGGCGTGTGCGCGCCGGTGGTGCTCAAGATAGCGGTCGTACGCATCGTCAGTGCTGAGCGTGCGCAGGAATCTCCAGCAGGCTGCGATCGAGCGGCTCATCCGTGTGACTCCAGCATGACCGCCGGCGCTTCGGAACTCGGCAGCACCGGCTTGCCGCGCCTCACGCGCCAGGCGACCCGCAACGTATCGAGAATCACGACCCAGAGGGTCGCCGTCAGCAGCAGGACGAGCAGCGCGTCGAGCCGTTGATTGAAGATCAACTGCGGGGCGACCGCGGCCTGTTCCGCACTCAAGGCACCGGCGGCGAGTTTGCCGGCGAGTTGATCGGCGGCGGCGAGAAAGCCGATGCGCGGATCCGCGGACGAAAGTTTCTGCCAGGTCGCCACCGACGTGACGATTGCCAGCCAGAACAGCGGTATCGCCGTCACCCACGCATACCGCAGCCGTCCGCTCTTCACGATGATGCCGGTGGCAACGCACAGGGCGATGCCGGCCAGCAACTGATTGGAGATGCCGAACAGCGGCCACAGAATGTTGATGCCACCGTTCGGATCGACCACGCCGATGTACAGAAAATATCCCCAGCCGGCGACCACGACTGCACTCGAAATGATCACGGAAGGATAGGCCGAGGTCTCGCCGAGTGGCTTGTGGAAATGGCCGAGAAAGTCCTGAAGCATGAAGCGGCCGACGCGAGTGCCGGCATCGAGCGTCGTGAGGATGAATACCGCCTCGAACATGATGGCGAAGTGATACCAGATGGCCAGCATGCTCTGACCGAACGCGGAAGAGAAGATGCTCGCCATGCCTACCGCAAGCGACGGAGCACCGCCGGTGCGGGCGAACAGCGTCGATTCGCCCATTTCCTTTGCAAGAAACTGCATCTGTTCGACGGTGACGGGAAAGCCCCAGCTGCTGATCGTGGTCACGGCCACTTCTGCGGTCTTGCCGACGACACCGGGTCCACTATTGATCGCGAAGAAGACACCCGGATCGAGCAGCGTCGCTGCGATCATCGCCATGATGGCGACGCCGGACTCCAGCATCATGCCGCCGTAACCGATCAGGCGAACATCGCGTTCGTTGCCGATGAGCTTGGGCGTCGTGCCGCTCGATACGAGCGCGTGAAATCCGGAAATGGCGCCGCAGGCAACGGTGATGAACACGAAAGGAAACAGCGCGCCGCCGAAGATCGGGCCGGAGCCGTCGATGAACTGCGTGATGGCCGGCATCTTGATGTCGGGGCGCATCAGAATCACGGCTACCGCGAGCAGCATCACGGTGCCCAGCTTCAGGAACGTCGACAGATAATCGCGGGGCGCGAGCAGCAGCCACACCGGCAGTACCGCAGCAATGAAGCCATAGGCAATCACGAATGCAGCGAGCGCCTTGCCATCCATGTCGAACCAGGTGCGCAGGGTCTCGTGCTCATTGAGTACGCCGCCGCCGATCACTGCGGCGAGCAGCAGTGCAACGCCGATCGCTGATGCTTCGAGTACGCGTCCCGGCCGCAGATTGCGCAGGTAAAGACCGATCAGGAGCGCAATCGGGATGGTCGCGAACACGGTGGAAGTCGCCCACGGGCTGTGCTTCATGGCGTTCACCACCACCAGGCCCAGCACCGCGATCAGAATGAGCATGATCACCATCGTGCCCAGAATCGCGGCGTAGCCGCCGACGGGGCCCAGTTCATCGCGCGCCATCTGTCCCAGGCTGCGGCCGTTGCGACGCGTCGACAGAAACAGAATGGTCATGTCCTGCACACAGCCGCCGAGCACACCGCCCACGAGAATCCACAAGGTGCCGGGCAGATAACCGAACTGCGCCGCAAGCGTCGGCCCGATCAGCGGTCCCGGTCCGGCGATGGCGGCGAAGTGATGGCCGAAAACAATCCAGCGGTGCGTCGGAACGAAATCGCGACCGTTGTTGAGGCGGATGGCGGGCGTGGCGCGCTGCTCATCGACGCACAGGACTTTCGCGGCGACCCAGGCGCTGTAGAAACGATAGCCCAGCGCGTACACGCACAGGGCGGCAACGACGATCCACATGGCGTTGATGGTTTCGCCGCGATGCAGGGCAATGCCGCCGACAGCAAACGCACCGGCAACGGCCACCAGAATCCAGAACAGCTTCTTCACTCATTCCCCCATCGCGTCCGTCACGCAGCTCGCGCCGGTGCCGGCGACCGGCCAGTTTCTTTGTTGTTGAATGCCAGCGGGATTGCAGCGCGATTCGCCGACCGGAGCAAGATCCGCTTCGGCGATCCGGCTTTCGAGCTGTCAGTCGCCGAAGTCGGCGGCGCTGACGCCTGCCCATTCGGTGCAGAAGAGTTTGCCGTCGCGCAGTTCGGTCTTGATGATGCTGGTGTTGGAGAGCGGATGCGTCAGGCTGAAATCGGCGGGTACGTTCGGCGCCAGCACCGGCACGAATGCACCGAGCAACGCACTGTGCGAGACGATGACGATCACGCCGGTGTCGTCCTGATGGCGATTCATGAGTTCGCGCACGAACGGCAGGAAGCGACGCTGCACGTCGGCGAAACTTTCGCCGTCGCCGAGATGCGCCGCGATGTCCTTGTCGACGAGCCATCTGTGCAGCAGATCCAGATATTGCTGCCGAGCGTCGGCCGCATCGAGCGGAATTCCCAGATCGATCTCGGCCGCCTCCGGCGCCAGCTTCACATTGAGCCCCTGGCGAAACGCGATGGCATCAGCGGTCTGGATCGCCCGGACGCGCGTGCTCGTGTAGATGGCGGTGATGCGCGTGGGTGCGAGCAGTTCGGCGAGGCTCAGGGCCTGCTGCATGCCCGTGCGGGTCAACGGATAACTCACGCCGCTGTCCGGCTGCGGGTGCGCGTGAGTCGCAACGTTGGCTTCACTTTCGCCGTGGCGGATGAACCAGAACTGCGGTCCGGGAGCGGCCGGCAGCTGCGCCAGCGCAGGCATGGCGGACGCCAGTCCCGCGACGACCATGATCGATGCGAGAAATGTCCGGCGTGAACGGCGAATCTGGATCATGTCCGAGGCAATCCATCGTTGCGGCAGCGCGATCGCGTGGAGCCTCGTTGTACCTCATCGCCAACGTCAGGGAAACACCGGCTCGCGGGCCACGCGAGCCGGCTGGTGATATGTCATCACATGGCACATCGTGCAGAACGATGTGCGTGCCAATCAGTCTGCGCCGTACTCGCGACATGCCGCCGGCGAGGCGTTGAGTACCGGTTTGACGGCGACGGCGCTCCAGCCGGCACCGGCCGACACCTCCAGGCGATCGACGACCAGCAACGAGAGCATGGTGTAGTGATCGCGCGTCGGCTTGTCGAGCTTCACCATCCAGCAGTGATCTGCCCCTTTGAAGAGATGCCCGGTCAGCCAGCCGCCTTCGACGGCATTCGAGGTAATGCGCACCGTGGTGCCGTTTGCCAGAGCCGGTTCAGCCCGTGGCGTCTGCGGCAGCAACGCGAGCAGGGCGAGAGCGAGTATCGGGATGCGCTTCATGTCGTGCTCCGGATTGTTCAGCCGGGAAACCGGATGACCGGCGTCTGCGCCGTCTCGCCGGGCTGCACATACGGCGGGGCATGTTCGCCAGCGGGGCCGAGCGAGCGCACGTAGTGGTACAGCGCAAGCAGATCCTGATCCGTCATGTCGCGCAGGGCGAACCAGGGCATCGGTGGCCGCGCGGGCTGACGTGCGATGGCGAGCCACTGTTCAGCGGTCACGGACTGCATGAACAGACGCAGGTTGATGGGATAGGTGGTGCCCCACGGTCCCTGCCATCCCATCGAGTCGCCCGTCAGCCACTGGCTCTCGGCGACGCCGCCCGCACTGGCTGCGTAGCCCGGCGTGTGGCAGTCGTTGCAGCCGGCTGTCTGGACGATATAGCGGCCGCGCTGGAGGACCACGGCGTCGGCGAGCGGTGCAGCCGAGACCGTGCGTTCGGGTTGATGTGCCTGTTCACGCGTCTGGCTGGCTGCGGCCGAAAACATGGCGGCGGTCAGTCCGGTCAACAGGATGGCGGCCGAGCCGCATACGATGTGCTTTTTCATGAGGATCTCCGACAAGAGAAATGGGGGAAGGCCAGTCATCGAATGGCGCGCATTGTCGGGATCGCGACGGAGTGCAACATCGGCCGGAGGAGCCAGATGCCGCGCGATGGCAGAGCCACGGGCGCGGTCGGAAGAATCAAATCGGCAGCCGAATCCGGAAGAACGATTCGCTCAGCCGGCAGCTTTCAGGACGGTCCAGTTTTCGATACAGGTTTCCTGTACCACCTTGCCGGCCTGCACTTCGAGAATCCGTACGCGCTTGAGTTCGACGAAATCACCGGCGGCGACCGGGGCGCGATCCATGCCGTTCCCGTCGTAAACGAAGCGGACGGCGAATTCATCGATGATCTGCCGGTCGTTGCTGTGGCGGCGCAGGAAGGTGAATTCCGGATCGCGCATGCTGGCGGCCTCGCGTAGCTGATGCCGCGTCACGGTGTCTCGCCCCACCAGTCGCAAGGCCCGGCCGGGTGCCGACCAGATGACGGCGTCGGCATAGAGATCGCGGGCGGCCAGCAGGAAGTTGCTGTGCGCATCCAGAATGTGGGCGGCGGGCGGGGCGACGCTGGACATAAGGCCTCGTGGAATCTGCCGGGTCGCAACGAGTGTTGGATTGCCGCTCCGGCGGGTCGATAGGTCAAAGGAGCCATCCTCGCGGAAGCGAGAACGACATCGAAGTTTCGGCCCTCAGCTCCTTGAACCGGAGACGGCGGTGCGACTGCTCCATCACCCGCAGGCTTATGACGGCTGCCGGAGATCGCGAATCTGGTGTTCAGGACGGCAGTCCCACCCCGATTCTTCGGCAGGCTGCCAGTCCGGTGCAGGCGCCCGGGTAAAGGGTTCTCAGGGCAGGCCGCGCGCAGCGCTGACAAAGTTCCACTGCGGCATCGATGTTGGGCGTGCGTTTGTTAAGATCGCGCCTCGCATGGCGGGCGCAGATACCGCCTGTCGTTCAAACGCCAGCTCATCGAGATTCAATAATGAAGGCAGTACGCGGAAAGTCATTCAACGGCCAGCGCATCGTCCTCGACGGCAAGTCGTTCGTCGAATGCCACTTCAAGGACTCGACCCTGATCATCGAGGGCAACGGCCTGTTCGAAATGCAGAACTGCAATATCGAGGAAGACTGCCGGCTGGCCGTGGAAGGCCCCGGTCAGGTGCTGCTCCATCAGCTGAAGATGATGCTGTATTCCGGCGGCTGGATGCAGCGCGTCGCAGACAACGTTCTCTACGCGGTGAAGCAACCGCCGAAGGCGAGAAAAAAGGCTGCTGTTTCGCGCTGAATCGCCATGTCGGGGCCGCAGACCGCGGCCATTGACAAATCCTCAGGCGACGCTCGCATACGAATGAGTCGTCGATAAAGTTCCGTGTCGCATGATCGCGCCGCAGCACGCGGCCGCTGCGTATTTCACTTCACCTTTTCGCAAGGAACATCGCACCGAATTGCGGCATTACGCAGCCGTAAATTCGGACACGACAAAGGTGAAACATATGCGCAAATTTCCCGCACTTCTTCTGAGCATGGGTCTGATCGCCGCCTCGGGCGGAGCGGTTGCAGACGATATGCACAAGAGCGACGCAAGCGTGACGGCGAGCGTCAAGTCGGCGTTGATCAGCAATGACGAAACCAAGGCACGTCACATCAATGTCGAAACTCAGGACGGCGTTGTGCAGCTGAGTGGCTTCGTCGATTCGACGGCTGCCAGGGCGGCCGCTGAACAAGCCGCGATGAATGTCGAAGGCGTGAAGCGCGTTGAAAACGAGCTGCTGATTCGCGATGCCAATCGCTCCACCGGCCAGGCCGTGGATGACACCGTCATCGCCGCGAAGCTGAAGGGCGAACTCGCTGGCAAATCCGGTCTCAAGACTGCCACCGATGTGAACGTCGAAGTGAACAGCGGCGTGGTGGAACTGAGCGGCTTCGTCGGCACGGCGGACGAGAAGGACCGCGCAGGCGAGATTGCCCGCAACATCAACGGCGTCAAGGATGTGCACAACAACATCGCGTTGAAGCCCAAGGGCTGAGCTGACGCCGGCTGAGCTGACGCTCAGCGGCCGAAGCAATGCCGATGGCGCCCTGTGCGCCGGACGATCCGGGCGGGTCAGTCGCAAGGCTGATCCGCCTTTTCATTTTCAGTCGCGCGTGAGTCAGTCTGTCGCCCGATTCTTTGCAGCGACCATCCTGGCCAGCGCATACAGCGTGTCGAGCACAGGTGTTGCCGCGCCGTGCTGTCTGCCGATCCGCAGCACGTTGCCGAGAATGGCCTCCAGCTCCAGTGGGCGTTTGGCTTCGAAGTCGAGCGCCATGCTCGTCTTGTAGGGCGGCATGACACGCGTGCCGGCGATCAACTGTTCGATGAATTGCGGCGACTGCTCGTACCCGGCAGCAGCTGCGATGCGCGCGACCTCCAGCATCGCCGTGCGGATGAATGCCTGATCATCCGGCGTGCGCAGCATCATGCCGGTGTCCAGCACAGCGCCGAGGATGGAAACCGGATTGAACGTGGCGTTCCACAATGCCTTCTGCCAGCGGGCACCGATCACCCGATCTGTGAGCTTGCACGACACCCCGCCGGATTCGAACAACTCCGCGAGTCGCCGTGTCGCAGGGCCGATGCCGTCCGGATAGGTCCCCATGACCAGCGAGCCAAGCGACTGATGATGGATCTGACCTGCGCCTGTACGTCCCACGCCGACGAATGCCAGCACGGAGACGAGCTCGTTCGCAACGAAGGCATCGGCGATTTCGCGCTCGATGTCGACGCCGTTCTGGATCAGCACGATGGTGGTGGCCGGCGTCACCGCTGGCGCAATGAGCGCTGCGCGATCGACACCGTTCAGCACCTTCACGGTGAGCACGACATAGTCATAGACAGTGGCGCTTGCAACGCGGGTCAGCACCTCCTGCGGTCGGAACGTGTGATCGCCCAGCAACGGGCTGCGAATGACGAAGCCGTCGCGCCGGACGGTCTCGGCATCCGAGCGGCATACGACTGAAACGCGTGCTCCTGCACGAGCCAGCGCAGATCCGTAGAGCGCACCGATGGCGCCCGCTCCGACGACGAGGACGGACGGTTGATGCATGACGTCAGCGACCAAACCGCATGGCGTTGCGCTCGCGCGCCTTGGCCGCTTCGACTTCGCGATTGCGTGGGGCGGCGGTCGATACCAGCGAAGCAATCAATGTCCGCGCCGCGTCCGTGACTTCATCGATCGCGCGCTCGAACGCGGCCTGATTGATCTTCGATGGACTGTTGAAACCGCTCAGCTTGCGTACGAACTGCAGCGATGCCGCGCGGATTTCATCATCCGTGGCAGGTGGCTCGAAGTTGAACAAGGTCCTGATGTTGCGGCACATGATGTAAACCCGCGGGTGGCTCAAATGGAGGTTGCCGACAGCATATGCCCGGGCTCGCCGGAGGAAAAATCAGTCCGGTCATGCCGCCGATGCACCTGCGGGACGGACCACGGAGGACGCGGGCAGGGTATTGGGTGGGGTAAGTATTTGAATATTCGAAGATTGCGTCGCCCTGTCGGCGACAGTCACAGTGGCATGGCGCG
>DASTRD010000065.1:0-34356 GCA_035761425.1 Povalibacter sp.
CAGCTCGTGAATGCCCCGGTCCAGATCGAGGGCCCGGGTGAAATTGCCATGGCCTTGCCGGAAGCACCTTCCATACAGGTTGCTGCGTCCAGCGTGCCCCCGGCTCCCGGTGTGGTGAGTTTTCAGTCGGCACGCGTGCACGTCAGTGCCGGTCAGCGCATGGCCGTGGTGAATGTGCATCGCGACAAATCCACTCAAGGTGCCGCACCGGTGGGCTGGAGCATCGCGGCCGGCAGTGCCAGACCGGGCGTCGATTTCGAACTTCCGGCCTCGCAGACAGCTCGTTTCAACGATGGCCAGGAAGTGCGCTCGCTGTTCATTCCGCTGAAAGCCAGTCACGCCACCACTGAGCGGCGCTTCAAGGTCAAGCTGCGCAAGTTGCCGGGTGCACCCGCCATCGGTGCCATCGCCGAAACCGAAGTCATTATCGACGGCGAACACTGAGCCTCTCCGCGTATCTGGTTTTATATACAGTTCCCGATATCATGGGCGCATGAACGCCCAGGTTGACGCATCGCCTCCCGCTTTCGGCACACGCCTGAATGCTGCACAGCTGCGCGCGGCCACTCATGGCACAGCGCGGGCACGGGGTGTCGACGCGGGCCCGTTGCTGATCATCGCCGGAGCCGGTACCGGCAAGACCAACACGCTGGCGCATCGGGTAGCGCATCTGCTCATTCACGCAGTGGCACCCGAGCGCATCCTCCTGCTCACATTCACGCGACGCGCAGCGCAGGAAATGTTGAGTCGCGCCGAGCGCATTGCAGCCGACACGTTGCGCGAGCGCGGCGGTCGGGCGCCGTTTCATCCGAACGCCACACGCATGCTCTGGTCGGGCACGTTTCACGCCATCGGCAATCGTCTGTTGCGCGAATACGCTCACACGCTGGGTCTCGATCCGGCGTTTTCCGTGCTCGATCGCGGCGACGCTGCGGATCTGCTCGATATCCTGCGACAGGATCTGGGGCTGGCGCGCAAGGAGAAGCGCTTTCCGCGCAAGGACACGTGCCTTGCAATCTACTCGCATCGCGTCAACACCGGCGGCACGTTGCAGGACACGCTCGATGAAATGTTTCCCTGGTGCAGCGAGTGGACTGAAGACCTGACGCGCCTGTTCCGCGCCTACGTCGAGAACAAGCAGTCCCAGCAATTACTGGACTATGACGATCTGCTGCTCTATTGGCATGTGCTGATGCAGGAGCCCGCGCTTGCACAGGAAGTCGGCGCCCGCTTCGATCATGTGCTGGTCGATGAGTATCAGGACACCAACATGCTTCAGGCGCAGATCCTGCACGCAATGAAGCCTGCCGGTGAAGGTGTCTGCGTGGTCGGCGACGATGCCCAGGCGATCTATTCCTTCCGGGCCGCCACGGTCGAAAACATTCTGGAATTTCCGCAGCGATTTACACCGCCCGCGCAGGTCATCACGCTCGAGCAGAACTATCGCTCCACCCAGTCCATTCTGGATGCGGCAAATGCGTTGATGCGTGAGGCCGCGCGCCAGTACCAGAAGGAACTGCGTGCGAACGGCGGGACGCAGCGCCGGCCAGCCCATGTGACTGTTGAAGATGACAAGGCACAGGCGCTGTACGTGGTCGAACAGGTGCTGGCTGCGCGCGAGCAGGGCACGTTGCTGCGTCGGCAGGCGGTGCTGATGCGCAGTTCGCATCACAGCGATGTGCTCGAGGTGGAACTGGTCCGGCGCAACATCCCGTATGTGAAATACGGCGGCCTGAAGTTTCTGGAAGCGGCGCACGTCAAGGACGTGCTGGCATTGCTGCGCTGGATCGACAATCCACGCAATCGACTGGCCGGTTTTCGGGTGCTGCAACTATTGCCCGGCTTCGGCCCTGCCCATGCCGACCGCTGTCTCAAGGTCTTCGAGACCAGCGGCTATTCACTCGACACGCTCGCCGCGTACCAGGTGCCGGCAGCAGCCGATGAAGGTTGGCCTGCCCTGATGAATCTGCTGCGTGCCCTCCACGGCGAGAGCGAATGGGCGGGGCAGATGCAGCAGGTGCGTCGCTGGTATGAACCGCATCTGCAACGGCTTTACGATGCCGCCCAGGT
The DNA here is from genome assembly GCA_035761425.1 of Povalibacter sp. Taxonomy (GTDB): domain Bacteria; phylum Pseudomonadota; class Gammaproteobacteria; order Steroidobacterales; family Steroidobacteraceae; genus Steroidobacter. The sequence goes on from DASTRD010000065.1 coordinate 2,071, forward strand.
GCGCAGTGGCGATATCGATCAGCTGGAAAAGATCGCACTGCAATTCGACAGCCGCGAACGCTTCATCAGCGAACTGACGCTCGATCCGCCGCAGGTCAGCAGCGATCTCGCCGGCCCGCCCATGCTGGATGAGGACTACCTGATTCTTTCCACCGTGCATTCGGCCAAGGGTCAGGAATGGGACAACGTGTACGTGCTGAATGTGGCCGACGGGAATTTTCCCAACGAGCATGCGACGGGCAAGCCGGAAGCCATCGAAGAAGAGCGACGTCTGCTCTATGTGGCCATGACCCGCGCCAGGCAGGATCTGCAACTCATCGCGCCGCTGAAGTACTACATCACCCAGCAACGGCATCTGGGGGAAAAGCACGTTTATGGCGCGCGCAGCCGCTTTCTCACGGACGATGTCATGCGCTGTTTCGAGTCCAGGGCCTGGCCGACTGGCGGCCACACGAGTGCGGGGCGCGCCACTTCGGGTTCGCAGGTGCGGGTCGACGCCGGCACCAGGTTGCGGGCAATGTGGGATTGAGCAGCCTGTGGCAGCAGTGCCGCCCAATGGGAAGCGGCCTGCGTTCTGTGGCTTCAGCTCATTCTTTACAGTCCTGCTGGCTTACGGTAGCTTGCGCGCCATGCATCGCTCGATTAAACGCACGATTAAAACGCAGCACCTCCCGTCGGGGTGGCTGACCTGTTTGCGCGCGTAACCGAAGCGATCGAATAGTTCAAAAGGCCCCGCCGGACTCCGACGGGGCCTTTTCATTTGGGCGCCCGTCTGCCGGCCTCGTAATTCAAGAGGTAAGCAGCAATGTGCGCAGCAGTGTCGAGTTCTGAATCCGCGGCGGAATTCCCCCGTCAGCCCAATCTGAAGCATCCGGTCGTCGCCGTCATGGGCGCAACGGGTGCCGTGGGCGTGGAAATGGTGGAATGCCTGGAGCGTCGCAAGTTCCCGTTGCAGTCGCTGCGACTGTTCGCCTCGGCACGTTCGGCCGGACAACAGATGAGCTATAACGGCCAGAAGCTCGTCGTTGAAGAACTTCGTGAAGACGCCCTCGGTGGCATCGACATTGCGCTGTTCTCCGCGGGCGGTTCGATCTCGAAGCGCTTCGGTCCGCTGCTGGCACGCCGTGGCACCATCGTCGTCGACAACTCGTCGGCGTTTCGCATGGATCCCACCGTTCCGCTGGTGGTGCCCGAGATCAATGCCGATGCCATCGCCGCACACAACGGCATCATCGCCAATCCCAACTGCGCGGCCATTCTCAGCGTCACGCCGTTGTGGCCGGTTCACCAGGTGAATCCGATCCGGCGCGTGATCATTTCCACGTACCAGGCAGCTTCCGGTGCCGGCGCAGCGGCGATGAACGAGTTGCGCGAAAGCACGCGCGCGCATCTGGCCGGCGAGAACTATCAGCACACCGTGCTGCCGCATCCCTACGCCTTCAACGTATTCAGCCACAACACACGGGTCGATCCGCTGACCGGGTACAACGAAGAAGAGACCAAGGTCATGCAGGAGACGCGCAAGATCTTCAACGATCCGACGCTGCGCGTGACCGCAACCTGCGTGCGTGTTCCGGTATTGCGGGCTCATTGCATCTCGATCAATTTCGAATGCGAGCACCGCATCGGTCCGTCGGAAGTGCGTGCCATCATCGAGAAGGCGCCGGGCGTGAAGCTGGTCGACGATATCGATCGCAATTATTTCCCGATGCCGAAGGATGCCTCGGGTCGCGACGAACTGCTGGTGGGCCGTATCCGCCAGGATGTGAGTGACCCATCGAATCGCTCGATTTCGCTGTTCATCGCCGGCGATCAACTGCTCAAGGGCGCAGCGTTGAATGCCGTGCAGATTGCCGAGCGGTTGTTGCAGACCTGAACCGGGAACGGCAGGTCACACGGAGTTCGGGGAGGGCGCCCATGGGTTTCATGGGTTGTTCTCTCCAACCTCCATGTGAATTCCGAGACTCCTAAAGCTCGTACTCGACTTTGCCGCGGCTGCGTTCGACGATGACCTTGCCGGTGTCGGGATGCAGTGTGTAGGTGAGGTAGCAGACGGTGCGCGGATCGGTGAGCACCGACGGCGTGAACACTGCAACAACTTCCGATCTCGCATGGCGAGCTGAGTACGTGATCACACCCGGCAGGCCGGCGCTGCGCAGTTCGGCGCCGACGGCGTGGCAGATGCTGTAATCGTCAGGATCGAGCAGGCCGGGTTCACGCCGCGTGCGCGCGCGCAGATCCACGAGCATGGCACTGCAATGCACGAGATGCACACGGCGCTCCTGCACGATGGGTCTGGTGCTCTGACGCGCGACCTGCGATGCCAGCGTGTTGCGGCGGAAGTGGTAGACCGTCTCTCGCACGGAGGTTTCCACCGAGGCGGCGCCGTACCAGACGCCATAGGTACCCGGCGAATAGCGCGAATTGCATGGATGCTGAAAGGGCCACTGGATGGCCGCCGCGACGGAATCGTAGAGAGCGGATTCTTCGAAGGGCCGATGGATGATGGCGGGCTGGTGATAAGCCTGCTTGATCGACATTTCGTGACGCGCCAGCACGTCGGCGTCTTTCGGATCGTCGACCAGATCCGCGAACAGGTCGACGCTCTTGCGCAGGCTGACGATATTGCGATGCCAGTCGCGCTGCGCGTCGCGGGTAACACGCAGCTCAGCGTCCGTGCCGACACTCATTTTACTGACCGCGCATTCGGTCGAGCGTACCGCGGACCATCAGCAGGCCGGCGAAACCGAAACGGCGTACCACTTCGACTGGCGAGGCTTCATCGAACGCGGCATTGGGCGACGCCATCCAGCCGGCGGCGATTTCAGGATTTTTCGGATACAGCAGTTTGAGTGCCTTGTGGATACCGAGCAGATGGCCGGCGCGCTCGAGCAGATCGCGATTGGCAGCGAGGGCCTCACCGCGCGCATAGCGCTGCAGCGCGATGCGATTGCTCTCGTTCAGGCCCAGCAGCATGAGCTGGTCGGCGCTGCCGAGCTGCCACATCTGAAACAGTCGGCTGATGGCTTTCGCCAGGATGACTCGTTCATCGCGGGTGCGCGCGGCACCGCCCGGATCGGCATATTGAGCATGCATGAGCAGGCTCCTCAGATCTGTGTGATTTCACACGTGTACGAATATAGATCACACCATTCGTACATTCAAGTCCTGGCGCTGCGACGAAGTTCCTATTCCAGTCTGGTTCCCGCCTGGATAAGCGCCGCGCGCCTGGCGGCAGCATCGGGTGGCGTCCACTGGTAGATCCAGGTTTCCGTGAGCGGCTGACCGTTCTTGCGCAGGAACAGTCGCAGATCGATGGGGTCTGTGCCCTCGTCCGGGGGACGCAGATCGAACATGGCTCGGAAACCGTGGATGGAAAGCAACGGTCGCGCCGAGGTGATCTCGATGGTGCCGCGCGAAGCGGTAATGACGGGTTCGACTGTGTCTTCGGGCAGGATGCTGGCGAGTTCACCGCCGGCGAAGTCGACGGCGAACCGCCACGAGAAGTACTCGCGCTGCCGACCGATGACGCCGCCCAGCCCCGTGCGCGTCGCTGCGACCCGCGCCATGCTGGGCGCAGTCGGCAACTGAGTGCCCCAGTACAGTCGATAACCGAAGAGCAATTCACTTCCCGATTGAATGGGCTCGGCGGGATTCCAGAACGCGACGATGTTGTCGTAGGTCTCGTCGGGCGCGGTGAGCTCAACGAGTTGAATCGCCCCCTTGCCCCAGTCGCCTTTCGGTTGCACCCACGTGCTCGGTCGGCGCTCGTAGAAGGTGCCGTCATCCTGGTAGTTCTCGAACTGGCGGTCGCGCTGCTGCAGTCCGAAGCCACGCGGATTGGTATCGAAGAATGAGCTGACGTGTACGCTGGCCGGATTGGTCAGCGGTCGCCAGATCCACTCGCCATTGCCGGTCAACATGGCGAGTCCGTCGGAATCGTGAATTTCCGGACGCCAGTCATACGCCATGCGTCGATCGTTCTCGCCTGCAAGGTACATGCTGGTCAGCGGTGCAATGCCGAGCCGTTCCACACTCCGACGCGGATAGAGCGCTGCATCGATGTCCATGACCTGCGGCGTCCCCGGCGTGATCTCGAATCGATACGCACCGGTGGCGCTGGGTGTGTCGAGGAGCGCGTAGAGAGTCACGGTGCGCGCATTGTCGGCGGGCCGCTCGAACCAGAACGCAGTAAAGCGTGGAAACTCCTCGGGTCCATTGATGGCGGTGTCGATCGCCAGTCCGCGGGCCGACAAACCGTACTGGCGCGTGTCGCTGGAAATGGCACGGAAATAGCTCGCGCCGAGAAACGAAGCGATGTCCGACTTCCAGTTGGTCTGCGCCTGGATGGCAAAGCCGGCGAAGCCCAGATCTTCCGGCAACGCCTGCGGATCGATGCCGCTGCGGGCGTAGTCGAAATCCTCAGGTCGATAGTGGATGGCTCGTGCGCGGCCATCGACGACCTCGTACATGCGCACGGGCTCCTTGAAGCCGCGACCCAGGTGATAGAACTGAATGCGGAATCCGCGATCCGCATCGCCCCACAACGCTCGCTCGCTGCGATAGCGAATGGATTGATACTGGTCGTAGTCGAGGTCGATCAGCGCCTGCGGCGCGAGATGCCGTGGCGCTGCGAAGGGCTTTGCTGCCAGCGCATGAGCCTGACCCTTGAGCTTCGCATAGCTGAAGAGCTCACTGTCCTGTGAAGAGGCGGGCCACGCAACGCAGGGCACGGTCGTGGCTGAAAGCAGAATGGCAGACTTGATCAGATCGCGTCGGTGCATGAGAGGCCGGAACTGATGAGATGACACAGGATGGGGATGTCTGCAGCGGTGTAGCCGACGCTGCCAGGTTCAATGGCGAAGCGTCGTCACGGTGCGACGTCGGTGCGGCGAGATTGGTGCGAGCTCGGGTCGAAGTCGTTCAAACACGATGGAGCGCGGAAAGTTCCACGAGTACGCACGATGCATGCAGAGCATGCGCACCGGCGAACATGACGGCTCTTTCGCCTTCAAATACGGCGCCGGTCCCTGGATTTTTCATTGTCTGGCGCCGAATGCCTTCAACTGCCCCAGCAGCACCAGCGCGGGTTCACGATTGGGTGCGGGAGGCGAGGCATCGACATAGGTCTTGAGCAGCTGCGCGGCGTCGTTCAGACGCAGCATTGCCAGATTGTAGGCAGCCTGTTCCTGATGCGGATCGAGGCGCAGCGCAGCTTCGAACCGCGCGACCGCTGCCGGCGAATCGCCTTCATGCCAGGCAATCACGCCAAGTCGCACGTATCCCAGCGTGAATCTGGCATTGGCCGCGACCAGTGCTTCGTACTGCGGACGCGCCAGGTCGTAGCGGCCGCTCTGATAATTCGTCTCCGCCTGCCGCATCAGGCGCAAGGTGTCGACCTGCTGTCGCGAAGGCGAACTGCCACAGGCGCTCAATATCACCAGCGCAAACACGCTGATCCATTGCAGTGGGCTCACAGCTTTCCCTCGCTCAACTTGAGTTGCATGCCTGGCCGCAGCGCACACATGGCAGCCCTGCCGGCTGCCATCTCCAGTACAGCGCGGGTGCCGCGCGGCGCGCGGGCGATGCGCAGCGGCCTGATGTGTGCAACGACTTTCAGGATCACGAGATCCGCATCCAGAAACAATGCATCGATGCCAAACCGCATGCCGATCGTGTGAATACTGCCGCCCGGTTGCAGCAACAGACCTTCTGTGTCACCGAGGCGGCGGTGCGCGAGCAACCCGACGAAGCGACGCGTGAAGCTGCACGCAAGCGTAGTCGGACACGTGACAGGGTCGCCTTCGGCTGTTTCGATGCGGTGCATGCGGCACTCACAGGTTGAAGGCGCCCGCATCGATCAATTGAATGACGATGGGGAAGCCAATGATGATGAAGGTGATGGGAAAGAGCAGTGCAATCAGCGGGAACAGCATTTTCACCGGCGCCTGATTGGCCAGCTTCTCCGCGCGCAGAAACCGCTCCTGACGACGTTGCCGCGCCTGGTCGGCGAGCACTTCACCGAGTGAGCCGCCGGTTTCCTCGGCCTGCGAAACCGAAGCGACGAAATTCGTGACAGCGGGAATCAACGTGCGCGCAGCCAGCCGATCGAGCGCCGCACGCCGTGTGACACCTGCGCGCGTTTCGCGCAGATAGCGGGAAAACTCCTGACGTACCGGACCCTCACGCAGTTGTTCGATGGATTGCTCGACCGCTGCCGTGAAAGTGAGACCGGCCTTCATACCCAGCACCAGTACATCGAGAAAGAACGGGAAATCCTTCTCGAATCGGGTCTGACGGCGTCGCGTCGCGTCGCGCAGCCACAGATCCGGATACATGTAGGCAAAGGGCGCAACGCTGCTGGCCAGCGCCACATGGAGCGGGTTTCGAACCGCCAGCACCACCATCACGTACACAGCGATGGCGATGCCGACCACGAATGCGAACCGACGAATGACGATGAATTCCGCCGGCGTCGTGATGTATGCCAGGCCCGCAGCGTTCAACTGGGTTTGCAGCGTTTCACGTTTCGGCAGCGACAATGTCTCCTGCACGCCGGCTGTGTACCAGCGCAGTGCCGGCCGCAACCACCGCAACAGGATCGGGAGTTCGTCGCGCCACGCGGCATCGCGAGCGGCGCTGTCAGGTGCGTGTCGACGCAGCACGAGCGGCAGCAACAGGATGAGGCAGCAGGAGATGGCGGCGAGCAGCGAAGGCAGCAGCATGACAGCAACCAGGCGATGAGAAGGTAATGGAACCGGCAATCGGGTAATGCAAAGAGGCGGTCGATGCGGATCACACGTCGATATTGACGATCTTGCGGATCATCCAGCCGGCGAGCGCCATCATGACCGCGACCACGGCCAGCACGATCCAGCCGTACCACTGCGTGAACATCAGACTCATGCGCTCGGGCTGCTGCAGGTACAGCACGAAGCCGATGAAGACCGGCAGCAGACCCACGACCCAGCCCTGCGCGCGGCCCATCGACGTCAACGCATCGATCTTGCCTTCCATATGCGCCTTCTCCTGCAGCGTGCGGGCCAGTGCTTCAAGTGTGTCGGCCAGGTTGCCGCCAACCCGTCGCGACACATTGATGGCGGTGTTCATGAGATCGAGCTCGGCTGCATCCACACGCCGGCGCATGTCGGCGAGCGAGTCGGCCAGCTGCCGGCCCACACGGTATTCCGCCAGCACGATGGTGAATTCCTGAGCGAGCGGCGCCGCCTGCCGCGTCGACAACAGCTCGAGGCCCTTCGTCAGGTTTGAACCCGCGCGCAATGCCGAGGCCAGCGCCAGCAGGGCATCCGGCAGCTGGTACACGAATCGGCGCGTGCGACGCCGCGAAAAATGCGTCACCGCCAGGCGCGGCGCGATGACCGAGAACAGCGTCCCGCCGACGGCGCCGACCGGTCCGAGAAGCCCATACCCCAGCGATCCCAACACCAATGTCAGCACCACACTGACTACAAACAGTGTGCGCGGATCCGCGACGACGAAGTTCTGCCTGAGGCCGGCGCTGACGGTGCTCACGAAGGCATGCTCGTAGCTCGTCACCCCGCGTCGCACGGCAAGCAGCAGCAATCCGACGCTGATGAGCACGCACACGAGAATCAGCGTGCGGATATCGAAGAGCGATTCCAGTCGCGACATGTGGAGATCCTGTCAGCGCCGCACGCTGCATGTGTCGAAAATGGAACGATCGAGCTGCACGCCCGCCTCGTTGAGATCTTCGTAGAAGCGCGGCGCCTGTCCGAAGCCGGTGTAGTCGCCGACAATCTCGCCGGATGCCGTTACGCCCCTCTGTTTGAAGGCGAACAGCGGCTGCGTAAGGATGACCTCGCCTTCCATGCCGTCGACTTCGACGATGGCTGTGACTCTGCGCCGCCCATCGCTGAAGCGCGTCTGCTGCACGATGATGTCGACGGCAGAAGAAATCTGTTCGCGAATCGCCCGCACCGGCAGGTCCATGCCCGCCATCAGTACCATGACCTCCAGGCGCGACAGCAGATCGCGCGGCGAGTTGGCATGCCCGGTGGTCATTGAACCGTCGTGGCCGGTGTTCATGGCCTGCAGCATGTCGAGCGCCTCCCCGCCGCGGCACTCACCGACGATGATGCGATCGGGCCGCATGCGCAGCGCATTGCGGACCAGCTCGCGAATGGTGACTTCGCCGCGGCCCTCGACGTTGGCCGGCCGCGCCTCGAGCGACAGCACGTGGGGCTGTGCCAGGCGCAATTCCGCGGCATCTTCGATCGTGACGATGCGCTCGCTCGCCGGAATCGATTCGGAGAGCGCATTGAGAAACGTGGTCTTGCCCGAGCCGGTGCCGCCGGACACGAGAATGTTCTTGCGATACTGCACGCAGATTTTCAGGAACTCGCACATCTGCGGCGTGAGCGAGCCGAATTCCACCAGCTTGTTCATGGAGAAGCGCTGCTTGCTGAACTTGCGGATGGTGAGAATGGGCCCGATCAGCGACAGCGGCGGGATGATGGCGTTGACGCGCGATCCGTCCGGCAGCCGCGCATCCACCATGGGCACGCCTTCATCGATGCGTCGGCCCAGCGGAGTGACGATGCGCTCGATGACACGCATCAGGGAGTCATTGTTGGTGAAGCGCGCCGGTACCTGCGAGAGTTGTCCGCGACGCTCGACATAGATCTGATTCGGGCCGTTCACCATGACTTCGGATACGGATTCATCGGCGAGGAAGGGCTCGATGGGTCCGTAGCCCATGATTTCGGCCGTCATCGCGGCGACGAATCGCACCCGGTCGAGACCCGGCGGCAACTGCACCGCGCCCGCATCGATGACAGCTTCGATGGCCTGCTTCGCTTCGTGCCGCAGATCGGCGCCGCCCAGATTGTTGAGCGCAGTGCGTCGGAACAGATCGAGCTCCCGCAATACCAGCGCCTGCAGCTTTTCCTGCAGCGCGCGTAACTCGGGAATCGGCAGCGGCTGCGCGGCGGTTACGGGCAACGGCGTGGTTGATGCGCTTGCCGTCTTGCGGGGCGCGCGAGTCATGATGACGGTCGAATCGTCGCCGGCTACCGTGGCATCGGCGTCCGCAGCATTGCGGACGACCTTGATTTCGCAGTCGCCGATGGCAAACGTATCGCCGCTCAGGGCCGGTGCGGTATCGGAGACGACCACGCCATTGCGGCGGATGGAGTCGGCCGCACCCATATCGATGAGCAGCGTTTCCGCATCGTCGACACTGAGCAGCGCATGACGCCGCGCAACAGATGGATGTCGCAGACGAATGTCCGCACTCAGGCTGCGGCCAATCGTGTACCGCCCGCGCTCGATGTGCCGCCGCTGCGCTTCGCGTCCAGGCACGGTCAGTTGAATTTCCAGCATGACGATCCCTCGTCTCCACAGATTTCAGTCACGGCAGGCGCCGACTCGCTCTCTTCAATCCATGAGCTTGAATTTCAGCGCCTCATCCGATTTCTTTCTGAGCTGCTCGTACTGCTCGATGTGTGCCTTCACCGGTTCGGAATCGGACCGAATGATCTGCGGCACCACCAGCACGACCAGCTCGGTTTCGCCGCGACGGAACTGACGCGACTTGAACAGTTCGCCCAGCACCGGAATGCTGCCCAGCCCCGGCACCTTCACCACGGTCTTGGCATCTTCGGAGCTGAACAGGCCGGAGATCACCATGGCCTCGCCGGATTGCACATTCATTTCCGTATTCGTCTTGCGAGTGGCAAAGCCGGGAATGCCGAGCACTTCGATGCCTTTGTCGACGCTGCTGACTTCGACATTCACCTTGGTACGGATCAGTCCCGATGCGTTGGTGCGCGGCTCGACGTTCAGGATGATGCCGAACTCCTTGAAGATGACGTTCAGGGCACCGTCCTGATTCTGCACCGGAATCGGCACCTCGCCGCCGACCAGAAAGTCGGCCTGCCCGCCGTCGATGCAGGTAAGCGTCGGTTCTGCCAGCAGGCGTGCATCGCCGTTGTTGACCAGCATGTGAATGACCGATTCGACCACCGTGGTGAGCGCGAAGTAGTTGTTGGACGTGCCCAGTTGCAGCGGCAACCCATCGATGCCATTCACTCCCTCCGGCACCACTCGATAGTAAGGATTGGTGGCGTACTCGCTCAGCGTGCCGAACACCGGACCGGCGGCAACATCCGCCCAGTCGATGCCGACATCGCGCAGCGCGGATTTTTTCACTTCGATCAGCTTGGCCTTGATGAGGATGGTCGATTTCGGCTGAAGTACGTCAGCCACCGCCGGTGCCGGCTCCGGCATGCCGAGCACCTTGATGAGATACGCCTCGCTGGCGCCGTCGCGTCCCCAGATGCGCAGATCCGTAATTCCTTCCTTGCGACCGAGAACCAGAATCTCCTGGGTATCGTCGAACACCTTCACGTCGATCACGTTGCCGTCGCCAGCCGCCACACGGCGCACGCCCGGATAACGCATCAACAAACTCTGACCTGCCGGCAGGCTCAGGACACTGACGGGGCTGGTGTCCGTCGGCGCGGCATGCACGGATAGAAATGTCATCAGCAGCAGGATGGAGAGCAGCAACCGCGCCAGGGCGTGCGGTGCCCCGCAAGCGAATCCGTGGAACCGCATGTCAGGCTCCACCCAGAATGATTTCGACGCGATGCCGCGGCTTCAATGCCCGCGGAGTCGGTTGGCCATTGAGCAGCGTGCGCTTGGTGACGCGCGCAATCTGGATAGGCTGATTGTCCTGGGGCTGGCGCAGCGCGACGGTGATCTTGCCCGCATCCTGTGCGAGCGTGATCTTCGCGGCATTCTCGGGACTCACCGACACCGTAACGGTGTTGTACTGCCGACTGGGCCCCTTCTCATCGAGATACGCCGCGTTGGTCACAGTGCGAATGCCGGTCGCGATCACGGGAACATCCAGCAGCAACGGCAGCGTCACGTTTTCGTTGTTGCTCAACGTCGTGAACAGGATGTCGATGCGGTCGCCGGGCGCCAGCATGCCGGCAATGGACGCCTCATCATCCACGGGGAAGGTCAATGCGCGCATGCCCTCGCTGAGCTGCGACGAGAAGCCCGCTCCGAGGTCACGTGCCAGATGCGACAGCAGCACTGTCTCGCCGCTGCGAATGGGATACGCAAGCACACGGCCCGCAACGTTCTTCCAGTTGTCCGCGAGGACTGCGTCGGAATGCAGGAAGTTGCGCGGCACTTCGCGCACCGCCACAGTCTGTGCCGACAGAAAGGTGCCGGGCCGCAGATCGGCATTCGCCACGACCACGCGGACCGACTGGTAACGGGAATCGAGTTCCGCTTGTCGCGTGCGGACCGTGCGCTCGATGTAGCCGTTGGCAAAGTATGCCGCTGCGGCGCCAGCACCCAGCGCGCCGGCCACCATCAGTGCCGTGATCAATCCACCCTTCATACGTTCCCTCCGTGGAACTGCTCGCCGTCATCGACTCGTCATGTTCGCGGCGACCCCGACATCCATGTCAGGTCGCCGCCTGATGCGCGCCTGCTGGCAGGTGCGTCTGCCGGATCGTCAGAACGGAATCATCAATGCCCAGGAAAATTCCGCATAGTGCTGCTGTATCAGGCGCAGCACCGCCGGCGCGCCATTCCAGATTGCAATCAGCCCGAGCAGGACCGCCAGATACTCGGTCATGCCCCAGCCGCCCTGTCGTGCCCTCATGACTTCCTCCACACGATCACGATCGCCGTGGCTGCGCTGCCGCTGCGATCCGGTTGCAGTGTGAGTTGCGCAAGTTCTGCGCCCCGTTGTGCCTCAATCACCACGCCGCGCGATTGTGTGGATTCGTGGCGCACTACCTGCCAGCCGGCGCGGTTCAGTTCATCTGCAAACGCGTCCGCTTCGATGCCCGGACTGCGTGCGCTCGCCAGGCTCAGGTGTTCCGCCTCGATGCCGTCATCGTCATATTCCTGGCGACTGAGAATGCGCGTGGTGCGTGGATGCGGGAAGCGGCTCTGCATCGATACGCTGTAGCGTTCCGGCAGCCCGCTGACCGTGATCGTGCCCTGGCAGCCGCGGACGGTATCGCTGGCTTCGACTGTAATGACGTAGCGGTCCGAACGAATGCTGAGTACGTGCGTTGCGGCCGTAGTCATACGGCGGAATTCATTGCGGCCCCAGCGCGCGGCTTCGTGCTCGTAGTAGCTGAAAACATCCGGCGACGTCAGCCCGGACTCGAAGGTCTTCAGCGTCATGGGCAATCCGTTCATGCGCATGCTGGGTGCGATCCATTCGACGCGGCCCTGCGGTGGGGCGGGCACATCCGGCAGGGCAGCCGTGATGCGGGAGAGCGAGCCGGCCCACGCACCTGGCAGCGTGAAGAGCAGCACCACCGTGAGAACGACTTGCCGCATGTCTTCAGCGCTCACGGATATAGGTGTGGGGCAGCATGTTCGACTTGGGCCGCAGGTCGGGATCCCAGCCAAACTGACCTTCGCCGAACAATTGCCTGCCCTTCCCCAGCGCCTGCAAGCCGATGGGTTTGCCGGGCAGCTCGAGTTGCTCGATGAGTTCATTGACGGTGACATCGTCGACCCGCCGTCGGAAGCTGTCCTCATCGCGCGAGGACCAGGTATCGCTGAGCAAGGCGCCCGAGGCCGTCTGCACGATTTGCTGACGCGAATCACCGGCCTGCTCACGATCGCCGAGCGATACATGCCGGTCGGCCAGCTCGCCCAGTACCGGGCGCAGGCCCAGAGTCACAGTCGTGCCGGCGAAGGCATGGCGGGTCAGCTTCAGGCTGTCCAGTTTGAGCGCATGCTGAATGTCGCCGAGGATGCCATTGCCGTACGCGATGCCCGGCACCAGCCAGTAGCCGACGTCCACGGGTGTCTCTTTCTGCGTGTACGTCAGATTCACAGGTGCACTGTTGTCGCGATAGTCCAGCAGTCTTTGGCGTTGCCGATCGCGCCACAGTGCATTCTCGGTCACGCCTGCACCGCGCAACGTTTCGACATCGACCAGTCCCGCCAGCTGGCTGCCGAGCGTGCGGTCGCGCGCTTCGAGCGTGATGTCGTCTTCGCTCTTGCGATTGGAAGTGCCATCGCTGCGCCATACGGTCCGCTCCCACACGGCATAGCGTGTGCTGTCGAAAGTCTTCTGTTTGATATCGAGCTGCTTGCCCAGCAGCGCGATGCCGATGAGAAACGGCACCAGCGCCAGCAACGCGATGAGCGTTTCTGCCATGGCGTTACCGAGCTGCCGCGCTGGTGTACTCATCGATCCCATCCTGCATCGATGGCGACGAGCTTTGCGTCCCAGAACGGGTTGAAGAGGTTCGCGTACTCGTGCTGCTGCGTGCCGAGCGCCGCAAAGGCGCTGCCGACCGGTCGATGAAATTCGACACGTGCCATTGCGGCGACCGCCAGTGGCTGGGCATTCGCTGTCATACCGAACGAAGCTCGCGTGTTCACTCGGGTCTGCGGCTTGCTGGCGATGACGGCGATGCGCAGCGATCGATCGCCCGGTGCCCCGGACAGGTTGTAGTACGCCGGCACACCCTGGTAATCGGATGCGAACTCCGTGGCGCTTGCCCGGCTGGTCCTGGTGCCGACACGCCGCCAGTTGTGCCAGCTGAACGCGCCGCGCGTACGAAACTGCAGCTGATCGGAGGCCTTCCAGTCGGCGCCATCCGCATCCTGCCGGGTACTGGTGCTGCCCTGCTTGCGGATCTGCGCCAGGATCATGTTTTCGCGCCAGCCGCGTTCGCCGGAGATCCAGCGTTTCATGTCGTCGTTGGCGGTCAGGCTGGCCGCGATGAGTTCCTGCATCGCACCGTCGTCGCCGCCCGCCGTATGGCGGCTGACAAACGTCGGCACGCTCGCGAGTTGTCCGAGCAGCTGGAGTTCGATGGCACTGCGCAGCGCATCTGGCATCGCTGCAAGCGCAGCGTGATCGTTGATGCGAATGTCGGGATCCCAGCTCTGCGCCGTGCGCTGCATGAGATCGTTCAGATGATTCAACGCGAGCGAAGCCTGCGCTTCCACCTGCGCAGCGCGGAAGTTGGAATTCCAGCCATCGATGGATGGCACTGTGATCTGCGCGGTCTGGTCGGTCGCCCGGCGCACCTGATCCGCGATCTGCTGCACGATGTCGACGTACTGGCCGACATACGGAATGAACTGGGTAATCCTGTCGATGAAGTCGATGGTGTCGTCGACATAGCGGATCCAGCTCACGTACGACACGAAATGCCCGACCGCTGCGTGATTCGCGATCATGGCGCGATTGGTGTAGGCCATGAAATTGAGATGGCGTGCGGTCCACACGGCGCCGCTGTATGCGGCGGCATCGGCAGCATTCGCGACCTGCGACTTTTCTGTCACTTTCTGGCCGGCGCTGTACATCAGGATCAGCACCGCACTGGCGATGAGAACGCCGAACAGCGCGACGGGGGCAATCTGCCCGCCCTGCCATCGTCGTTCGCTGCGACGAATGCCTCTGCTGTTCATGCGTCAATCCGAAGGCTGGCCGGAATGGCTGCGCGACGCCGGGCCGCGCAGCCTGGATTGATTACGGCGTGGCTCCGCTGCCGCTGCCGGCGTTGGTCTGCTGGTTGTAATTCGCCAGGCTGTCCGCCTGCGCGGCGCGGGTCTGCGCGGTGTTGGCGGAACTTTGCGCGTTCTGGATGTCCTGCGAACCGGACTGGCCCGACATCTCCATGCTCATGCTGGCCATCTGGCTCTGCAGCGTGTCGCCGAATGCGGCGAACAGCCCGATGCCCGCCACGGCCACGAGCGCCGTGATGATGATGTATTCGCTCATTCCCTGACCGCGCTGGCGCGCCGCCGTTGCGAAGCTTCGAAGAATCATGTGTCTCTCCCTGGCCGATGTTCCTGATGCGATGTGCGCGACGGTCATGCCGTCGTGAGTGCAGCCTAGGTGCGCAGGCGACCGACGGTTCAGCGAATTTCTCGTCTGATCGACCGGAAATGGGTTAACGCACGGACGCGAGAACCTGCTGGGATGGCAGCGAAATGGCCGGGCGGAGGGGCGTGCAGAGCCTCTGTCGTTTCCGGCGGCAGAGCGGTCTTCGACTCACGCACAGGGATCCTGGTGTGGTCGGCAATTGCCTGTTCAGGGCAGCAGCGCATTCGCGATGGGCACCGTGGCAAATGCGATGAGAATGCCCACGCCCAGGATGGTGTTGGCGAGCTGAGGCTCCAGATCATTCTGGGTTGCCAGAATCGCACCCGCGATCATCGGTGCCATCGCCGCCTGCAGCACCGCGATAGTCAGCACGAGACCTGACGCGCCAACGAGCATGCCGCCCAACCATACCAGCGCCGGTGCCAGCAGAAGTTTCCAGCCGAGCCCCACGGCAATCGCGGGCAACTTGTGCCGATCGACCTGCAACCGGAACTGCAGCCCGACAGAGAACAGCGCCAGCGGCACAAGCGTCGCGCCGATGCGCGCGGCCACACTGTCCATGGCGGGCGGCAAGCCGCCGGATGCGCCGACGGCGATGGCCACGAGCAACGATATGAATGGCGGAAACAGAAATACGCGCCGCACGACGGTCAGGGGCGCCACGCTGCGACCGGAGTACAGCGCTGCGAGAATCGTCCCACCCACACCCAGTGCCAGAAAGACACCGGCCTGATCCGCGAATGCTGCCAATTGCAGACCTTCGCGCCCGCGCAGCGCTTCGATCAGCGGATAGCCAATGAACGATGTGTTGCCCAGCCCGCAGACGAGCGTCAATGCGCCGATGCGTTGCCGCGACCACTGCAACAGTTTTCCGATGATCGCGAAGAACGACCATGCGCCGAGAAAGACGAACCACATGGCCGCGACCAGAAACCACAGATGCCAGTCGAACCCGAGTTGCGGGATCAGATGCAACACCAGCCCCGGCAGTGCGACGTTCAACACCCACCAGTTGAGTCCGTGCGCCAACGTCGCAGGAGGATTGCCGAGTCGCGCAACGAGCACACCCAGCAGGAGGCACACAAACAGAAGCAGCAGAGCGGGCATTGACTGGTTTTTCGTTCTGACCGCGACGCGGAAGTCTAGCAGGCTGCTGGAAATCGCCGCGTCAGCGCCCGCAACGCGTACTGGCGACCACAAAAGACAAACCCCCGGCAGGTTTCCCCGCCAGGGGTTTCGATGGAGCCATTTAAGTCATCGCCGGAATGGGCTCTTACACCTGACCCGGGGAGCAGCGAATGCGCTCGGCCCGGACCCTCTCGCAAGAGCTAGCGCGCGTTGTTCAATTTCGCTTCGCGATTGTGCGGTGCAGACCAGTGGGCTCCAAAAGCCCGGCTCAAGTGGCCGGGGGCGCGCATGTTACTCACCTTCGACGGTGAGTCAACCTCGGTAAATGAAGACGCAGCGCTCATCGGCGCGATGGAATTGCGCGAGCAACGCAGGGTCTTGCGGTCACTGCATAGAGGTTGTGAGTGAGTCGCGGTAATACCGTGCAGTCAGTAACGCGAACCGGTCGCAATGCTGCGCTGCGAATGCGCGCGCCTCGATCTCAAAGGCATTGTCCCAGTAGCCACGCCGCCAGCTTTCGCGCAGATACCGCCAGATCGTGAGTCGCCGCGGCTGCCACTGCCGCAGCACATGGAAGTACTCATGCAGCACGAGATCGGCATCGCACCAGAAATCTGCCGCCGCGCCGCGCAGCAGGATGCGGTTGCGACGCGTCGTCGCGGTCGCACCGAAGTGCAGCCGGGCATACAGCGAATGTTCGATGACTCGCACATGTTGCGCGGATTCGCCGAAGATCTGCTCGAGAGCCGCGATTGCCGCTGGAGGCGCTGGAGCGTGTCGGCCGAACATTTACTTGCCGATGCAGAACGAGCTGAAGATCCGTCCCAGCAGATCGTCCGAGGTGAACTCTCCCGTGATTTCCGCGAGGGCGTGCTGAGCGAGCCGCAGCTCTTCGGCCATCAGTTCGCCGGCGCGGCGGTCGGTCAGCTGGCGTTCGGCCTCATATATATGTGTGTGGGCGCGCTGCAGGGCGTCGAGATGGCGGCGGCGAGCGGAGGCGACACCCGCGTCGGCGCTCTGAAATCCCATGCAGGCCTTCAGGTGTTCGCGCAGCAGATCGATACCGGCACCCGTAACCGCGGAGAGGTAAACACGATTGGGTTGTGAATCCATCAGGCGGGGTTCGCCGCCGGCTGCATCCACCTTGTTGAAGACCCAGGTGACAGGAATATCCGGCGGCAGCTGCGCGGTCTCCGCCCGCACTGCATCGTCATCCAGCAAGCGCGTGGCGTCGATCACATAGAGAATGCGATCGGCGCGTTGCATTTCGGCGTGCGCGCGGCGGATGCCTTCGGATTCGACGACGTCGGCTTCATCGCGTAGTCCGGCCGTGTCCGCGATGTGCAGTGGCATGCCGTCGATATCGATGCGCTCTCGCAGCACATCGCGCGTGGTGCCGGGAATGTCGGTAACGATCGCAGCGTCGTAGCCTGCCAGGCGATTCAGCAGGCTGGACTTGCCCGCATTGGGACGGCCGGCGATCACGACAGTCATCCCTTCGCGCAGCAATGCACCCTGTCGCGCGCTGGCGAGAATGTGCGCACACAGTTCGAGCGAGTGATCCAGTCGGGCTCGCAGCGCGGTGTCGGCGAGAAAATCGATTTCCTCTTCCGGAAAATCGATGGCCGCTTCGACATGCATGCGCGTTTCAGTAACCGCCTCGGTCAACGCATGCACCTGTGCCGAGAATTCGCCTTGCAGTGAACGCAGCGCCGCGCGGGCGGCCTGCGTCGAACCGCTGTCGATCAGATCGGCAATCGCTTCGGCCTGGGTGAGATCGAGCTTGTCGTTGAGAAAGGCGCGACGGCTGAATTCACCGGGCTGCGCCAGCCGCGCACCCAGTTGCACGACACGTGCGAGCAACATATCGAGCACCACGGTGCCGCCATGGCCATGCAGTTCCAGGACATCTTCGCCGGTGAATGAGGCCGGTGCAGGAAAATGGATGGCAATGCCGCCATCGAGCATGTCACCGGCTGCATCACGGAACACCCGTAATGCGGCCTGCCGCGGTGGCGGTAAGTCGCCGAGCATGGCGCGCGCGATTTCCGGCACTTTCGCACCCGAAACACGGATCACGCCGATACCGCCGCGACCGCTTGCCGTTGCGACGGCAGCAATGGTGTCGGAGTCGGCAGCGCGGTTCATTGCGACAATACGCCGCTGTGCGACGCGGGTTCCGGCAGCGACGAATTCATGAACGCCGCCGCTGGCGGGTCATCCTGCAGCTGCGACATCGAGGCCGCGAGCAATGCCTCGCCCTGTTCGCGTTCGCCGCGATCGATCATTAGGCGTGCTCGCAGGGCATTCAGCCGCGCCGGCCAGCTCGTGCCGCCGAGCGACGCCTGCAATTTTTCCGGCCGCAGCGGCGCTGCCAGTCGCGCGGCTTCTTCGCTGCGACCTAGTTCGCGCAGCGCCGCGGCAAGCCAGTAAGCGGTGCCTTGCGAGTCTGCACTGCCGGCGCCGAACACGGTTCTGAGTCCGGCGCGTGCGGCCCACAGTTTTTCGATGGCGGAGAGTTGCTGGCCATTCAGATGATCGATGACCCCTAGCAGGCCCAGCGCATTGAGCGCCTTTTCCTGGTTCTCGCCCACCTCGAGCAGCATCGCGCGCCCGCGCTGCAGATAGCTTGCCGCCTCATCGAGCTTGCCCATGTTCAAGTAGAAGCTGCCGGCTTCCACGAGCGCCTGTCCGACCGTAAACGCATCGGCATCGCCCACGCCGGATTCGAGCGTCGCCAGCGCTCGCTGCATCTGACGTTCCGCGTAGTCGACATCGTCGATCTGCTGCAGTGCCTTGGCATAGCCGAGCCGTGCGTAGCCCACCAGCGCCGGGCCCACCGCCGCATCGTTCTGCTGCAGGAGCAGGTCGGCATAGATGCGTGCCGCTTCGGTGTAGCGACCCAGACAGTTCAATGTTTCGCCCACCCATGACCGCACGTTGAATTTGTTGTACGTGGTCTCGTCGGAATCCGGCAGCTGGATTTCTTCGGCGGCCTGCAGATCAGTGAGCGCCTCGGCGCAATCCTTGCGGGCGGCGCGCAGCATGCCGCGCATCGCGAGCGACTTGAACGCGGTTTCACTGTTGCGCAGCTTCGGATCGGTCAGCCCGTCGATCTCTCCGAGCACGGTTTCCGCTTCGAGAAATCGCGACTGCTCCAGCAGCAGCATGGCGAACGCGTAGGACGCCACCTGCGTGCGTTCATGATTGGATCCCAGCGCGCGTTGCAGCAGCGACACGGCCAGTCGCTCCTGTTCTTCGGCAGCCGGATAGTCACCGAGACCGCCGAGCCCCTGACCGATGCCGAGGCGAATCCATCCTTCGCTGGCGGGATCGTCGGCGAAGCGCTCGCCCACCGTCTCGGTCGCATTGCGCAGCACGCGCCGCATGCTGGGATCCGGATCGCTGTCGGTCTTCAGTGCGCCGGTGTTGGCGAGCACGTCCCAGCTCAGGAAGTTGTTGATGGCATCCGATTGCGCACGAGCGTCGCGGGCATCGCGATACAGCCAGACACTTGCGCCCAGGCCAATGGCGAGCGTGACGATGGCGGCGATGATCCATGGCCGTCGCGCGCGGCTGCGCTGCAGGGCCTGACGAGCGGCCTGGGCCACGAGTTCGGTCTGCTGATGCAGCTCGCGTTCGCTGTGCCGGGCAGTCAGCGTGCGCAGACGAGTCGTGAGTTCGGTGACGCTCTGCAAGCGCAGCGCCGTGTCGCCGTCGGTGGCGCGTGCCATGTCCTCGCGCAGCAGCGGATCCTCGATGCTGCGCTCCCAGCCCGGCACCATCGGTCGACGCAGATCGCCGATCACGAGCTGAAACAGGATCACGCCGAGCGCGTACACGTCATTCGCGGCCGTCGGTGTGGCGCCGGCCAGCAGTTCCGGCGCCAGATACAGTGGAGTGCCGCTGGTCGAATCGCGCAGCACGCTGCTGGTCATGGTGAGACCGAGCCCCGTGATGCCGTAGTCGGCCAGACGCTGCGGATCGAGCAACTTGCTGCTGCCGAAATCGGTCAGGCGCACTCGCCAGCCCTCCTCTTCGCGAGCGATCAGCACGTTCGCCGGTTTCAGATCCTTGTGCAGGACGCCCACGCTGTGCGCGGCCGCCACGGCATCCGCGATGTGCAGGAACAAGTCCAGGCGCTGCTGCACCGACAGCGCTTCGAGCCGGCCAGGCTCGTCCGACCACTTGAGCAGATCCTCGCCGCCGTATTCGCATTCGAGAAAGAACGGCGGGGTCTCGAAATTCCAGTCCAGCACACGCGCGAAATCGCGCCGCTCGCCGAGGTTGTTCTGCAGCAAGCGCGACAGCGTCGCTTCACGCTTCAGGCTCGCGAGCCGGCTGCCATCGGCGCTGAACTTGTAAACGCGGCGTTCGCGCGTCTTGAGATGGCGTGCGAGCCAGACCTCGCTCTGGACTGAACGGCCGATCATGGTCTCGAGCTGGAAATGCGGTCGCTGCGGCACGGGTGCGCCGGGCGCAAGTTCCAGGGCACTGGTCCGGGCAAGCCCGACTGCGATGCGTTCGAGGGGCCCGTCGAAGCGATAGCCGACTCGCGACTGGGTCACGATGCGCGCGGCGTTGTCCGGACCGAGCGCACTGCGCAGCTTGGCCATGGCATTGGCCACCACGTTGTCGACGGTCGGCCGGCCATCCCACACCGATTCGAGCAACTCGTCCCTGGTGACCACTTCGCCGGGATGCGCCAGCAGGTACGCCAGGATTTCGAGCGGCTTGCGTTGCACGGCCACCGCTTCGCCGTCGATGCGCAGCTCGAACCGCACCTCGTCGAACTCGGCCGTCCCGAAGCGGAATCGATACAGCGAAGCCGGTGCGGAGGGTTCGCGCGTATTCATCTGCACGTCTTCCAGGCGTCGAAGCGTCGCATAAGTCTCTGTCCAGTCTTTGTTTTCTTCCGGGTTAGAAATCGGTTAGCGCGGCGTGAGGGCCACCGCGCGCCCGGCGCGCTTCACTGTGCTCGCAACGATTCTACCCGGCTCCTGCGCGATGCCGGCCCATTGACCTTACTTCTTCATCGAGGTGTTTTCATGCGAGCGGCAGCAGTGGCGATCGCGCTTCTCGGCGCGGGCATCCTGACGGCGTGCGGATCGAAGTCCGAGGGTCCGGCCAGTGGCGCCGGCGCAAGCACGTCGAAGAGAACCTCGGCCGAGGGCAAGGTGACGGCGAGCGCGGAAGAGGTGGCCGAGGAGGCCCGCGGCAGCGTGAAGTGCCCGCCGAAGATGACCACCCCGGCACGGGCCAAGGGTGCACCGGTCGACGACGTCGTCGGCGTGCGTCCCGGCATGACCTATGAAGAGGCCTCCAACACGGTGATGTGCTCGAACGATCTGCTGGTCGTGCAGGAAGACAGGTCGCGGCGCTTCAACATCCAGACCTACGGTCAGGAAATCCGCCAGGGATTCACGGCCCGCTTCGCGGTCGATCGGGTCGAGAAAACCTCGAAGCAGATCATGAAGGAGTTGCAGGATTCCGCGATGGCACGTGGCAGCAACCGCGTCGTGCGCGACATGCAGCCGGGCCAGGCCAAATGGTACGTGGCGACGATGGGTGTGCCCGGCCAGGAACGCGTCATCAGCGCCGCGCGGGAGGAGTGGTTCGATTCAGGACGCAATCCCACCGTGCAAAGCGTCGAACAGGCACTGATCCGGAAGTACGGCACGCCGACCGATACGCAGCACCAATCCGGTCAGGCATTGCTGAGCTGGAGTTACGACCCGCGTCAGCGACCGATCACCGAGACTTCGCCGCTGTATCAGCGCTGCAGGGGCACAGCCGATCCGGACGGCGGCACGAACTTTTCGCCCGATTGCGGCATCGTGGTCGAAGCGCACGTGCAGGGATTGCGCGAGAACCCCGATCTGGCCGAATACCTGCAGGTCGGCGTGATCGACCAGGCCGGCGGCTACGACCTGCTGACGAGTACCGAGCAGGGACTGCAGAAGCTCGAGAACGAACGGCGGGCGCGCGAAGTCGAAGAGGCTTCGAAGAACGCCGTGGCGCCCGATCTCTAGAGGTGCCGCCATGCGCGTACTCGCATTCTCGATGCTCGTGCTGCTTGCTGCGTGTGGGGAATCCCGTGCACCGCAGGCTGCGCCGGGCGACTCCGGCCCCGCAACGTCATCGCCCGCTGCCGTCGCAGCCAGCGCAGCTTCATCGGGTGCCTATCCGACGCTCGATGGCCGAAGCGGCGAACTCGTCAATCCGGACGAGAGCACCATGGTGTTGTTGTACTTCGATCTCGCTGGCATCAAGGCGCCGCTCGACCAGTGGGTCGAGGACGATCAGCGCGTGCGCTACGCACCGGGCCCCAGGAAGGCAGGCCTGCGCACGCAGGTGCGCGCGGAGCTGGATGCCACCGTGGCATCGGTGCGCAACGTCGGAGTGATCCGCTTGTCGCTCAGCACGCAGCTCAGCGACTACGACCCGACCTACGGTGAATACACGATCAGCGGGCTCGCACCCAGTTCGGTCGTCACCTTCAAGGCGTTTCAGCAGGAAGTCACGCTGCGTTTCGGCAATGGACGCACCGCACAGGTGTGGGCGGTGCCGAAAGAGCAGGCGCAGACCATCGACGATGCGCTCGGCTATGACCGCAGCGTCACGGTCGATGCCGTACTGCATGTCAGCGCCGTCCAGCCCGCGCCGCGTGGCGGCACGATCGTCGCTGACGTCGTCGAGTACGAACTGCGCCAGACCCGCGGCGACCGCCTGCTTGCGCGCGTGAAAGTGCCGCGCTCCTGATCTGTCCGTTCGCTCATTCAAGTTCCGGAGAAATTCATGAAAGCATCTTCCGTGCGGTGCTCCGCATTCGCATTGCTGGTCCTGGCATTGTGCGGCTTGTCGTCGACGGCGACGGCCGCCTGCACCAACACGCAGCTATGTTCGCAGACTTCCACGTTCATCGCGACGGTCACGGATTTTCGCACCAGCATCAGCCGCACTCAGCGCATCGCAAGCGCCGTGGTGCACCTGCAGAACCGCAGCGATCGGCCATTGACGCTCGCCTACGTCAGCGGCTCCGGGGTGGTGATCGACGATCAGGGCAATCGTTACGGCGTCGATGATTTTCGCAACGGCAATGCGGTACGGGCCATCGGCATCATCAAGCGCAACACCTTCGATCCGAAATTCACGCTGCAGCCGGGCGAGAGCGGCGATGCGCGCTTCGAGTTCAACTGGTATCCGGGCCAGAGCATCGTCGGCACCGTGTTTCAGATGGAACTGACGATCCGCGAGATCGACGCACTCGCAGGCGGTCAGCAGAAGCTCGGGCGCGAGCACGCGCTGCAGTTTCAGCAACTCACGGACAAGCTCGGTGGTACACCGCCCGCACCGGCCGCAGCATCGACACCGGCCAGCTCTGCGAGCGGCGCCATCGCAGGTGGCAGCGATCCTTGCGCGGGCAACAATCGTTGTCGCAGCGCCGGTCCCTTCGTCGCGGAGATATCGCAGATCACCACCAGCACGGTGCGCAACCAGCATCTGGTCCGCATCGGCCTGAAGCTGCGCAACGTCAGCGACCAGCAACTGATCCTGGGTTACGTGGCGAACTCGGGCGTGATGGTCGACAACTACGGCAATCGTTACGCCGTGGACTGGCGCTCCGCCAGCAACGTGCAGGGTATCGGGCAAGTCTCGCGTGGCAAGGCCGACCCGCAATTCGTGCTGAATCCGGGCGAGGCGCGCAGCGCCGTCCTTCAGTACAGCCGCTACATCGGCAAGACGGCAATCGGAACGGTGTTTGCGCCGGATCTGGCGATCCAGCAGCTCGAGATCCTGCCCAGTCAGCAGATTCGCGAGGTACGCGAATACTCGTTGAGCTTTGCCGACGTCACGGCAGGCGGCAGCGTGGCATCCGTGGACGATGCAGCACGCCAGTTGTCGGATGGACTGAAATCGCTGTTCAGGAAGAAGAACTGAGACTCGAGCGGAAGTTCACAAAGACTCTCGGAGATCACAGAGGTTCAGCACGAAGATTTTTCATGTCTCTGTGATCTCTGTGTGAAATCTGACGTCAGTCCTTCTTCTTGTCTTCCGCGGCCACCAGCTTGTTGATGCGCCATTGCTGCGCGATCGACAACAGCGTATTGGTCAGCCAGTACAGCACCAGGCCCGATGGGAACCAGGCCATGGTCACTGACATGATCACCGGCATGAAGGCAAAGATCTTCGCCTGCATGGGATCGGTGCTCGGCATCGGCTGCAGCTTGAACTGGCCGAACATGGCGGCGCCCATCAGGATGGGAAGAATGAAATATGGATCGCGCACCGACAGATCCGTGATCCAGCCGAAGAATGGCGCCTGGCGCATTTCGACGCTTTCCAGCAGCACCCAGTAGAACGACAGGAAGAACGGAATCTGGATCAGGATGGGCAGGCAGCCGGCGAGCGGATTGATCTTCTCGCGCTTGTAGATCTCCATCATCTGCCGACCGAGTTGTTCGCGGTCATCCTTGTACCGCTCCTGGATGGCCTTGATGCGCGGCGCGACGGCGCGCATTTTCGCCATCGAACGGCCGCTCGATGCCGTCAGTTTGTAGAAGGCGAGCTTGATGAGGAAAGTGACCAGAATGATCGCGAGGCCCCAGTTGCCGACGAATGAATGCACCTTCTCCAGCAGCCAGAACAACGGCTGCGCGATGATGGTCAGCTTGCCGTAATCGGCGGTGCGCTGCAGTTCGGGACCGGTCGCCTCGAGTTGCTTCTGCAGCTTGGGTCCGACGAACAGTGTTTCGGTAACGGTCTTGGTCGAACCGGCCGGTACATCGAACAACGGACTGCGGTAAGTCAGGATGAAGTCGTTGTTCGCATCGACGCTGAGCTGATAGTCGTAATTCTGATTGACCGGCGGCACAGCGGCAGCAACGAAGTGATGCTGCAGTGCTGCGATCCAGCCACCGGTGATGCTGTTCCTGTAGTTGCGCTCGTCGGCGTCCTCGACGTTGAGACGACGATAGCCCTTGCCGTCGTAAATTGCCGGTCCGCGATACGCATAGGTTTCAACGTTGAAATACGAGCGCTTCACATGTTCGTAGTGGCGCACCAGCTGCACGTACGACGCGCCTTTCCAGTCACTATCCGACTGGTTGCTGACGTCGTATTTCAGATCGATGCGATAGCTGCCTGGCTTGAAGATGTACGTCTTCGTGACCGTGATGCCACCTTCGCTCCAGGTAAGCGGCACTTCCAGTTCGCTCTGGCCCGGCTGCAAGCGATATTCGCTTGCAGCTGCCGTGAACATGGCCTGATGCGTCGGCTCGGGCTTGTCGTCAGCGGCGCGCAGGCCGGAGCGCATCACGTAGAGCGGTCCCTGCGTATCGAACAGTCGTACGGGATGGTCAGGCTCATTCTTGACCTTGGGATACTTGAGCAGATCCGCGCGATCCAGTTCGCCGCCGCGCGTGCTGATTTCGAGATCGAGCACGTCGGTGACAACGCGAATCCCGGGCGCCGCTGCGGACGCCGCGGCCGAAGCTTCTTCACTGCCTGCTGCCGGAGCTGTGCTCGCAGGTGCGGCGGGAGTATTTGCAGAAGAAGGCAGTTCCGGCAGCGCTTCCGAGGCGGGAGTGGGTTTGTCCGCGGGAGCGGTAGCCGACGAGGAGGCAGGTGCCGGTGGCGGCGCATAGTCGCGCTGCCACGTGATGTAGTTCAGCCACAGCACCAAGCCGAGGGCAGCCCAGATGAAGATTCTTCGGTTTTCCATGGGAGGGCGTGTTTTTTCCGGACTAGTGCGGATCGATCGGACGCTGCGCATCCTGACCATGTGAATCGGACGGTTTCAGTAGCGGCGGCACAGGATCGAATCCGCCAGCGTGCCAGGGATGACAACGCAGGATCCGGCGCGCTGCCAGATAGCTGCCCTTGAGCGCACCGTGCACGTCGATGGCTTCTTCGGCGTAGCAGGAACAGCTGGGATAGAAACGGCAGTTGGGCCCGAGCATCGGGCTGATCAGATAACGGTAACCGCGGATCGAGATTTTCAGGAGGCCGCGCATGACTTGCTCACGGCGCGCCATTGCTTTTCGAGGCTGCGCGCGATGGTGGGATTGTCGGCGTTGCGCGCGCCGGCACGCGCATTCACTACGATATCCACGGCGGGCAATTCATGTTGATGAAGCCGGAAGGATTCCCTGACCAGACGCTTGATGCGATTGCGTCGCACCGCATTGCCAATGATTCGCGAGGCCACCGAAAGACCGAGCCTTGCCACGGGTCCGCCATTGGGACGGACGAAAACTGCAAACAGGGCATCGGTGTAACGACGCGCATCTGCATAGACGCGATCGAAGTCCGATTTGTTGTGGAGACGTTGCGCCGGTGTGAACGGCCGGGCGGGTGTTGGCAAGTACGGGAACAGCGTTAACGGACGTTTGCGTTAAACGTCACACCGTCAGTCGCTTGCGGCCCTTGGCACGACGGCGGGAAATCACCAGCCGGCCGGAACGAGTAGCCATGCGCGCACGGAAGCCGTGAGTACGGGCACGATGAATCTTGCTGGGGTTATAAGTGCGCTTCATGCTCAATCCCGTGGCGCGAAATTCGCGCTAAAACAAGCACATGGTGGGTCAAAAAGAAGGCCGGCAAGGGTACGCAGCGTCCATGGGAGTGTCAAGCACGAGAGCGCTGATTTCATGGGGCGATCTTCATGCGCGCCTGTGGATAACCCGGACACGGCGGGTATACTCGGCTCCCTCTCGCGCCCCCGCTTGTCGACTGGCGCAGAACACATAGATCCGTTTGTTTTTCGAGCCAGGCTTCCCTTCGGCGGCAATTCTGGCGGGGGCGACACCGTGCAGGGTTCGTTGTGGCATCGCTGTCTGCGGCAACTGGAAGCCGAATTGCCAGAGCAGCAGTTCAATACCTGGATCCGGCCGCTGCAGGCTGTGGAAGACGGCCGCGTGCTGCGGCTGCTGGCACCGAATCGTTTCGTGGTGGATTGGGTCAACGAAAACGTGGCCCAGCGTATTTCCGAGCTGGTTGACGCCGTTTCGACGGAGCCCGGCCTGTCGATCGTGGTCGAAGTCGGGTCTCGCGCGGCCGCCAATTCCCCAGCGGCGCCCGTCGCAGCTCCGAGCCGTAGCTTTGCGAAAGAACCGCCCGCCGTGCTTGGCAGCCGGCTGAATCCCGATTTCACCTTTGCCAATTTCGTCGAAGGCAAGAGCAATCAGCTGGCACGAGCGGCCGCTCACCAGGTCGCTGAAAACCCTGGCCGCGCCTACAACCCGCTGTTCATCTACGGCGGCGTCGGTCTGGGCAAGACTCACCTGATGCACGCAGTAGGCAATGCGATTCGCGGCCGCAGCGACCGGGCGCGGGTGGCGTACGTGCACTCGGAGCGCTTCGTCAGCGACATGGTGAAGGCGCTGCAGCACAACACCATCAACGATTTCAAGGCCGCTTATCGGTCCCTGGATGCGCTGCTGATCGACGACATCCAGTTCTTCGCCAACAAGGATCGTTCGCAGGAAGAGTTCTTTCACACGTTCAACGCGTTGTTTGAGGGTCAGCAGCAGATCATCCTCACCTGCGATCGTTATCCGAAAGAAGTGGATGGCCTCGAAGAACGCCTCAAATCGCGTTTCGGATGGGGTCTGACGGTGGCCATTGAGCCGCCGGAGCTGGAAACCTGCGTCGCGATTCTGATGAGCAAGGCAGCGGTCAGTCACGTGGATTTGCCGGAGGAAGTAGCGTTTTTCATCGCCAAACGCATTCGTTCCAACGTGCGCGAACTGGAAGGGGCATTGCGCCGGGTGGTTGCGAACGCGCACTTCACCGGCCGCGCAATCACCATGGAATTCGCCAAGGAAGCGCTGCGCGATCTGCTGGCGTTGCAGGATCGGCTCGTGACCATCGAGAACATCCAGAAGACCGTCGCTGAGTACTACAAGATCCGCATGGCCGACCTGCTTTCAAAACGCCGCAGCCGTTCGATTGCGCGCCCGAGGCAGATGGCCATGGCGCTCGCCAAGGAGCTCACCAGTCACAGCCTGCCGGAAATCGGCGATGCGTTCGGCGGCCGAGACCACACCACGGTCATGCATGCCTGTCGCGTCATCAAGGATCTGCGCGAGACGAATACGCGCATCAACGAGGACTATCAAAACCTGTTGAGAACCCTGGCGGGCTGACTGTGGAAAACGTGTGGGTCAGGTGCGGATCAATTTAATCCACACCTACTCAACAGCTTTGGGACAGTTAGACAGTGTGCTTTTCTGACCAAGTGTTATCTTGCCAAGTCGATGATTTCAAAAACGAAGAGACACTTGTCCACACGCGGTGGCACACTCAATAACAGTCATAAGATTCTTAGATATCTAAGTCATTAAATAATTGAAGAACGGGTGAAGCGATGAAGTTCAGTGCTGCACGCGAAGTGTTTCTCGCTCCTTTGCAGGCGGTGATCGGTGTCGTGGAGCGACGCCAGACCATGCCGATTCTGGCCAATGTCCTGATCGCAGGACGAGCGGATGAGGTAGCGCTGACGGCTACCGACCTGGAAGTGGAGCTCGTAGCCCGCGCCAAGGTCACGCTTCAGCAGGCCGGGGAGATCACACTACCGGGACGCAAATTGCTGGACATCGTCAAGGCGCTGCCGGAAGGCGCGACAGTGACGATCAGCGTGGAGGGAGAACGAGCCACAGTCCGTTCAGGAAAGAGCCGCTTCACTCTCGCCACCCTGCCTGCCAGCGACTTCCCGACTGTTGAAGACATCCGCGCTCAGCAAACCCTGACCGTCTCGCAGTCAGCCCTGAAGCGCCTGCTGGACAAGACCCATTTTTCAATGGCCCAGCAGGACGTCCGCTACTACCTGAACGGGATGTTGCTGGAAATTGCCGAGAAAACGCTGCGAACGGTTGCGACCGACGGTCATCGTCTAGCTTATTGCGAGACAGAGCTGGAAGCTGCAGCGAGTAGCGCTCAGCAGGTAATCATTCCTCGCAAAGGTGTGCTTGAGCTGCAGCGCTTGCTGGGTGGAGACGGAAGTGTCGATTTGGCCATCGGCACCAACCATGTTCGTGTCCAGATCGGCGATATTCGCTTCACTTCGAAGCTGATTGACGGTCGTTTCCCGGAGTACGGACGCGTTATCCCGGCCAATCCGCCCAAGCAGGTCAAAATCGACCGCGACATTTTGCGCGCGGCGCTCCAGCGTGCAGCCATTCTCTCGAATGAGAAGTACCGGGGCATCCGCCTGGCTGTGAAAGCCAGCTCACTCGTGCTGCAGTCTCACAACCCCGAGCAGGAGGAGGCTGAAGAGGAACTGGAAGTCAGCTACGGTGGCGAGGAGGTTGAGATCGGCTTCAACGTCAATTACTTGCTCGATGCACTTGCAGCCGTGGACGCTGGTGAGATTCAGCTCGGGCTTACAGACGCAAATAACAGCTGTCTACTCACTGCTCCCACAGTACCTTCAGCGAAGTATGTGGTGATGCCGATGCGGCTCTGACCGCCAACGTGTGTTGTCCTCGGTAGCAATCGAGAACTTCCGCTGCATCCAGTCAGCGCGGCTGGAGTTCGATCCTCAAGGTACAGGAATTCTCGGGCGTAACGCCTCCGGCAAGACGAGTCTGCTGGAGGCCATTTATTTCCTGAGCCATGGACGCTCCTTACGGACCAATGTGCGGGACAAGCTGGTCCGCAACGGCGATGACTTTTTCCGCATCGTTGCGGAGCTCGAGACGGCTCGCGGGGTGCTGGTGGCCGGAACCGAATTCACCGCGGGCCGCACTCGCATGCGTCTGGCGGGCCATGACGTCTCCAGCATTTCCGATATCGCAGAAATCCTCCCGATCCAGCTCATTGATCCGGGTGTCCATCGCCTCGTGGAGGAGGGATCAGCTCGCCGGCGTCGCCTGCTGGATTGGGGCGTGTTCCACGTGGAACACGCGTTCTTGACTCAATGGCGCCGCTATCAACGCGCCCTTTCCCAACGAAATGCCTTACTGAAGCAGTCGCATCCCGTCGACGTTCTATCAGCGTGGGAACGCGAAATGACTGACCCTGGCGAACTGGTTGATCGCGCAAGGGGGGATTACATCAGGCTCCTGCGTCCGCACTTCGAGCGCTTGGGATCCGAACTGTTGGGGGAGGACGTGACTCTCGAATACCGGCGTGGCTGGGCCAGGGACCAGTCCTTGGGCGACGCGTTGGCAGCCCACCGACCGCGTGATCACCAGTTGCGTGTCACGACTGTCGGACCTCACCGCGCTGATCTGGCCTTCCTGGTGGGCGGTACCCCGGCGCGTGATCGTGTTTCCCGTGGCCAGCAAAAAATGCTGGCCTGCGCCTTTGTGCTCGCCCAAGTGGAGCTGCGTGCTGTCACGGCCACCGTGCCGACCTGCTTGTTGCTGGACGATCCGGCGGCCGAGCTGGATGTGGATAATTTGGGGAAACTTCTGCGAGCCATCGCAGATGTGCGTGCCCAACTGATAGTGACATCCGTGAGCGAGGCGGGGCTGGAAGGGATGAACGTGCATCGAAGGTTCCACGTGGAACAAGGCAAGTTTGCCCTCATGTTATGATCCTGCACCGCCAGTTTCGGGCCGCACCATGACAGATTCCGACGTCTACGATTCAAGCAAAATCAAGGTATTGAAAGGCCTCGATGCCGTACGTAAACGGCCGGGCATGTACATCGGTGACACCGACGACGGTACGGGTCTTCACCACATGGTTTTCGAGGTGGTGGACAATTCCATCGACGAAGCACTGGCCGGTCACTGCTCCTCGATTACGGTCACCATCCACGCGGATCAGTCGGTCACAGTGGCCGATGACGGCCGTGGAATTCCTGTGGATATCCATCCGGAGGAGGGTCGCTCCGCCGCCGAAGTGATCATGACCGTGCTGCATGCCGGTGGGAAATTCGACAGCTCGTCCTACAAGGTTTCGGGCGGCCTTCACGGAGTCGGCGTCTCCGTCGTAAATGCTCTGTCCGAGTACCTGCTGCTCACCATTCACCACAGCGGCAAACTCTACAACCAGGAGTATCGGCTGGGTGATCCGCAGGCTCCGCTGGCCCAAACCGGTACTACTGATCGCCGCGGCACCATTATTCGCTTCAAGCCCAGCGCCCAGATCTTTACCAATATCGAGTTCGACTACGACATTCTGGCAAAGCGTCTGCGCGAGCTGTCCTTCCTCAACTCCGGTGTTCGCATCGAGCTGATCGATGAGCGCGACGAGAAGCGCGAGGTGTTCGAGTACGCCGGCGGCATCAGTGAGTTCGTGAAGTACCTGAATCGGAATCAGACGCCCATCCACGAGTCCATCATCTGGTTTCGCACCCAGCAGGATCTGGTCACCGTAGAACTCGGCCTGCAATGGAACGACTCTTACCAGGAGAGCATGTACTGCTACACGAACAACATCCCGCAGAAGGATGGCGGTACGCATCTGGCCGGCTTTCGTAGCGCGTTGACGCGGACGCTCAACCATTACGTCGAAGAGCAATATTCCGCCAAGGACAAGACCGCCACGACCGGCGATGACGCTCGTGAAGGTTTGACGGCCATCCTTTCGGTGAAGATGCCGGATCCCAAGTTCTCGTCCCAGACCAAGGACAAGCTGGTGTCGTCGGAGATCAAGGGCATCGTCGAATCGACGGTAGGGGCGAAGCTGGAAGAATTCCTGCTGGAGCACCCGGCGCAGGCGAAGGCCATTGCCTCGAAGATCGTTGAGGCTGCCCGCGCTCGCGAGGCGGCCCGCAAGGCGCGTGAGATGACCCGGCGCAAAGGTGCGCTCGATCTGGCGGGCTTGCCGGGCAAACTGGCGGACTGCCAGGAGAAGGACCCGGCGCTGTCTGAGATCTTCCTGGTCGAGGGTGATTCGGCAGGCGGATCCGCCAAGCAGGGCCGCGATCGTCGTACTCAGGCCATCCTGCCGTTGAAGGGCAAGATCCTGAACGTCGAAAAGGCGCGCTTCGACAAGATGCTGTCGTCCGCGGAGGTTGGAACGCTCATTACCGCACTCGGCTGCGGCATCGGCACCGACGACTTCAATCCGGACAAGCTGCGCTATCACCGTATCATCGTCATGACCGACGCTGACGTGGACGGCTCCCACATCCGCACGCTGCTCCTGACCTTCTTCTTCCGGCAGATGCCGGAGCTGATCGAGCGCGGCTACATCTACATCGCGCAGCCGCCGCTGTACAGGGCGAAGCTGGGCAAGGAAGAGCGCTATCTCAAGGACGAGCACGAGCTAAACGAGTTCATGCTGAGGCAGGCACTCGTGGACGCGGCGCTCCATCCGGGCGCCGAGCG
>DASTRD010000066.1:0-3105 GCA_035761425.1 Povalibacter sp.
TGCCAGCCTGCGCGCCGAATTGCAGGCATTGAAGAACGACTACGCTCAGCGAGTCAGCGCGCTCGAGGCGCGCATCGCCCAACTGGAATCCGGGCCCGTGGCAGCACCGACGGTGATGCCACCCTCCGCTCAGGAAGCGGCGCGTGCAGCTTCGGCTTTCAATCCCGCGATCTCCGTCATTCTGGGCGGCGGTTACACCGACACCTCGCGCGATCCCCATGATTGGCATATCGGCGGGACCTTGCCGGGCGCCGGCGAAGTCGGGCCGGGCGAGCGCAGCTTCAATCTCGGCGAATCAGAGATCACCCTGAGCGCCAACGTCGATCCGTGGTTCTACGCCAACCTGACTGCGGCGCTCACACCGGAAAACGAAGTCGAGATCGAAGAAGCGTTCTTCCGCACAACGTCGCTGCCGGATGGATTCACCCTGAAGGGCGGACGCTTCTTCTCCGGCTTCGGCTATCTCAACGAAGTCCATGCCCATGCGTGGGACTTCGCCGATCAGCCGCTGGTCTATCAGGCGTTCTTCGGCGGTCAGTACAGACAGAACGGTCTGCAGCTCAAATGGATTGCGCCCGCAGATACGTTCGTCGAACTCGGCGCCGAAGCCGGCAATGGCGAGGACTTCCCCGGCACGCGCCTGAGTCGCAACGGCATGAACGGCGCCACGTTCTTCGCCCACGTCGGCGGCGACATCGGCAATTCCACGAGCTGGCGCGCCGGTGCTTCGTGGGTCGATCTCAAAGCTGAAGACCGCGGTTACGAAGACACCGACGCATTCGGCATGCCGGTGACGAATGCCTTCACCGGCAAGTCGCAGACCTGGATGGCCGATGCGGTGCTCAAGTGGGCACCGAATGGCAACGCGACGCGCCAGCAGCTGAAGCTCCAGGGTGAGTACATGCGCCGCAAGGAAGACGGTCAGCTCGCCTTCGACACTGCCGGACTGAATCTGAGCGATGCATTCAGCAGCGAGCAGTCGGGCTGGTACGTGCAGAGCGTGTTCCAGTTCATGCCGCGCTGGCGCGTGGGTCTGCGTTACGACTCGCTCGATACCGGCAACACCAGCATCGCTCTGGTGAGCACCGGACTGTTGCCAACGGACGCCTTCCCTGCATTGCGTGGCATCGATCCCGATCGGGTTTCGCTGATGCTCGACTGGAATCCGAGCGAATTCACGCGCATCCGCGCGCAATACGACTGGGACGACGCACGCGCGGCAGGTGCCATCGATCGCATCTTCCGGCTGCAGTACCTGTACGGCATCGGAGCGCACGGTGCACACAAGTATTGAAGAAGACGCGGACAGCGGATGGCGCACCGTCACAACGGCTCATACCGCTGCGGCTGCAGCCAGAACAATTGGAGGAGAATCCCATGGGTTATTTCATACGCGGCATCGTCATGCTGCTGGTATTCACGGCGGCGCTGCCGGCAGATGCGGCGCTGAAAGTTCTGGCCACCACGAGCGACTGGGGCGCGCTCGCGGCCGAACTCGGCGGTGACAAGATCAACGTCTACACGGCCACGACCGCGCTGCAGGACGTGCACCGCGTGGACGCGAAGCCGAGTCTCGTCGCGCGAGCGCGCACCGCGGACCTGATCATTGCAACCGGCGCGGAACTGGAGATCGGCTGGCTTCCGGTGTTGATCCGGGAATCAGGCAACAGTCGCATTCAACCCGGCAGCCCCGGCTACTTCGAAGCTGCGCCGCTCGTAGCGCGACTCGAAGTGCCGACACGACTGGATCGCTCCATGGGCGACATCCATCCGCAAGGAAATCCGCACATCCAGCTTGACCCACACAACATTGCCATCGTTGCCAGTGCGCTTACCGAACGCCTGTCGCAACTCGATCCGCCGAATGCGTCGTACTACGCCGCGCGCGGCAAGGAATTCGGTGCGCGCTGGCAGGCGGCAATCCAACGCTGGGAAGCTCAGGCCGCGTCGCTCAGAGGCATGAAGATTGTCGTCATGCATCGTGACCAGGTGTACCTGTGCAAGTGGCTCGGACTCGACGAAGTCGCCGCCATCGAACCCAGGCCCGGCGTGCCACCCACGGCCGGCTATCTCGGCGAGCTGGTGAGCAAGCTCACTGCGACGCCGCCCAGGGCGATCCTGGTCAACGGCTACAACGATGCGAAAGCGGCGAAGTGGTTGTCGGGCCGCGTGCATGTGCCGGTTGTGACCCTGCCCTTCTCGGTGGGCGGCGACCCGCAGGCGAAAGATTTGTTCGGCCTGTTCGACGACACGATCAACAAACTGATGGCAGCAAACCAATGAACCTTTTCACCACGGACCTGAGCATCCTGTGGCCGGCGCTGGTGGCCGGCCTGCTCGTAGTGATCTCGCATGTACCGCTGGGCCAGCAGGTGCTGTCGCGCGGCATCGTGTTCATCGATCTCGCCATCGCGCAGGTGGCGGGGCTCGGCGTGATTGCCGCCAACGGCGTCGGACTGCCCGTGGAAGGCTGGGGCGCGCAGGCAGCAGCGGGCGTGGCGGCACTCGCCGGCGCATTGCTGCTGACATGGACCGAGAAGAAGCGCCCCGAAGTGCAGGAAGCGCTGATCGGCATCCTGTTCGTCCTCGCCTCGACTGCGCAGATCCTGCTGCTGGCGAACGATCCGCACGGCGGCGAGAACCTGAAGGATCTGCTTGCCGGCCAGATTCTGTGGGCATCGAACGATCAATTGATCCGTACAGCTGTTCTCACAGCCATCTTCGCGGTCATATGGTTCAAGTGGCGCGATCGGATCGGCCGCATCGGCTTCTATGTTCTGTTTGCGATGGTCGTGACCGCGTCGGTGCAGCTGGTTGGCGTCTATCTCGTGTTCACCAGCCTGATCGTGCCCGCAGTGGCCACCTGTCGTCACGCCAAATCGCGCCAGCTCGCCATCGGTTACGGATTGGCCTTCGGCAGTTACGTCGTCGGACTCGCGC
Source organism: Povalibacter sp. (assembly GCA_035761425.1). Classification (GTDB taxonomy): domain Bacteria; phylum Pseudomonadota; class Gammaproteobacteria; order Steroidobacterales; family Steroidobacteraceae; genus Steroidobacter. The sequence goes on from DASTRD010000066.1 coordinate 2,941, forward strand.
TATCCGTCGTTACCGATCTGCCTTCGAGCCCCGTGATCGTCTGGGCCATGGGCATGATCGGTCTGCTGGTACACGTATCGGGACGGGCGGCGCCCTCGGCGGACCTGGCAAGTCATCAGGCCGACGGCACCACGTCGCCCTGAACCCACGCAACGGCGGTTGGGC
>DASTRD010000067.1:0-5662 GCA_035761425.1 Povalibacter sp.
TCGAGGTCGCGCTCAAGGAGCCGGCAATGCTGTACCTGGAAGTAACCGGGTCCGCGAAAGACGCGAAGCCCATGGCTTACGGCGCAGCAATCGCGCCGACCCAGCTGCAACCTTCCGTCCCTCGGCCTGCCGACTTCGATCAGTTCTGGGCCGAGAAGATCGCACTGCTGCAGCAGGTGCCTCCCAATCCAGTCCTGGTGAAAAAGGACAGTGGCCGCCCCGATGTCGACTACTACATCCTGAAGATGGATCACATCGACGGTCGCCACATCTACGGTCAGGTCGCAAAGCCCAGCCACCCCGGAAAATTTCCGGGCCTGGCATTGTTTCAGTGGGCCAGCCCGCCGTATCCGCTGCAGCGTGAATGGGTCACGGATCGCGCCGCGGAAGGCTGGCTGGTGGTGAACATCGAGCCGCACGATGTACTGCCCGATCAGCCGAAGGAGTATTACGAAGCGCTGCCGAAGGAGCTGAAGGAGTACAACACCATCGAGCGCGAGAACCGCGACAAGAACTACTTCATGTACATGTATCTCGCCGACTATCGCGCCGTTGAATATCTGGCGAGCCGGCCGGACTGGAATGGCAGCACGCTCATTGCAAGCGGCACCAGCATGGGCGGTCAGCAAAGTTTCTGCGTGACCGGCCTGAATCCGAAAGTCACGGGCATGATCGTGCATGTACCGTCCGGGGCCGACGCCAATGGGCCGCTGCATGGCCGTGCGTCCGGCTATCCGTTCTGGCCTTCGGACAATGCGCAGATCATGGCAACCGCCCCGTACTTCGATACGGTGAACTGCGCGATGAACATCAAGGTGCCCGCGCTGGTATCGATGGGATTCATCGACACGACCTCGCCGCCCGTCGGCATCTTCACCGCCTTCAATCAGATCAAGGGCTACAAGGAAGCCGCGCCCATGATCGAATCACCGCACAATCATCTGGCGACTGCGGAACAGATGGCGCCGTACACGCGCCGCTCGACGGAATGGCTGCGCGATCTGGCAGCTGGCGGCGACGTCTCCGAACCTGCGGACAAGCCGAGCCGCCGGCTCGACGAAATCTCGCATCTGGCGCACGAATCCCTGCTGAAGAAGAAAACCCAGGGCCAGATCGATCTGTATTTCCTCGGCGATTCCATCACGCGCCGCTGGGGTACATCGGATCCGAACTACCAGGCGCTGCTCGAAAACTGGAACCAGAATTTCAGCGGCTGGAATGCCGCGGACTTCGGCTGGGGCGCCGACAAGACCCAGAACATCCTGTGGCGCCTGGAGCATGGCGAGCTGGACGGCGTGAACCCGAAAGTCATCGTGCTGCTCGCCGGCACCAACAATGTGGGACGTGTCACGCCCGTGGATGACGATCACGCGCGCATTGCGGACATCTCCCGCGGCATCAAGGCCATCATCGACCTGTGCCGGCAGAAGGCACCGAACGCAACCATCCTCGTCACCGGCATCACGCCGCGCAATGACAACATTGCAGTGATGCCCACCATCGAAGCCATCAACGCCAACATTGCGAAATTCGCCGACGGCAGAACCGTTCGCTACATCGGTATCAACGACAAGCTCGCCGACCGCAACGGCAAGCTGTATCCCGGCATGACAAATCCCGATCTGCTGCATCTGGCACCGCAGGGCTATCAGATCTGGGCCGATGCCCTGAAGCCGCATCTGACCGAGTTGCTCGGGCCACGGGCGTCGACCGATCGCGCCCCACCACCGTCGCGCGATCCCAGCACGGTGACATCCTTCTGATCGGCCGAACGCCAGCATGATCCGCGTGCGTACGCTCGCAGCCGTCGCGATGCTCGCAGGGTCATGCTGCGCGCTCGGCCAGAACGTCGTGCCACCGCCAGGCGCCGAAGTGACGGTGGTTGCCGAACGGCCCGGTCCACGCCTGTGGCGCATCACCAATGGCGACCACACGGTGTGGATCCTGGGCACGCAGACGCCGGTACCGCAGAACATGCGCTGGCGCTCCGCAGAAGTCGAACGTGTCATCGCCGGCGCGGATGAAGTGCTCGGCGCTTACTCGGTGTCGCTGAGCGTTGCGGATCTGGAACTGCCCAAACCGGAGCCGCTGAAGCGGGCGCTGTCACGCAAGCAGTACGCGCGGTGGGCAACGATGCGTGACAAATACATCGATCCGCACGTGCCGACCGAAAAGATGCTGCCGACAGCGGCCGCGCTGTATCTGCAGTCTGGCGCCTACCAACACGCCGGTCTCACCTCGACCGATGAGATCTGGAACACCATCCATGGTCTCGCACGGCTGTACAACGTGCCGGTGCGGTCCCAGGCCTTCACCGTTCAGCCCGATACCAGCATCAAGCTCAACCGCCGCGAGGCACGTCGCGCCGGTGTGCTGTTTCTGATGGAGACCATGGACAAGCTCGATACCGAACTGGCCATGTCCGGCAAACGCGCCAATGCCTGGGCCGACGGCGATCTGACCGAGCTGCGGCGCCTCGCGCCCAGCGACGAATCCTATGCCGCCGCCTTCGCACGGAGCTGGCCGTTCCTGAGCGCGGCGGAGGTGGATCACATCATTGCGCAGGAAGACACGCGCCTGGCCGCAGTGTTCGAAGGCGCTCTGCGCCGCAATCGCAGTACGTTCGCGGCCCTGCCGGTGTATCTGTTGATGAAAGGCGGCGGTGTGCTGTCGATCCTGAGTGCCGCGGGTTATCGCGTTGAGCAGCCGCAGGACGAAGCGGCGGAGTGATCCAGATCCAGAGGGGAGTACCATAAAAAGGAACTGGAAAAGATCGCGAAACATTCCCGAAAGAGATTTACCCGAAAGGCTCCGGCCGATTCACTCGACACTCTTCCGTGGGTCCGGCTTCAGCCGGACGTTACGCCGCAGGCGCGCTTCGCTTACGTTCGACTCAAGTCGAACCCACCAAGAAGATCCAACAATCCACCGCCGAATCAAACGCCACAGCCCAGCCACATTCTCTTTTCTCAGTCCTTTTTGGTATTCCGAATCCGCAGTCACATTCCGGCTACTGACAGATCTCCATCACCTGCTTGCGGGGCTTCGCCGTCACCGCGGGATATTGCAGGTGCTTCGCGTCGAAGTGCTGCTCCAGCAGCGTGCCGGTATTCGGTGCCGCGAAATCCGGATCGTCCTGATACACGGGATCGCGCTGCGCCTCCTCGAGCGTCACGAGCGTGAAGCCCTTCTGTTGCAGCATTTCAAGGAGCGGCGGCAGGATCTCCGGACTGAAGGCTCCGAGGTGCAGCAACAGCACATGACTGATGTCACGGCCGTACAGTTGCCGCGACATCGCCCGATTCATGTCCAGCCATGCATCGGCAGTCGCGAGATAGCTCGATCGCAGCCACGCGATCGATTGCGCATCATGCTTGTCGAGGCAGCGCGCGTAGGCGCTGTTCCACATGTAGTCCTCATAATCGAGCGTGGTCTGCGCAATCGTGTAACCGCGCTCGTGCAGAAGGGTCCGAACGGCATGACGCTTCTCGAGCGTGTCACCCTCATGCAGATAGGGAAAACGCAACCAGCGCCAGGAATCGTCGCGTGTCAGCAGCAGCAAGGCAGGTTCGTTGAGCAATACATCGCGCTCGAAATCCTCGACGGAGTTCGTCGTCAGATCCATGTGCGAGTACGTATGGCTGCCGACCCGCTGGCCACCCTCGACCCAGAGCCGCAGTGCCTCCGCGCCAGGCCGATTGCCTTCGAGCTTGCGCGCATTGACGAAGCCGTAGCTTGGCGGTGCCTTCGCCGCTTTCAGGATCGGCAGCACGCGCTTCACCAGATCGACTTCGGACATGCCGACCGGCAAGGATCCGTTCACCGGCAGATCGTCAAAGGTCAAGGCAACCTTCTGCGCCGGACAACACAGAGGCATGAGCCCAAGAATTCCCGCAAGCAGGAGAGATTTCATGTCAACTCGGCTCCTGAACAACCTGTCAGCTCTCATATTGCCTCGAACGGTTTGCTGCCACTCACGGCTGCGCCACGCCGCGACGCACAGCGGCGTCTGCTGGAAGAAGTACCAATACCCCTTCAATTGCCACGAAAGAATGGACCGACCTTGGCCTCAAGCAACTTGACCAGAGCCGGATCCATGAATTCGAACTCGTCTGGAATGCCCAGGCAGATGACTCGTTTCGATCTGAGATGGGTCCCGAACTTCTTCGAAAGCTTGTTCCGATGCGCCCTCTCCATCACGGAGATGACATCGCTCCATTCAATCAGCTCAGGTGAGACCGGCGTTTCAGCTTCCGGATTGAGGCCGGCAGATGCGACTTCAAACCCTGGACGATCCGAAAACACCATCTCGGCCGTCGGACTGCGAAGTCGGTTCCGGCTACAAATGAAGAGTACCTTCTTCATCTATGACACATGACGCTTGCAATCAGCGGCGCGCGTCCGCCGTTTGACCTGGCACTTCATTTATCACGCGTTCGCTGTCAGGTGTCACTCGGGCTACGGGGTCAGGCTCGGTGGTGTCGATAGCTTCGCTGTACACGATGATGCCGACACCTTCTGAGCGACGGCGCGAGGTGTTCCACGCGCACCGGCCCGGCGTCAATACGTCCTGCATCAGCAACGGTATCGAACGCGAGCAGCATCGGCCGCGAGCCGTTGCTTTACGGCCTTCCTTCGCGCCGTGACCTCACTCCACCGGCGCGGCAGCGGAAGAGTCGTCGCGATACACCGCATCGCGAAAGGCCTTGTGCAGCGGCACACGACCGAACGGTGTGTACTGCGTGAAAGCACCGCAGCTATCCGGTTGATCGGATCGACCCAGAACAGCGTGTTGGCGTAACCGTCCCAGAAGTATTCGCCGACTTCACCGGACGCTTCTGCTGGATTCGCGGGGCGCGCGATCCGCACTGCAAGGTCGACGCCGAATCCCACGCGGCCCTTGCTCGGCAACCATGAAATGTCGGTGACTTCGTCCGGCATCGCGTCGCTCGACATCAACCGCACGGTAGAAGGCTTGAGGATGCGCACACCGTCGAGTTCGCCGCCGTTGAGCAGCATGCGCGCGAAGCGCATGTAGTCATCGAGCGTCGAGGTCAGGCCCCAGCTGCCCGGCTTCAAAGGCCAGTCCTTGCCGACGAGTTTGAAAGCCTCCTCATCCGGCGTCCGCGTCATCACACCGTCGTCCGTGCGCGTGTACAGCGCCGCAAGACGTTTGCGATCGGCCACGCCATGACGCGTGTCCTTCATCCTGAGCGGTCCGAACAGGTGCTTTTGCAGATACTGATCGAACGGCTCGCCGGACAGCACTTCGACCAGGCGCGCCTGCACTTCGGGCGTCGGCGAGTACAACCAGCGCGTGCCGGGCTGATACAGCAACGGGATCGTGGCGAGTCGCCGCACTTCCTCGGCGAGCGTGTTGTCGAAATTGTCGGGGTCGGCCTTCTTGTACATCTCGGCAATGGGCCCGGTGTCTGCACTGCCCCACATGCCCGAGGTGTGCCGCATCAGATCGCGAATGGTGATGGCGCGATGCGGCGCCTGCAGGATCGCATTCCCGTTGACGTCCTTGCCACCGTAGACACGCACGTTCGCGAACTCAGGCAGGTATTTCGATACGGGTTCATCGAGCTGAAATTTGCCGGCGTCGTAGAGCGTCATGAGCGCTGCACCGGTCACCGGCTTGGTCATGGAATAGATCTGG
>DASTRD010000068.1:0-3749 GCA_035761425.1 Povalibacter sp.
GTCGATTTTTGCAGGACTCATGCTGTCGCTCGGCGCCTCCTCCGCCATGGCAAGCCTCATCGCGGGATACACCGTCACCTATCGACGTGCATTCCGCGTCGGCGATCGCATCAGCGTCGGTGAGTTCACCGGTGAGGTGACCGAAGTTCGCCTGATGGTCACGCATCTGCGCACGCCGAAGAATGAGGAAGTCATCGTGCCCAACTCGGTGGTACTGCAAAGCCACGTGGTGAACTACAGCAAGCTGGCGAAGACCCGCGGCCTGATGCTGCACACGACCGTATCGATCGGTTACGAAACCCCATGGCGTCAGGTTGAGGCCATGCTGCTGCTGGCGGCGCGTCGCACCAGTGCGCTGCTGAACGAACCGCCGCCGTTCGTGCTGGAGAAATCGCTCGGCGACTTTGCGGTGGTCTACGAACTGAACGTCTGCGTCGATTCGGCAGCCGGCCTGCACGAGCGGTACGCAGTGCTGCATCGGAATATCCTCGACGTATTCAACGAGTACGGCGTACAGATCATGACGCCCGCGTACGAAGGCGATCCGCCAGAACCGAAGGTTGTACCGAAGGATCAATGGTTCCCCGAACCGGCGGTGCGGGGCTGACCGCACTGGCCGCGTGAGCGCTGCGAATGGGCACATCAGCCGTCAGCCCGCTGTGACTCCCGGAAGTACCCGGATCACCGGGGAGACAGGATCACCAGAGCCACACATATATATGAGACATCCAGCCTCGCAAGCTCCAGGCAACCTGCTGATCTGGCACGGCGCCTCGATCCAACACAGCCCCAGGTGCTGGCCGCCGATTTCTGGCGGGTCAGGCTCTCAGCTCGTTGTCGATGCAGCCGACACGATGGCCGCGGCGCATGCCGCCCGCTGGCTGAGGCTGAGAACCGGGGAATCGGCACCGGCACGCCATCACCGGCAACACATATATATATGTGATGAGAGGCGGACAGGGAAATGGCGCCGCCGCTCCAGGCAGCACCGCCATCGCTGAAGGATCAATGACCCGCACGATCCGCTGGAGAATCCTGCCTGACCATCGGGCCGAATCGCGTCAGAACATGAAGTTCGCGAACAGGATGGCACCGCCGTAGTCCCACCTCAGGCGGCCGTCGAAGTCACCCCGATCGTCGATATCGAAGCGGAAGCCGAAGTCGTTGTACGCGACACCCAGGCCGACATGGTCGGTGAACTGCCAGACCAGCGAGGCTTTCAGATCGATCAGGCTGCCCTTGTACGGGTCCATGTCGAGATAGAAATACTGCACATCCGCGGAAACGTAGAAGTTGTGCGGCAGCCGCCAGAGCCCGCGAAGGCCCAGCACAGGTAACGGCGCCTGTGTGGTTGCGTTGCCGTGCAGCTCGCGCGTCGCCGAGCCCTGCCCCGCGGTCACGGTCGCATCCAGTGCCAGCCCCAGATCAACGTAGTGCAGGCCGATTCCGCCGGCGAGTTCGTAGTTGTCGCGTTTCAGGAATGCGTACTCATACGACAGCTGCGCAATGGTGGCTTCCGAGTTCGCATTGACGGTCACACCGACCGGGTAGGTTTCATCCTGGAATTCAACGTCGCGGTTCAGGGTCCTGGAAGCGTGCCGATTGTTCTGGAAATACATGGCCCGCAGAATATGGCGCGGCGCGATACGCCAGGATGCATCGACACGGAATCGGTCGAAGTCTCCGATACCGAACGTATCGTCAAAGTTCACATCGGAACCGGTGGTGTCGGTCGTTTCGCCATCCACTCGCACACGCATGTCGGTGGACATCAGGAACCAGCCTGTCTGGACGACGAATCTCGAGGACAGCGGGTCGCGCTCCTCCGCGTTGGCGAGTGTGGTTCCGCAGCATGCAAGCAGGACGATGATTAGTGTGCGCATGCCTTCATCATGAAGGGTTCGCACGCTCCTGGCGCTACGCGGAGAGTGCACGGAATGCTTCCCTCTGTGCTGCCCCCGTTACGTACTGCGCTTGACTGTCACCCGCCGCACCATCTTCGCGTTACCCGTACGCGGAGACCTGTCGTGACCAAATTGACATCAGCGATCGGCATACTCGCTCTGTGCAGCTGCGTTGCACTGACCTGCCAGACTTTTGCAGCAGACCCGGAGCCGGTGACGGTCGAGAAGCAACACACCGTCTCGGCGACGGTCGTCGCCATCGATCCGGCAACGCGCACGGTCGAGCTGAGCAAGGACAACGAGCGCACGACCATTCAGGTCTCCCCCGAGGTGCGCAATTTCGATCGCATCAAGGTCGGTGACGAAGTCGTGGCGACCTACTACACGGGTCTTGCGGCCGAGTTCAAGAAAAAAGGTGAAAGCAATACGGTCGGCATCGTGGATGCAACGACCGGCACGGCGCGCCTGCCCGAGGGCGGTCAGCCCGGCGGCGCCATTGCCAACAAGGTCAGAACGACCGTCGTCATCGAAAGCGTCGATCCGCATGCCCATTCCGTCACGTTCGCCGGACCCTCGGGCATGATCCGCACCGTCGATGTTGTCGATCCTGCTGCCCGGCAATTCATCAGCAAGCTGAAACACGGCGACGAAGTGGAACTCACCTACGTCGAAGCGCTGGCAGTGACCCTGGAGCCGAAGGCCCGATGATGCGACGCCCCTCTGCAATGCGTGCGATCGGTGCGATGCTGCTCGGCAGTGCCGCACTGCTCTCCCAGGCGCGGGCTCAGGCCCCTGCCAACCCGGTAACCGCAACAACGCCGAGCACATCTGCGAGCGTCCCATCGATTGCAAAATCACTGGGCCTTGTCGTGTACCCGGCCAAAGGGCAGACCCCGGGCCAGCAGAGCGTCGATGAGCAGGAATGCTACAACTGGTCAAAGTCGCAGACCGGCATCGATCCGCAATCGCCCGCACCCGTCGCGACAGCAGCAGAGGAACCCAACCCCGCCGGAGGTCAACGGGTGCGGTCTGCGGCGCGCGGTGCCGCGGCCGGCGCGCTGGTCGGCGAAGTGGCCAACAATGACGCCGACGAAGGTGCCAGAGTGGGCGCAGCCGTCGGCGTGGTGGCGGGCGGACGTCAGAAGCGCGAAGCGCGACGGGCGCAGGAACAGCAATCGCAGGATCAGGCGCAGGCCGCGCAGAACGAGCAACGCGAAACTTTCAAGAAGGCGTTGGGCACGTGCATGCAGGGCCGCGGCTATACCACCGGCTGATCGCTCTGAAGCCGTCAGCAGGATCACTTGTTCTGGCAGCGATCGCAGCAGCGATCGCCCCCGGCATGGTGAACGCCGAGGAAACCACTTCGAGCGCACAGGCACCCGCCCCCGGCGGCGTCGTATTCGCTCCTTCATCGAGCCCGACTGCGCCGGCCAGTCCCACAGGCGGCATGCAGTTGATCGACGAGCTGGATCGACCCGGGCAGTCAGCAGGCAAATCCGGCAACTGGGTGGTGGCGCCGGTTCCGTTTCGCAACGAGCTCCTCGGGGTAGGACTCGTGCTCGGCGCGGGGTATCTGTACGGCGCAGACGAAACCCAGGACAACTCACGCCATTCGATTGCGGCCGTCGGCGGCATGTACGCAGAAGGCGGCAGCTGGTCTGCAATAGCCGCGCATCGCGGGTACTGGTCGCAACAGCGCCGTCGCAGCACGCTGGCGTTTGCCACCGGAGAGCTCCTCTACGACATCGAGCTGGATCTCGCTGACAGCTCGCGCAAGTTCGGACTGCGGCAGAATCTCTCCGGCGTGGCGCTGGAATTGGCGACCCGGGTCGGCAGGAACGGCTG
>DASTRD010000069.1:0-24680 GCA_035761425.1 Povalibacter sp.
AGGAGCAATCGCTGACCATTGAAGGCATCGTGGTCGGGGTACTGCGGCAGGGCAGGACCAAGGGGATGTTTCAGTAAAGGAACAAGGAGGGATCCATGTCCAGACACAGGCCACGGAAGGTCTGCTCATCACGCACCGCGCTGCGCAGTCCCATCAGAACACGACGTTGCAGGAATCGACGCCGCAGTGTCCCGTGCCGCAGCCCCGTTGTTGCGTCTCAGGAAGACAAGACGCCTGTAACCGATGACGTCTGACCGGTGAACATCGCGAGATCGTCCGAGCGCGCAGTAGCGATGCTTCTTCGCAGGTGCTGAGACTTCGGCTGGAGAATCTGCGGCCAGAGCTGAGTTAAGGCGATGCAAATTGCACGGGCAAACATTGCTCGCGAGGCGTAGCGCTGGGGGTCCCACTTTATTGCGAACAGCAAAAAGCGCCACGTGGCAGTCCGCGGCGCTTTGATGAAATGGTGGAGGCGGCGGGAATCGAACCCGCGTCCGTAAGCACTACGCTACAAGATCTACATGCTTAGCCCATTCTTTGTATCTCGCTGGTCGCTACCCGAAGGGCAGGGAAGACGCACAGCCAGCTTCAGCGCGTTTTAGCGAACCGGCCTGGAGCACACCGGATCCGCGAGCTTGTGAGCGCGTCCCCCGATTCTGGATGCACAAGCACATGCCAGGCGAGGGTTAGGCGGGATTAAGCCGCCAGAGCGTAGTTGTCGTCGTTTGCAACTATAAGTTTGTAAGCAGTTTAAGGAGTTACCTACAACTCCGCATGCACCTGGAGTTTCGCCACCCACGTCGAAGCCGGTCGCCCCCAAGAAGCAGGGGTAGTGTAGGGGCAAAGAGCAGAATGACAAGGCCGCTCGAATCAAGCAGTGAACGACAGGATGCGGTCGCTGGCCTTTGCGTCTGCCTGCGATGACGGCTAATCAGGACCGCCGAGGATGGTGAATCACGGTGGCAAACGTACGCTGGTGTCGCGGCTGCTGGCTGCGCCACCAAGCCGACCTTCCTCGTCCGTGGAAGTCGCACGCCAATTCAGCCTGTCTCGCGCTTTTCCTGCCCGTCCCGACTCTTCCACGCAGCGAAGTGAAAGGACAAGAGGCGACTTTCCTTTGCGGTCGCAGGCGCGTGACCGAGCAATCGATTGCCAATTTTTTGAAACCGTGAGTCGGCTGCGGGGATGCTGTTCGCCCGTCGCCCGTCGCCCGTCGCCCGTCGCCCGTCGCCCGTCGCCCGTCACTCAATCCTCAACGCTTCGAATGCTTCATCAGACGCGATTTCTCGCGCTGCCAGTCACGTTCGCGGGAGGTGTCGCGCTTGTCGTGTTCCTTCTTGCCTTTGGCAAGACCGATTTTCAATTTGGCACGCCCGTTCTTCCAGTACAGCTCGAGCGGCACCAGGGTGTAACCGCGGCGTTCGACAGCACCGATGAGGCGATTGAGTTCGGAGCGATTCAGCAGAAGTTTCCGCGTGCGAATCGGGTCCGGAATGACGTGCGTGGACGCGGTTGGCAGCGCCGATACATGAGCGCCGAAAAGAAAAGCTTCGCCATCCTTGATGAATACGTAGGCTTCCTTGATCTGGGCGCGTCCGGCACGCAGGCTCTTCACCTCCCATCCCATCAGGGACAGGCCGGCCTCATAGGTCTCTTCGATGAAATATTCGTGACGCGCACGGCGGTTGTCGGCAATCAGCGGATTGTCGTCGGTCTTGAGCTTCTTGCCTTGCTTTGCGTTCATGGGGGCGCGGATTGTAGCGGTATCGCGGCACCGTGACGAAACTGGTGCGCGTGCGCGTCAACAAAGTAGCATCACCTTCCGTCCTCCACTTCCATTTCGCCATGCGCCAGGTCGAACGCAATGCTCTGGTTCCTTACACGCCGGCCCAGATGTTTGCCCTGGTGGAGGACATCGAGCGATACCCCGAGTTCGTGCCGTGGGTGTCCGCCGCCAGGCTCATCACACGGAGCGATTCGGAGGTGGTTGGTCAGCTCGAGATGGAGCGCGCGGGGCTGCGTGAGAGGTTCACCACCCGCAACGTCCTGCACGCGCCGCACGCAATGGATCTGAAGCTCGTGGATGGCCCCTTCAAATTGCTCGAGGGCCGCTGGACGTTCGATGCGATCGGTGAGAAGGGCACGCGGATCGGACTCACCATACGGTTCGAATTTGCCAATCCGATGCTGTCATTGATGTTGTCCAGGTCTTTCGAAAAAAGCTGTGAGCAGCTGGTCGACGCTTTCGTCGGCCGCGCCAGATCGGTGTACGGCGGCCGTGTCGGCTGATTCCATACGCGTACGCGTGGTGTACGCACTGGCGGAGCAGCAAGTCCAGATGGAACTGCGGGTGCCTGCGAGCACCACGGTCGGCGAAGCCGCTGAGAAGTCCGGCCTGCTTGACCGGTTCGAACCAAGGCGCGCGTCTGAGCTTCAGTGCGCGGTGTTCGGCAGGCTGGTCGCCCTGAATGAGCCACTCAGAGATGGCGATCGTGTGGAAATCCTGCGACCCTTGCTCGTCGACCCGAAACAGAGTCGCCGCCAGGCCGCGGCGAACGGACGTAAACGCTAACCTGCGATCTGACGCTCGACCGGGTGATCGATGGGCTGCGGTGTCTTTTCATCAGTGCGGTCGATGCGAGCGACCTTGTCGTCGGCATCGAAATACACGGTGAACTGACGCTCTCCGGTACGGCCTGTCTTGCCCAGCTTGTAGTAGTAGACGTAGTCCCAACGTGAGCTCTGGAAGGGATCTGCCACCATGGGTGTCCCGAGCAGCGCACGGACCTGCACGCGCGTCATGCCCACGGCGACCCGGTCGAGGTCCTTGGGCTCGAGGAAATTGCCCTGAAGGATCGTGAGTCGGTACACGCAGCCGGAGGATGCCAGCAGAGCAACGAGCAACGTCATCGCGAGACAGGCGCGGCGCAGCAGACTGAAGGAATTCGGCGTCATGGAAATCATCGCGGGGTGGAGCAGGTCGGGAAGCTGCGTGATAATGCGACCGTCATCATACTGAAAAGTGCCGGGTATTGCCGCCATCGATTCGTCGGTGCCCAGCTTGCATCCGACCAGGAGTCGCCCTGACGGATGGCCGCGACAGTCCAACAGCAAGAGGACGGATGAAGTGGAAACCAACGATCTGCGCCGGGCCGGACTCAAGGTCACGCTGCCACGAATCAAGATTCTGGAAATCCTGGGCACCGGAACGCCGCGGCATATGAGCGCGGAAGATATCTACAAGCATCTGCTGGAGTCGCACGAAGATATCGGGCTCGCGACCGTCTATCGGGTGCTTACCCAGTTCGAAGCGGCCGGCCTCGTTACTCGTCACCATTTCGAAGGCACCACAGCGGTCTTCGAACTCAACGAGGGCGACCATCACGATCACATCGTCTGTCTGGGGTGCGGCCGGGTCGAAGAGTTCATGGATGCGGGCATCGAAGAACGCCAGCACACCATTGCGAAGAAGCTCGGCTACGAGCTCAAGGATCACGCCATGATCCTCTACGGGTACTGCAATCGCCCGGACTGTCCCGCGCGCGACCATCGCGGCCGCGCCTGAGATCGTCAGCGACGGGTCGTTTTGCGGCGCGGACCGGGGCCGCGCAACATCTCCGCGGCGTGCTCACGCGCCTTGTCGGTAATGCTCACACCGCCCAGCATCCGGGCGATTTCCTCGACACGTTCGTCCTGCGTCAACGGATGCAATGCCGTGCGCGTGGTCTTGCCGTCAGTCAGCTTGGCGACTCTGACATGCGCATGCGCCTGGCTGGCGACCTGGGGCAGATGAGTCACACAGAGTACCTGCGTTCGTTCTCCCAGCGCATGAAGCTGACGCCCCACGATTTCTGCGACACCGCCGCCAACGCCTGAATCCACCTCGTCGAAGACCATGCAGGGCAGGGTCTCTGACTGTGCCGCGGCAACCTGGATGGCCAGGCTGATACGCGACAGTTCACCGCCCGACGCGACCTTCGCCAATGAGCGAGGTGGCTGGCCGGGATTGGCACTCACCTGAAATTCAATGTCATCGGCGCCGCTGGCACCGGCAGCATCAGCAGCAAGCGGCGACACGCTGACGAGGAATTTCCCGCCTGGCATGCCGAGTGTCTGCATGAGCGCACTGACACGTTCGCTCAACTCCCGGGCCGCGGCCACGCGGGCCGCAGTCAACTTCGCGCAGGCTCCGCGGAAGTCCTTCTCCGCTGTTGCAAGTCTGGTCTCGATGTCGTCGAGCGATGCTTCCAGTGCTTCAAGACGAGCAAGTTCTTCCCTCAGCTCGGTTTGAGTGGTCAGCAACGCATCGCTGTCGACGCGATGTTTGCGTGCCAGCGCTTCGATTGCCGCCAGGCGTTGTTCCACCCACTCCTGTCGATCCGGGTCCGCATCCAGGGTGGATTCATAACGCTCGATGGATTCGACGCCATCGCGCAGTGCAATCAGCGACTCGTCGATCAGTCGGGCAATGGGCGCACATCGGGCATCGAGTTCGGCGAGCGTACGGGCAACGCTCAGCGCCCGTGACACAGTGTGCTCGGCGCTGCTGTCTTCGGCTTCACGCAGCAACTGCACGATCGTTCTTGCTCCTTCAGCGAGGCGACCGCGCTGCGACAGTCGTACACGTTCGGCATTCAGCTCCTGAAGTTCTCCGGGCTTGAGATCGAGGGCCCCCAGTTCACTGAGGTGGTAGCGCAGCAATTCCAGGCGCGCGTCCCGATCCTGAACCGAGGCGAGAGCACGATCCCGATCCTCACGCAGCGCCGAGAGCGTCTTCCAGCGGGCGCTTACAGTCTGGACCAGTGCATCATGGCCGCCGTTACGATCCAGCAGTTCGCGCTGAGCCGAGCGGCGCATGAGCGACTGGTATTCCATCTGGCCGTGCACATCCACAAGCGTTTCGCCAAGCTGGCGCAACGACTGAATGGCGATCGACTGGCCGTTGACGTACGCCCTCGATCGGCCGTCGCTCCCGACGACGCGGCGCAGGACGCATTCGCCCTCATGATCGATGGCCTGCTCTCGCAACCAGTCGATGGCGCCTTGATTGTTTTCAATGGAGAACGTGGCAGAGACCTCAGCACGTTCGGCGCCATGGCGCAGCACTTCGGCGCCCGCGCGTCCGCCCGCTGCGAGCAGCAAGGCATCGACCAGAATGGACTTGCCCGCACCGGTTTCGCCGGTCAGCACGGTCAGGCCTGCACCGAGTTCCAGTTCGACGGCATCGATGATGGCGAAATCGCGGATCTGAATGTGGGTCAGCATGGCTGTGGCGGCGTCAGTGCGCAGCGAAGGTTCCGCTTGGACGGGGAAGGGCAGTTCACAGATCGGTGGTGCCGGGCAGCATGCGGTCGCCGCGACCCCATCGCAGCTTCGAACGCAGGATGCGGTAGTAATCGTGGTCGCGCGGATGCAGGAGCGTTACGGAAACAGGAGCGCGCGTCACGAAGAGCCGGTCCCGACCTGCAAGCTCACCAAGCGATACGCCGTCGCAGATGACCTGGGCATTGGCGTCGGGACGCTCAACCAGCCGCACTTCGATGGTCGAAGAACTGCGCACGACAATCGGTCGATCTGACAAGGTATGCGGACAGATCGGGGCCAGCACCACCGCATCGAGTTCCGGATAGAGAATGGGGCCACCGCAGGACAGGGCGTACGCCGTGGAGCCCGTCGCCGTTGCGATGACCAGGCCGTCGCCACCATGGTTGTTGACGTAGCGATCGTCGATCCAGGTTTCGAAATCCAGCATGCGGCCGGTCTGCCATTTCTGGACCACGACGTCATTCAAGGCCTGGCAGGTTCGCTCCGGTTCACCTGGCCGGTGCAGCCGGGCGTGCAGCATGGCTCGCGTATCCTTGACGTAGCGGCCATCGAGTATTTCGTCGATGCGTTCACGGATGTCTGCCGGCGTAATGTCCGCCAGAAAGCCGAGCCGACCGCGATTGACACCCAATACCGGGACTCCGTACGGCGCGGCCAGACGCGCAGCATGCAGCATGGTGCCGTCGCCGCCGACAGCAACAATCAATCCGACTTCGCGTCCGAGCGTCTGTTCGGCGTGACGAATGACGGGGAGCGATCCGAAATCGACCTCTGTGTCAGAGCCCAGCAGCACGCGACGCTGCCGGCCATGCAGATGCGCCGCCAGAATCACCATGGATTCGCTGACGCGCGCATCCTGGTGATTGCCGACCAGAGCGATCGATTCGAATTGCGTAGCTGACATGCGGCCTTTTTAGCATGCGGCCGCAATGTTCGGCGCTGGCGCGCAACAAATAGCGACCGCCGGAGCGCTGGCTTGACACCGGCACGCACCGTGCTAGTTTCGCCCGCGACTGGATGAGCCAGCAAAATTCTTTCTGTCACATGGGCTTGAGAAGTCAGCGGGCATTCTCGAGCCAGCGCCGGGTCGCTCCGCGTCACGACTTCGATGAACCAGGAAACCGGTGATGAGATTCTCAATGAGCGCGCTCAGCAACTGCTGAAGCGGCTGGTGGAGCATTACATCCGCGACGGCCAGCCGGTGGGTTCGCGCACTCTGTCGAAGGACGTCGGACTGACACTGAGTGCAGCCACCATCCGCAACGTCATGGCGGATCTTGAGTCGCTCGGCTTCGTCACGTCACCGCACACCTCGGCAGGTCGTATTCCCACGGACAAGGGGTACCGGTTCTTCGTCGATACCCTCTTGAAGTATGAGCCGCTTGAGGAAGCCCGGATTGCCCAGATCCAGACGCATCTGGGCGAGCACATCGACAATCCCAAGGCGCTGGTGGCTGCCGCATCGCGCATGCTCTCCAACGTCACGCGCCTTGCCGGGGTCGTGACATTGCCGCGTCAGAGCCATTCCGCGCTGAGCCAGATCGAATTCATCCCGCTTTCGGACAATCGCGTACTGGCCGTGCTGGTGGTCAATGGCCGGGAGGTGCAGAACCGCATCCTGCAGCTCGAACGCCCTTACTCGGCCGATGAGTTGCGACGGGCATCCAATTATCTGAACCAGGAACTCGGGGGCCGGGAGCTCTCGGCGATCCGCGAGCACCTGGTTACCCAGCTCAAGCAGACCCGCGAACATCTGAACGAACTCATGCTGGATGCCATTCGGCTCGCGCAGCAGGCAGTCAGCGTGCCGCCGGCGAGCGGCAAAATGGAATACGTCATGGCGGGCGAGACCAATCTGATGGATTTCGCTGAGCTGTCCAATGTCGAGAAGCTGCGTCGGCTGTTCGATGCGTTCACCCAGCAGCGCGACATTCTGAATCTGCTCGATCACAGCCTGCGTGCCGATGGCGTGCAGATCTTCATCGGGCGCGAATCCGGACACACAATCCTCGATGATTGCAGTATCGTCACCGCCCCCTACACGCTGGAACAGGAAGTCGTCGGCGTGCTGGGTGTGATAGGGCCGACGCGGATGGCGTACGAACGGGTCATCCCCATCGTCGATATCACCGCGAAGCTGCTGGGTTCGGCGCTGAACCGGTCTTGAATTCGCGGCTCTCAGCCGCAGATTCCCAGAAATTCTGTGCCTGGGCCGTTTGGGCCGGGGCGCTCTATTGCTACCACCTGGAGATCCGAGATGACCGCTGAGCAGTTCCAACCCGACAGTTCTCCACAGAACGGCGCGGATTCGCCGGTGGACGACGTGGCGGCATTGCAGACAGCCCTCGCGGCGGCCGAAGCGAAAGCGCTCGAGCACAAGGACTTGTACATGCGTGCACTGGCGGAGCTCGATAACGTGCGCAAACGCGCCGCCCGCGACATCGAGCAGGCACACAAATTCGCCGTGGATCGGTTTGCGAATGACCTGATCGGCGTGAAAGACAGCCTGGAACTCGGTGTGACGGCTGCAGGCACCATCGAGGCGCTGCGTGCGGGCAGCGCGGCCACGCTCAAGCTGCTCGGGACGGCGTTCGAAAAGAACGGGCTGGTCGAGGTCGATCCCCAGGGCGAGATGTTCAATCCAGAACTGCACGAGGCCATGGCCACACAGCCGTCTGCCGAACACGTGCCGAATTCGGTGCTGCAAGTGGTGCAGAAGGGCTATCAGCTCAATGGGCGGCTGTTACGGCCTGCGCGCGTCATTGTGGCCAGAGAACCGTAATAAAATTACAGGATTACGGCTGAAAATTTAATCTATTTATGGCATCGCGGATATGAAGAAATCTGCCAGGGTTTTTCTTGCGCCAGACGTCTTGAAAGCCCCGTGCCCGATCCGCATGTAGCCGCTTAAGTTGCACTTTTCCGGCATTCGATCATCCACATAAAGCTTGTTCAGGAGTTCAGGGACCATGGGTAAAGTCATCGGCATCGACCTCGGCACGACCAATTCGTGCGTCGCGATCATGGACGGCGGCAAGCCGCGCGTGATCGAGAACAGTGAAGGCGACCGCACCACACCATCCATCGTTGCATTCACCAAGGACGATGAAGTTCTGGTGGGTCAGTCGGCCAAGCGCCAGGCGGTCACGAATCCGCACAACACCCTGTTTGCCATCAAGCGTCTGATCGGACGGCGCTTCGAAGATGACGTCGTGCAGAAGGACGTCGGCATGGTCCCGTACAAGATCGTCAAGGCCGACAACGGCGATGCCTGGGTCGAAGTACAGGGCAAGAAGATGGCGCCGCCGGAAGTGTCCGCGCGTGTGCTCATGAAGATGAAGAAGACCGCCGAGGACTTCCTCGGTGAGCCGGTGACCGAAGCTGTCGTCACCGTGCCGGCGTATTTCAATGACTCGCAGCGCCAGGCCACCAAGGACGCCGGTCGCATCGCGGGCCTGAACGTCAAGCGCATCATCAATGAGCCGACTGCGGCTGCGCTGGCCTATGGAATGGACAAGCAGGGCGGCGATCGCAAGATTGCGGTGTACGACCTGGGTGGCGGTACGTTCGACATCTCCATCATCGAGGTCGCCGACGTTGACGGCGAGCGTCAGTTCGAAGTGCTGGCGACCAACGGCGATACGTTCCTGGGCGGTGAGGATTTCGACAAGATCATCATCGATTACCTTGGCGAAGAGTTCAAAAAGGAAAGCGGTGTTGACGTGCGGCGCGATCCGCTCGCCTTGCAGCGTCTGAAGGAAGCTGCGGAAAAGGCGAAGATCGAGCTGTCCTCCAGCCAGCAGACGGAAGTGAACCTGCCGTACATCACGGCCGATGCCTCAGGTCCGAAGCACCTCAACATCAAGCTGACCCGTGCCAAGCTCGAATCGCTGGTGGAGGCGCTGGTTCAGCGCACCATCGGCCCGTGCCGGACTGCGGTGAAGGACGCCGGACTGTCGCTCAGCGATATTTCCGAGGTCATTCTGGTCGGCGGTCAGACTCGCATGCCGCTGGTACAGAAGGCTGTGAAGGACTTCTTCGGCAAGGAACCGCGCAAGGACGTGAACCCCGACGAGGCTGTGGCGGTCGGTGCAGCGATTCAGGGCGGCGTTCTGTCCGGCGAAGTGAAGGACGTGCTGCTGCTCGACGTGACCCCGCTGTCGCTGGGTATCGAAACTCTCGGCGGCGTCATGACCAAGCTGATCGAGAAGAACACGACGATTCCCACCAAGGCGAATCAGACCTTCTCGACCGCCGATGACAATCAGGGTGCCGTGACCATTCACGTACTCCAGGGCGAGCGTCAGCGCGCGGCGGACAACAAGTCCCTCGGCCAGTTCAATCTCGAGGGCATCCCGCCGGCCCCGCGCGGCATGCCGCAGATCGAAGTCACGTTCGACATCGATGCCAACGGCATTCTGAACGTGTCGGCAAAGGACAAGGCCACGGGCAAGGAACAGAAGATCGTCATCAAGGCCTCCAGCGGTCTGTCGGAAGATGACATCAAGCGGATGGTGGCCGATGCCGAATCGCATGCCGAGGAAGACAAGCGCTTCCGCGAGCTGGTCGAGTCGCGCAACAAGGCCGATGCGCTGGTCCATCAGACCGACAAGTCGCTCAAGGATCTGGGCGACAAGGTGCAGGGTGCCGATCGCGCGAAGATCGAGTCCGCCATGTCCGACCTCAAGAAGGCCATCGACGGCGACGACAAGGACATCATCGACAAGAAGGCTGCGGCGCTGGCCGAAGCGGCTGGTGCTCTGGCACAGCAGGCCTATGCGCAGTCGAATGCGGGCGGCGCAGGTGAAGCGCCCGAGGCCGGCGCAGGCCCGAGCGCAAAGCAGGACGATGTGCTCGATGCGGAGTTCGAAGAGGTCAAGGACAAGAAGACCGGCAACTAAAGGCAGTTGACCGTTGGCCGTCGGCGGTCAGAATGCACCAACCCTCTCCGGTATCGCCGGAGAGGGTTTTTCGCTGGGTGATTACAACCATGAAGAATCGGGTCGGTCCGACGACGATGGTTCAACTCCGGCCGTCGACCGCGAACCGCCAACCGTCAACGTGATTTTCTGATGTCCAAGCGCGATTACTACACCGTCCTCGAAGTCACACGCACGGCGACCGAGGTCGAGCTGAAGAAGGCGTATCGACGCCTGGCCATGAAATATCACCCGGATCGCAACCCGGACGATCACGAGGCGGAAGAGAAATTCAAGGAGTGCAAGGAGGCCTACGAGGTGCTGACGGATCCGCAGCGGCGGGCAATCTACGATCAGCACGGCCACGAGGGTCTGGCGCGCGGCGGCGGTGGCGGTTTCAGTGCGGCGGATGCCTTCAGCGATATTTTCGGCGACGTGTTCGGCGACATCTTCGGTGGCGGTCGCCGTGGCGGCCGACAGCAGGTGTTTCGCGGCGCCGACCTGCGCTACGACCTGGAGCTGGATCTGGAACAGGCAGTGTTCGGTCACGAAGCCAGCGTGGAGTTTGCGACGCTTGGCGAATGCGAGACGTGCAATGGCAGCGGTGCGTCACCAGGATCGAAGACGGTTACGTGCGATACGTGTAACGGGGCCGGTCAGGTTCGCATGCAGCAAGGCTTCTTTGCCGTGCAGCAGCCATGTCCGCGATGCAAAGGGCGCGGTCAGATCATCAGCCAGCCCTGCGATTCCTGTCTGGGTCAGGGACGCGTTCGCCGCAACAAGACGCTCTCGGTCAAGGTGCCGGCGGGCGTCGACAATGGCGATCGCATCCGGCTGTCGGGCGAAGGTGAGGCTGGTCGCAACGGCGGTCCGGCGGGCGATCTCTATGTCGAGATCCGGGTTCGCGAGCATCCCATTTTTGAGCGCGATGGCAGTCATCTGTCGTGCGAAGTGCCGATCAGTTTCGTGACCGCAGCGCTGGGCGGTACGGTCGAGGTTCCGACGCTCGACGGCAATGTCGATCTGAAGATACCCGCCGAGACACAGTCCGGACGCGTGTTTCGCCTGCGCGAAAAAGGCGTCAAGCCGGTACGTGGCGGTGCCACCGGCGATCTGTTTTGCAGGATAGTTGTCGAGACGCCAGTCAATCTCACCGAGGAACAGCGGGAACTGCTCCGACAGTTCGATGCCACCATGCGCGGCAGCTCGCGCAATCACAGCCCGCGTGAAAGAACATGGCTGGATGGCGTGAAGCGGTTCTTTGACACCATCCGCAGCTGAGCAACATCGCATGCCTGCCAACGATCTGCGCGTGGCCATTCTCGGAATCAGCGGCCGTATGGGTCGGGCACTTGTTGCCGCGCTCGATGAAATTCCCGGCGCCGTTCTCAGTGGTGCGAGTGCATCGCCACACAGTCGCTGGTTGGGGCAGGACGCGTCCGCGTGCGTGGGCGGCACCTCGCGCAATGTCCTCGTTACGTCCGACGCTGCGCAGGCCATTCGCAATGCCAGCGCCGTTATAGATTTCACATTGCCGGATGCAACCGCCGCCAACGTAGCCGCGTGTGTCGCCGCCGGGTGTCCCCTGGTGATCGGTACGACGGGCGTCGATGCTGCGACGCGACAGCTCATCGATGAGGCTGGTCGCAAGATTGCCGTTGTCAGCGCACCCAACATGAGTCTCGGTGTGAACCTGCTGATGAAGCTGACAGAGCTCGCAGCCGCGGCACTGGGCGAGGACTACGACATCGAAATCCACGAAGCTCATCATCGCAACAAGAAGGATGCGCCCTCGGGCACGGCGCTGGGGCTCGGCAACGCGGCAGCTGCGGGCCGCAAGGTCGATCTCGATGCGATGTCCGATGTTGCTCGACATGGCAATACCGGCGCGCGTCGCCGCGGCGCGATCGGCTTTTCAGTGTTCCGCGGCGGTGATGTAGTCGGCGATCACACGGTCACCTTCGCAGGCATTGGCGAACGCATCGAACTCACACATCGAGCGAGCGATCGAATGGCATTCGCGCGCGGAGCGCTCGAGGCGGCCAGGTGGGTCGTGGGGCGCAAGCCGGGCCTGTATTCCATGCAGGACGTGCTGGGCTTGAACGAGGCTCGCTGATCACCATCTCCCGCAAGCGACACGCACTCCTGCGTGTGGCCATGAGGGCGAATGGCGTACGCGAGCAGAGGGTTCATTCCTGCCGCGATCGACGTTGTCGATCGACTGCGACAGCTTTTTTTCTTCCCACGACCCGGTCACTCGCGTAAACTGCCGCCTTCAGCACGCGTCGATTTTCTTGTGCAGCGGGAGCGGCAAAAGCTTCTCCCGCTGTTCGCACGCGCGCCTGAAACGGAGGCCTGAAGTGACCCAAAGCGATAGAGTGGCCGCTGTACTAGCACTCGAAGACGGTACAGTTTTTCACGGCCGATCCATCGGCGCGAAAGGCAATACGACGGGAGAGGTGGTGTTCAACACCGCCATGACCGGATATCAGGAAATTCTCACCGACCCCTCGTATTGCAGACAGATCGTTACGCTGACGTATCCCCACATTGGCAATACCGGCGCCAATCCCGAAGATCTCGAGGCTCCCGGCATCTATGCGGCCGGCCTGATCATCCGCGATCTGCCCGCCACGTATGCCAACTGGCGTGCTTCCGAGCCGCTCGAAAGTTTCCTCCAGCGCGGCAAAGTCGTCGCCATCGCCGACATCGACACCCGCAAGCTGACGCGAATCCTGCGTGAAAAGGGTGCCCAGGCGGGGTGCATCATGACGGGCGAGAAAGCCGACGCTACGGCGGCCGTGCACGCAGCTCGCAAATTCCCCGGTCTGAAGGGCATGGATCTCGCCAAGGTCGTATCGACCAAGCGTGTCTATCAGTGGAACGAAGGCACCAACTGGGGTCTGGAGCAGGGTCCGAAGCAACGACCCGGCCAGCGCATTCACGTGGTGGCCTATGACTTCGGTATCAAGCGCAACATTCTGAGATTGCTTGCAGATCACGGATGCCGCGTGACCGTCGTGCCGGCCCAGACCCCTGCCGAGCAGGTGCTGGCGATGAATCCCGACGGCATTTTTCTTTCCAACGGTCCGGGCGATCCTGAGCCATGCACGTATGCCATTGAGGCCATCAGACGGTTTCTCGAAACCGACATTCCGGTGTTCGGCATCTGCCTCGGCCATCAGCTGCTTGGTCTTGCGAGTGATGCCAGGACCGTGAAGATGAAATTCGGCCATCACGGCGCGAATCATCCGGTGCTCGATATCGACAGCGGCCGTGTGCTGATCTCCAGCCAGAATCATGGCTTTGCCGTGGACGAGAGCACACTCGGACCCAACGTCCGGGTGACGCACAAGTCGCTGTTCGACGGCTCGCTGCAAGGTATCGCACGCACCGATCGTCCGGCTTTCAGTTTCCAGGGGCATCCTGAAGCGAGCCCCGGCCCGCACGAAGTCAAATCCCTGTTCGGCAGGTTCGTCGGTCTCATCAACGAACGCCTGAATACGCAGACGGCCGCGAAAGATGCGCGCCGTGTTGCCGAGCGCTGACCCGATATTTCGACCGACACGTAGATGCCAAAACGTACCGACCTCAAGAGTATTCTGATCATAGGCGCCGGGCCCATCGTCATCGGCCAGGCATGTGAATTCGACTATTCCGGCGCGCAGGCCTGCAAGGCGCTGAAAGAGGAGGGATACCGGGTCATCCTGGTCAATTCCAATCCCGCGACCATCATGACGGACCCGGAAATGGCCGATGCCATCTACATCGAGCCAGTCAACTGGCGTGCCGTCGAACGCATCATCGAAAAGGAAAAGCCCGATGCGCTGCTGCCAACCATGGGTGGCCAGACAGCGCTCAACTGCGCGCTCGATCTGGTGCGCGAAGGCGTGCTGGAAAAACACGGCGTGGAACTGATTGCCGCATCGCGCGAAGCCATCGACATGGCCGAAGATCGCGAGCGCTTCCGCAATGCGATGCGCGAGATCGGACTCGAATCGCCGCGCTCGAAGATCGCTCACAGCATGGAAGAGGCACTGGCCGCCCAGGCTGAAATCGGCTACCCGACCGTGATCCGTCCTTCGTTCACCATGGGTGGATCCGGTGGCGGCATTGCCTACAACCGCGAGGAGTTTGAGGAAATCGTCGGACGCGGTCTCGACGCCTCGCCGACCAGCGAAGTGCTGCTCGAGGAGTCCGTGATCGGCTGGAAAGAGTTCGAGATGGAAGTGGTGCGTGATCGCAATGACAACTGCATCATCATCTGCTCGATCGAGAACTTCGATCCGATGGGCGTGCACACGGGCGACTCAATCACGGTCGCGCCGGCGCAGACGCTGACGGACAAGGAATATCAGCTCATGCGCAACGCCTCGATCGCGGTGCTGCGCAAGATCGGCGTCGAGTGCGGCGGCTCCAATGTTCAGTTCGCGCTCAATCCCGCCGACGGCCGCATGCTCATCATCGAGATGAATCCGCGCGTGTCGCGCTCATCGGCACTGGCATCGAAGGCCACGGGCTTTCCCATCGCCAAGGTCGCCGCGAAGCTTGCGGTCGGCTATACGCTCGATGAACTCAGGAACGACATCACCGGCGGTGCGACTCCCGCTTCGTTCGAGCCCACGATCGACTACGTGGTAACAAAGATCCCGCGCTTTACCTTCGAGAAGTTTCCGGGCGCCAACGATCGCCTGACGACGCAGATGAAGTCGGTGGGCGAGGCAATGGCAATCGGCCGGACCTTTCAGGAATCGATGCAGAAGGCGTTGCGCAGCCTCGAGACCGGCACTGACGGACTCGATCCCATCCTGAAGTTGCCGCTCAGCGAGGAAGATCAGCAGCGGATGCGTGAAGAATTGCGCATGCCTGGACCGCATCGCATCCGTTACGTGGCCGATGCACTGCGTGCCGGCTGGTCAGAACAGGAAGTGCATGACCTCTCGCACATCGATCCGTGGTTCCTCGCTCAGATCGCCGATCTGATTCGTGAAGAGCAGGCCGTGCAGACGCAGGGCCTCGAAGCGTTCGATCGCGATCGCGTGCGTGTGCTCAAGCGCAAGGGCTTCTCGGACCGGCGTCTGGCGAAGTTGCTGGGTATTGACGAAGCCAGTGTGCGCCGCCGCCGCGTCACGATGGGTATTCGCCCCGTGTTCAAGCGAGTGGATACCTGCGCCGCCGAGTTCGCCACCTCGACCGCGTACATGTATTCGACCTACGAGGAGGAATGCGAGTCGAATCCCACCGATCGCAGGAAGATCATGATTCTGGGCGGCGGTCCGAACCGCATCGGGCAGGGTATCGAATTCGACTACTGCTGCGTGCATGCGGCGCTTGCGCTGCGTGAGGCAGGATTCGAGACCATCATGGTCAACTGCAATCCTGAGACCGTCTCGACCGACTTCGACACGTCGGATCGCCTGTACTTCGAGCCGCTGACGTTCGAGGACGTCATGGAGATCATCGACAAGGAGAAGCCGGTCGGGGTGATCGTTCAGTATGGTGGCCAGACGCCGCTGAAGCTCTGCCGCGCACTCGAGGCTGCGGGAGCCCCGATCATCGGTACCACGCCGGATGCCATCGATGTGGCTGAGGATCGCGAGCGCTTTCAGCAGCTGGTCAACACTCTGAATCTGAAACAGCCTCCGAACTGCACTGCGCGTACCGAGGATCAGGCGATTGCAATGTCGCGGACCATCGGCTTTCCGCTGGTAGTGCGGCCTTCGTACGTTCTGGGTGGACGTGCAATGGAAGTGGTCTTCAATGAAGATGACCTGAAGACTTACATGAGCGATGCAGTGCAGGTCTCGAACGACAGCCCGGTGCTGCTCGATCGCTTCCTCGACCTCGCCATCGAAGTCGATGTGGACGCCATCTGCGACGGAGAAGACGTTTACATCGGCGGCATCATGGAACACGTCGAACAGGCCGGTGTGCATTCGGGCGACTCGGCATGTTCGCTGCCGCCCAACAGCCTGAGTGCGGAACTGCAGGCTGAATTGCGCGAGCAGACCCGCAAACTGGCGCGCGGCCTCAATGTGGTCGGCCTGATGAACATCCAGTTCGCCATCCAGAACGGCGTCGTCTACATCCTGGAAGTGAATCCGCGTGCGTCACGTACTGTGCCTTTCGTGTCCAAGGCAACCGGTGTGCCGATCGCAAAGATGGCGGCGCGTGTGATGACCGGCAGCAAGCTGAAGGAGCTGGGGCTCGATGAAGAGCGCGTGCCGAAATTCTTCTCCGTGAAGGAAGCGGTGTTCCCGTTTGCGAAATTCCCGGAGGCGGATCCGATTCTCGGCCCCGAAATGAAGTCGACCGGCGAAGTCATGGGCACTGGAAAGTCATTCGGGGAGGCTTATGCCAAGGCTCAGCTCGCATCCGGTGTGACATTGCCGACGCGCGGCGTCTGTCTGATCAGCGTGCGTGAACGCGACAAGCCTGCCGCCGTGGCGCTGGCGCGTCGTCTGGTGGCGCAGGGCTTCGAAATCGTCGCAACCGAAGGGACTGCCAAAGTCATCAGCGAAGCGGGTATCGTCTGCCGTCGCGCCAATAAGGTGCGCGAGGGGCGTCCGCATATCGTCGACATGATCAAGAACGACGAGATTTCGTTGATCGTGAACACGACGGAAGGCAAGCAGGCTATCTTTGAGTCGCGCTCGATCCGCCGCGCCGCGGTGCACAAGCGCGTGACCTATTACACGACGGTAACTGCCGGTCTTGCGACCTGCGACGCCATCGCCCACATCCATGAGACGGACGTGAATCGACTACAGGATCTGCACGAGGAGGTGGCTTCGTGAAGCGGATGCCGCTGACATTGAAGGGAGCCGAGCGGCTGCGCGCGGAGCTGAAACGGTTGAAGACCGAGGATCGCCCGCGAGTGATCGCCGCCATCGCGGAAGCCCGCAGTCATGGCGATCTGAGTGAGAATGCCGAGTATCACGCCGCCAGAGAACAGCAGAGCTTTATCGAAGGTCGCATCAAGGACGTCGAGGCGCACCTGTCGAATTCTGAAATCATCGACGTGAGCCGTCTGCAGGCGGGCGGCAAGGTCGTGTTCGGTGCGACGGTGCATCTGGAAGATCAGGATGACGGCAACAAGGTCGTCTATCAGATCGTCGGGGATGCCGAGGCGGATATCCGCAATGGCTGGATTTCAGTCTCCTCGCCGATTGCGCGGGCGCTGGTAGGCAAGCAGGAAGGCGACATCGTCGATGTCGTGGCGCCGAATGGCACCCGCTCCTACGAAATCATCACGGTGAAATACATCTAGGGAGCCGCTCTGCCCACTGGGTCCCGCCGCCGCAAACGCCATGCTGTCTGAATCCCTGCAGCGTTTCGCGGCCATTCTCATTACCTTGTGGGCAGGCAGTCTCTGGACGGTATGCGGCCTGGTCGCTCCCTCGCTCTTTGCATTGCTCGATGACCGACACCTGGCGGGTCAGCTGGCCGGGCATTTCTTCCGGGTCCAATCGATCATCGGCCTGGCTGTCGCGGGCGTACTGCTCCTGCTCGCCTGGCGCGGACGAATAGCGTTACAAGGCCGTGTGCTGGTGTGGCTGGGAGGGCTCCTGCCTTTTGCGGCCATCGTGCTGCTCGGACCGTTCATGGAGCGCTCGCGCAGCAGCGGCGACATGGCGCAATTCGCATTGCTCCACGGCATCTCGGCGTTCTGCTTTCTGAGCGCCTGTATCGCGCTCGCGATCTTCGTCTGGAAGTTCAATCGCCCGGCAGAATGATCTTCGGCTTGTCCTTGTGCGGCCGGTAGAACACACCGACGTTACCGATGCGCTGGACCATGGTGCTTCGAGTGCCGGCGCCAAGCCGCTCGAAAATGGCATCCCGTTCGTCGCGATCGCCGACCCGGGCCTTCACCTTGACCAGTTCATGCGCTGACAGTGCCTGATCGAGTTCTTTGGTGACACCTTCGGACAGCCCGGACTGGCCGATCATTACGATGGGGTCGCGACTGTGGGCGAGACCACGAAGGTATTTGCGCTGCTTTTCGGAGAGGGGGCGAGTCGACATTTCCTGTGTTCACCAACGCGCGGATCTGCGAAGGCGCGACCCTAGCAAATCGGCGGACGGCCGGCCCATGAATATGGAAGTCTGCAGGGGCGGTCTTAATGCGCTTGCCGCTCCCGACTGATGTCGCTGCCTGCCTGTTTCCAGTCAACTCCACCTGCGAATCCGCCCCGCTGTCCTTGCAAATGCACCTTCTGCCCCAACGATGCCAGCAAGCGTGTGAAGGACGGAATTTGACCCATCTGATTGAACCTGCTTTGGATTTTGCGGGAAAAAGCGCTTCCCGGGCCGGTAGCCGAAAAAGCGGCGATAACCGGGTCTGACGGCGCTGGATTCATGGCGGCGGCGGGACCGATCAAAGGCAGTTTCGACCTGTGCGAACAGCAAGTTGTCGAAACCGGGACCGGTTCTGGCTTTGTCGGCGGAGGTTGTAGTAGTGTCGATCGCAGACGCCGTTCTTTTGCAGATGCTTTGCGACTTCCCCGCGTGATTCCCTCCCAAGGCAGCTTCGACGAAAGAATTGCTGCAACCAATGTCCCGGTAGACGGATTGAGCATCTGCACCCGCCGCGGGAACCTGAGGATTCGACCTTGAACGACCTTGCCAAGAATATCGTCCTGTGGATCGTGATCGCGGTGGTCGTTGCGACCGTCGTGAGCAACTTCAGCACCCGCACCGGTGCCGATCCCGAAATCGCCTATTCGCGCTTCCTCGATGAGGTGAAGGATGGCGGTATAGATGAAGTCGTGTTCAAGGGCGACCAGCTTCGGGGCGTGCGCAAGAACGGCGAACGCTTCTATACGAACAATCCGGAAACCGACAATTCGGCATTGATCGGTGAACTGCGCAAGGCCGATATCAAATTCAGCAAGACTGAACCTGAACGTCAGTCGCTTCTGACGCAGTTGCTGATTTCTTCCTTCCCGATCCTCCTGCTCATCGCCGTGTGGGTCTACTTCATGCGCCAGATGCAGGGCGGGGCTGGGGGGCGAGGGGCCATGTCCTTCGGCAAGAGCAGAGCTCGACTATTGGGCGAAGATCAGGTCCAGGTGACATTCGCGGATGTCGCCGGCGTTGATGAGGCCAAGGAAGAGGTCGTTGAAATCGTCGAGTTCCTCAAGGACCCCGCAAAATTCCAGCGCCTGGGCGGCAAGATTCCGCGCGGCGTATTGATGGTCGGATCGCCCGGCACAGGCAAGACCCTGCTGGCCCGCGCCATTGCCGGCGAGGCGAAAGTGCCGTTCTTCACCATCTCCGGCTCCGATTTCGTCGAAATGTTCGTCGGCGTCGGTGCCTCGCGCGTACGCGACATGTTCGAGCAGGCCAAGAAGCATGCGCCCTGCATCATCTTCATCGATGAAATCGACGCTGTCGGTCGTCATCGCGGCGCCGGTCTCGGTGGCGGTCACGACGAACGCGAACAGACGCTCAACCAGCTGCTGGTCGAGATGGATGGTTTCGAAGGCACGGAAGGCGTCATTGTCATCGCTGCCACCAACCGTCCCGATGTGCTGGATCCGGCATTGCTGCGCCCCGGCCGCTTCGATCGTCAGGTCGTTGTGCCGCTGCCCGACGTGCGCGGTCGCGAGCAGATTCTGAAGGTCCACATGCGCAAGTTGCCGCTGGCGGAAGACGTTCGCCCGGCCATCATTGCGCGTGGCACACCGGGATTCTCCGGTGCAGATCTGGCCAACCTTGTGAACGAAGCTGCGCTCTTTGCCGCTCGTGCCAATCGTCGCACCGTATCGATGGACGAGTTCGAGCGCGCCAAGGACAAGATCATGATGGGTGCGGAACGCCGCTCCATGGTGATGGACGACCAGGAAAAGAAGCTGACTGCCTACCACGAGGCAGGGCACGCGATCGTGGGTCTGTCGGTGCCCGAGCATGATCCGGTCTACAAAGTGACGATCATTCCGCGCGGTCGCGCGCTGGGCGTGACCATGTTCCTGCCGGAAACGGATCGGTACAGCATCAGCAAGCGTCGGCTGGAGAGCAAGATCGCCACCCTGTTCGGTGGTCGTCTTGCCGAGGAAATGATTTTCGGACCGGAGTCCGTCACGACGGGGGCTTCCAACGACATCGAGCGCGCGACGGAGATCGCCCGCAACATGGTGACCCGTTGGGGCCTGTCCGACCGACTTGGTCCGCTCACGTACACAGAGGAATCGGGTGAAGTGTTCCTCGGCCGTTCGGTCACTCAGCACAAACAGGTGTCTGATGTCACCGCGCATGCCATTGACGAGGAAATTCGCAGCCTCATCGACACGAATTACAACCACGCCAAGAGCATCCTGACCACCAACCTCGACAAGCTGCACAAGATGGCCGAGGCGCTGATCAAGTACGAAACGATCGACGAAGGTCAGATCAAGGACATCATGGCAGGACGCGATCCGCAGCCGCCTTCGGGTTGGGACGACAGTGCGCCGACCATGGGCGGCAAGAATCGCGATCGCGGCGAACCGGCCGAGACGCCGATAGGCAAGCCTGCCAGTCAGCACTGATTCTGATCATGTGCAATGCTTCGATGCCGGCGTTTGCCGGCATCGTCGTTTTGGCTCAACTCATTCGCAGCGCCTGTCATGTTGCTTCAGTGCGGACGTCATCGGCTCGATCTCACATCGCCCATCGTGATGGGCATTCTCAACGTAACGCCGGATTCCTTCTCGGACGGCGGCAGATATCCCGATGCCAGGCGTGCCATTGCGCACGCGCTGTCGATGATCGAGGCAGGTGCCGCCATCATTGACGTCGGCGGTGAGTCGACGCGTCCCGGTGCACAGGCAGTCAGTGAACAAGAAGAAATCCGGCGGGTGATTCCGGTGGTGGAAGCGATTGCCGGAACCACCAATATTCCGGTTTCGGTGGATACGAGTCGGGCCGGCGTGATTCGCGCGGCGCTGGCCGCAGGCGCTTCGATGATCAACGATACGCGCGCATTGCGTGAACCAGGTGCGCTGCAGGCCGTTGCCGACAGCGATGCGGCTGTCTGTCTCATGCATATGCAGGGTGAGCCGCGGACCATGCAGGTGGCTCCGCACTACGACGATGTCGTCGGGGAAGTGAAGGCTTTCCTGTCCGATCGGGTCGCCGCCTGCGAGGCGGCAGGAATTGAACGTATGCGCATGGCGGTCGATCCCGGAATAGGCTTCGGCAAGAGTATCCAGCACAACATGGACTTGCTGGCGCACGTGAGCGAACTGCTGGAATTGCGACTTCCGGTCTTGATCGGCGTGTCACGAAAGTCGATGTTTGGCGCGCTGCTGGGTCGGTCGGTCGAGCAGCGGCTGGCAGGCAGCCTCGCGGTGGCGACGGCAACCGCGCTTGCGGGCGCTTCGATCTTTCGTGCACACGATGTTGCCGAGACTCTCGATGCGATCAGAATGGCCGACCTGCTCGGGCAGGCCGGATACAGACTTTCAGAACGAGGAGACTGACGAGTGAGCCGCAAGTATTTCGGCACCGATGGTGTGCGGGGCCATGTCGGCCATGAACCGATGACGGTCGAGTTTGCGTTGCGGCTGGCCAGTGCAGCAGCGCGAGTCCTCGCACCCAACGGCGGTCGCGTACTCGTCGGCAAGGACACCCGGCTGTCGGGGTACATGTTCGAGTCGGCCCTGGAAGCCGGCTTCGTCGCCTCCGGCGTCGACGTCATCATGATGGGGCCGCTGCCTACGCCGGGCATCGCGTATCTGACCAAACGCTTCGAATGCGACTTCGGCGTGGTCATCAGCGCATCGCACAATCTCTACGACGACAACGGCATCAAGTTCTTCGATCGCAACGGCGGCAAGCTGACGGACGAGATCGAGCACCAGATCGAGCAATACCTGGAGGACCCGCCTGTCACGCGCGTTTCCGGTGAACTCGGCAAGGCGTCGCGGATGGACAAGTCGCGCGTTCGCTACCAGGAATTCTGCATGTCGTCCGTACCCGGGCTGGATCTGACCGGTTTCAAAGTGGTGATCGATTGTGCGAATGGGGCGGGGTACAAAGTCGGCCCGCGCATCCTGACGGACCTGGGCGCCGAGATTGTCCCCATCGGATGCTCGCCGAATGGACGCAACATCAATCTGAACTGCGGTTCGACTTCGCCGGAGCTGTTGCAGCTGACCGTCCCGGGCGTGCGCGCGCAGGTAGGCATCGCGCTCGATGGCGATGGCGACCGTCTGGTCATGGTGGACAATCTGGGGCGCCTGGTGGACGGCGACCAGCTTCTCTACATCATTGCGCGGCATCGCCATGAGACTGGCACGCTGCAGGGACCCGTTGTCGGCACCGTCATGAGCAACCTGGGTCTCGAGCATGCGCTGGGCAAACTGGGTATCCCGTTTCAGCGTGCGAAGGTCGGTGATCGCTACGTCATGGAGATGCTGCGCGCGACGGGTGGCACCCTGGGCGGGGAGACGTCGGGCCATTTGTTGTGTCTCGACCGGACCACCACCGGGGATGCTCTGATCAGTGCCCTGCAGGTTCTGGGCATCATGAAGGCGACGGGCCGCAGCCTGGCGGAACTGGCGGCACCGATGCCGAAATACCCGCAGGTGCTCGAGAATGTGAGGATGGCGCGCAAGATCGACATTGCTGCGTCGCCCGCTCTTCAGGAAGCCGTCTCACACGCCGAGCGCCGCCTCGGCGAAACAGGGCGGATCGTCCTGCGGGCGTCGGGTACTGAGCCGGTCATCCGGGTGATGGTTGAGGGCAGCGACGAGAAGCTGGTGCGCGAACTTGCGAAAAGTCTGGCCGCTTCAGTGGTACAGGCCGCTGAGGTCGCGTGATCCGGCCCGGACCCTCCATGTAGTTTGATTTCCCGGCGGGTGCCCGCTAAGCTGCCGCGCCTTTTTTGGGGCAGCTCAGGTCGGCTGCGCAGGTTCGTTTCAGGCGCCTCGCGCGGAACGCTTTCTTTTACTTGGACCACAAGGACTCACGAATGCGTCGGCCTTTCGTCGCCGGGAACTGGAAAATGCACGGGTCGCGCAAGGAAAACGCGGCTCTGATAGAGGCTGTGCTGTTGGGATTGCCGCCGCAGCCGGTCGCGGAAATCGCGGTCTGCACGCCGTTCGTCTATCTGTGGGAAGCGGCCCGTCTGCTGAAGGAATCGAGTGTGGCGCTGGGTGCACAGTCGGTGTGTGCCGAAGCCGTGGGTGCTTTCACGGGGGAAGTGTCTGCTGCCATGCTCAAAGACGTTGGCTGCCAGTACGTCATCGTCGGACACTCCGAACGCCGTGCGATATACAAGGAAGACGACTCGCTGGTGGCTCGCAAGTTTCTGGCCGCTCAGTCGCAGGGTCTGGTGCCGATCCTCTGCGTGGGCGAGTCACTAGAGGAACGCGAGCGTGGCGCGACGACTCAGGTCGTGTCGCGTCAGTTGGCCGCCGTGCTGGACCTCGCAGGTGTTGCTGCCATGCGTGAGGCCATTGTTGCCTACGAGCCGGTCTGGGCCATAGGGACTGGAAAGAATGCAACACCCGGCCAGGCGCAGGAAGTCCACGCTCACATCCGTGCAGCAGTGGCGGAGCGGGATGCTAACATCGCGGGCGGATTGCGAATCCTGTACGGCGGCAGCGTCAAGGCGGCCAACGCCGGCGAAATTTTTTCGATGCCGGACGTGGACGGCGGGTTGATTGGCGGTGCCTCGTTGAAGCCGGATGAGTTTCTCAAGATCTGTGCTGCGGCTCAGCCGCACTGACGGCACGGATCCACTGGATACGAACGCGATATGAGCTGGTTACATACGGTGACGATTGTCTTCCACGTGCTGATTGCCAGCGCGATCGTGGGACTGGTCCTCATTCAGCGTGGCAAGGGCGCGGACGCTGGTGCCGGATTCGGCGCGGGCGCCTCAGGCACAGTGTTCGGTGCGAGAGGTTCGGCGTCATTCCTGTCTCGCAGCACCGCAACACTGGCGGCATTGTTCTTTGCGACGAACCTGGCGCTCGCCTACATGGGTGGCCGCAAGGCCGAGGCGCCGAGCAGCGTGCTGGATCGCGTGCAGCAGACACAAGAGGCTCCCGTGTTGCCAGATACGCCGCCTGCCGTGAACCCGGCCGATCAGCAGCCCGTGGAAGCGCCGACAACTCAGGCGCCGGAGTCGAAGCAATCAAACTAGACCGCCTGACAAGGCGGCATGCACCGAATTGATTTCACCTCGGTGCGGATGTGGTGGAACTGGTAGACACGCTACTTTGAGGTGGTAGTGGAGCAATCCGTGGAGGTTCGAGTCCTCTCATCCGCACCAATTTCCTTATCTTTCGAACTGATCCATTTCCGGATCCCGGCGGCGCTGAGAAAATACGGGCGCCGCTCGGACGTACTTCGCCTTTGCCTGATCGAACTCTGGCCGACTCATTGAGATCGCATGGATCGATCCATCGCACCGTTCCTGCGTGGTCGTCCGTCCGGCAGCCGGGG
>DASTRD010000070.1:0-30964 GCA_035761425.1 Povalibacter sp.
ATCTGGAAAACGCGTCGTCGTCTCGCTGCAGGCACCATCGATGACGAAGGATTCCTCGACGCTGCAGCCGCCTCTGCGCCCTCACCGGGTCACTGCAATTCCATGGGCACAGCCTCAACCATGAACGCAGTGGCCGAAACACTGGGCTTGTCGCTGCCCGGATGCTCGGCAATTCCGGCTCCCTATCGCGAACGTGGTCAGATGGCATACGAAACCGGCAAGCGTATCGTGCAGATGGCTTACGAAGATCTGCGCCCATCGAAGATTCTCACCAGAGAATCCTTCCTCAATGCGATCACGACCATCGCGGCGCTCGGCGGCTCGACCAACGCACAGCCCCATCTGGTGGCCATGGCGCGGCATGCCGGCATCGAGATCACGCCCGATGACTGGATGAAATATGGTTACGACGTGCCGTTGCTGCTCAACATGCAGCCGGCCGGCAAGTATCTGGGCGAGCGCTTCCATCGTGCCGGAGGCGTGCCCGCCGTGCTGGTTGAACTGCTGAAAGCCGGAAAACTGCACGGCGATGCGCTGACCGTCACCGGGCGCACGCTTCGCGAGAACGTTGAAAATCGCGAGACGAAGGATCGCGAGATGATCCGCGAATATGCCGAGCCGCTGCGCGAGAAGGCGGGGTTCGTCGTGCTCAAGGGCAATCTGTTCGACTTCGCCATCATGAAGGCCAGCGTCATCACCGACGATTTCCGGCGGCGTTATCTTTCGCAGGCCGGGCACGACAATGTGTTCGAAGGACGCGCCATCGTCTTCGATGGTTCGGAGGACTATCGCGAACGCATCAACGATCCGGCGCTGAACATCGACGAGCGTTGCGTGCTGGTCATTCGCGGTGCCGGTCCGCTGGGATGGCCGGGCTCAGCCGAGGTCGTGAACATGCAGCCGCCGGATGCACTGCTGAAACGCGGCATCATGAGCCTGCCAACCATTGGCGATGGACGCCAATCGGGCACGTCGGACAGTCCTTCCATTCTCAACGCGTCGCCGGAGAGTGCCGCGGGCGGCGGCCTCGCGTGGCTGCGGACCGGAGATACGATTCGTATCGATCTCGTGCAGTATCGCGTCGACATGCTCGTGTCCGACGAGGAAATCGAGAAGCGCAAGAAGGACGGCATTCCGGCTGTGCCTGCCAGTGCCACGCCGTGGCAGGAAATTTATCGGGCCACCGTGGGCCAGCTGGACACCGGCGCTGTCATGGAAATGGCAGTGAAGTACCGTGGTGTCGCTGCGAAGCCGCCACGGCACAATCACTAGCAGTGGACGGCCACACTGAAAAAATGGCGGATAGCGCCGCAGCCCCGTAGACGCATTCTCCTGTGAGAGTGCGCCGCGATGCAGTTGTTTGCGGCAACCGTGTTGCCGTCTGTCGAGCACGAGATTTTCCGGCATTGTGCACACCATGAATCCGCGACTGAACAATTCGACGCTGTCTGCCGTCCGGAATGCAACGCTGCCCGGCTACGACCGTAATGCCACGCAGATCGGCATCGTGCATATCGGTCCGGGCGCCTTTCATCGTGCGCATCAGGCGTGGTACGTCGATCAGCTCCTGCACACAGATCCACGCTGGGGAATCTGCGAAATCGCGTTGAAGAGCGCGGGCGTGCGCGATGCGCTGGCACCGCAGGACGGCCTGTATGTGCTGAACGAGCTGAGCGGGGAATCCACGCTGCGCGTGATCGGCGCCGTCCGTGAACTGCTCGTCGCCTCCGAAAACCACGAGGCCGCATTTGCCAGACTCGTCGCGCGCGACACCCGGTTCGTGACCATGACTGTGACCGAGAAGGGTTACTGCCTGAACTCAACCGGACTGCTGGATGAGAGTCATCCGGACATCGCGCACGACCTGCAGTCACCCACCACGCCGCGCAGTCTCATTGGCCTCCTGGTCGAAGCGCTGCACCGGAGGTGGGCGGCCGGCGAGAAGCCGTTCGTCGTCATCTCCTGCGACAATCTCGCCAACAACGGTCAGGTGCTGCGGCGGGCAACCATTGCGTTTGCGGCCCATCGCGATGCCGCCCTGGCACGCTGGATCGAAAACGAAGTCGTCTTTCCCCGCACGATGGTCGACAGCATCACGCCGGCTACGGACGATGCCTTGCGTGAGAGCGTTGCGGCGGCGACGGGCGTCATCGATGCATGGCCGATCAAGCGCGAAGTGTTTCTGCAATGGGTGCTCGAAGATCTGCCTGCGGTCCGTGAAGCCGACTGGGCCAGCGTCGGCGTTACGCTCGCGAAAGATGTGAGCGTCTACGACCGCGCCAAGCTGCGTCTGCTCAATGGCGCGCATTCAACGCTTGCTTATCTGGGTCTGCTGCGCGGTCGCGAAACGGTGTACGACGCGATGAACGACGCGCCGCTGGCGGGATTCGTTGCCACGCTGATGCGCGAGGATTTCGCCGCGAGTCTGGGCGCTTCTGGAGGGCTCGACTTGGCCGCTTATATCGATGCACTGCTGGAGCGCTTCCGCAATCCAAACATCCGCCACCTGCTCGCGCAGATCGCCTGGGACGGCTCGAAGAAACTTCCGGTGCGCCTGAGCGCGACGATTGCAGAAGCGCTGTCGGCGGGCCGCCCCGTACATCGCATGGCGATAACCATCGCCGCCTGGATGCGGTTCATTGCTCGTCAGACGCGTAACGGCGTACCGATCGTCGATGCTGACGCCGCGTTGCTGACGGAAACCGGCAAGGCGTGCAACGCAGACGCAGCGCACGATGTGGCGCTGTTCAGCCGATTCGAGGCCGTACTGCCACCGGGTATCCTGGGGCACGCCGCATTCCGCAGCGCACTCGAGGCTGCTTACGATCGACTCGGTTCTCCGCAGACTGATCTGCCAGCCTGAAGGGCGAGAGACCTGTCACCAGGACACAGTGTGTGAAGTCCTGAACCGGACTCCATACACCGTGCGGGCTCTGTGTGACGCGTCTCGGCGGCTCTTCGCGAACTGCGTGTGAATTTCCCTGTCAGGCCGGTTTCGACTGCTGCTTCACTACGCTGGTGGCCAGCGCGATCATCGAGGAGATGTCACTCAGGGTGGCCGGTACGATCAGCGTGCTGGAGGCTTCGTCGGCGAGTTTGCCGAACTGCTTGACGTATTCCTCTGCGACGCGCAGCTGCATGGCCTCCATACCGCCGCGTCCGCTGAGCGCTTCGCCGACGCGACGCAGACCCTCGGCGGTGGCAGTGGCGACTGACAGAATGGCTTCGGCCTGACCCTGTGCCTGATTGATCTGCAGCTGCTTGTTCGCTTCCGATTCCTTGATGACACGCTGTTTCTCGCCCTCTGCCTGGTTGATCTTGGCGTCGCGCTCGCCTTCCGAGGTCAGCACGACGGCGCGCTTCTCGCGCTCTGCGCGCATCTGCTTTTCCATCGCGTGCAGCACATCTTTGGGCGGGTTGATGTTCTTGATTTCGTAGCGCAGCACCTTGACGCCCCACGAGGCCGACGCGTGGTCGAGTTCGCTCACCACGTTGGCGTTGATGGTGCCGCGTGCCTCGAAGGTGCGGTCGAGATCGATCTTGCCGATCTCGCTGCGCAGCGTCGTCTGGGCGAGCTGAATGATCGCGAAGCGATAATTGGTGATGCCATAGGACGCCTTTGACGCATCGAGCACCTGCAGATACAGCACGCCGTCGACACCGACCTGCACGTTGTCCTTGGTGATGCAGATCTGCTCGGGAATATCGATGGCTTCCTCTTTCATGTTGTGCCGGTAGGCAACGCGCTCGACGAATGGCACGAGGATGTGGAACCCGGCGTGCAACGTGCGGCTGTAGCGGCCGAGGTTTTCCACCACGTAAGCGGTCTGTTGCGGCACGACCTTGGCCGTCTTGCTCAGAACGATGATTGCGAGCACCGCAATCACCAGCACCACATACATCGTCTCCATGTTCATCCCTCGCTTCTTGTCGTTGTCAGTTGGCGGCTTTGAGCTGCAGCGTCAGCCCGTCCACCTGGGCAATCAATGCATCCTGACCGGCCTCGAGCGGCCGTTCATCGTTGTTGCGCGCGGTCCAGGATGAACCGCGGTATTCCACTCTGCAGGTCTGGCCGGGCTCCAGACGGGTCGGCACCATGACCCGGTCGCCGAGCGTCAGGCGTTGTTCGACGTGTCCGCTGCGCTGGCGGACGAACTGATACAGCCTGCGCCGAAACGCCACCATGGCGACGATGGCGAGTGCTGAAAAGATGAGCCACTGAGCCCAGTCGGGCGTGGCGATGCCGATGAGTCCCAGCAGTCCGACCACAATGGCAGACGCGCCGAGGAACACGAAATAGAACTGCGCGTCCACCACGAACATTTCGACGCCCAGCAGTCCCACACCGATGACCAGCCATGCCCACGTTGGCATATCAACTCTCCCGCGTTGATCGAGCCTTTCGTTTGGAGAAATCGCAGCGCGGCTCAGCATAGCTCACGGCGCAGTCCGTAAGCGCAAAGCAGCACGGCTGAGGCGGGCTCGGTCAGGCCACCTGACAGCGCAGACCGAGGAAACCGTTGACCCGTGACATGTCAACGCTGTCAGGCCAGATCGGAGGGGCGTTCCCCCTGCAAATTAAATAGGTCAGGCCAATCTTGTGTTGCGGCTCGGCCAAAAATTGACTATGGTCCGGCCAATGGCGCTGTAGTTTTCTGGCCATGAGCCCATGCGAAGCCGGCGGGCCGACGCCGTCGGGAACTTCAAAGATGGTAAAGCACTGATAAATAAAGCTCATTGGGTCACCCACACAGCGCGCCAGCGGTTCGGGTTCCCAGGCGATACACAAGAGAGGGGATAGGCAATGACGATCTCGCAACACTTTCCGTCCGGCAGGCGACGCGCTCTGATAGCGGCGACGCTGCTGACATCGATCACAACGACGGCCGCAATTGCTCAGACCAGCGACGGCACACTGGAAGAAGTGGTCGTGACGGGTTTCCGCAAGAGTCTCGAGGACTCAACGGTTGCCAAGCGTGAAGCTGTCGGCTTCACCGATTCGATCTTCGCCGAAGACATGGGCAAGTTTCCGGACACGAATCTGGCTGAGTCCTTCAACCGCATTCCGGGCATCACGATCACCCGCGAAACCTCAGGCGAAGGTCTGAACATCGCGATCCGCGGCCTGGGCACGAACTTCACACGCGTGCTGCTGAACGATGCGCCGGTCGCCGTGGCATCGACGGGCCGCACCGATTCGCAGAACACCAACCGCGAAGTCGACCTCGACATGTTCCCCACCGAGCTGTTCTCGCAGCTGACGGTGCACAAGACCTCCGACGCGCACACGCTCGAAGGCGGTGCCGCCGGCACGGTGAACATGCGCATGGCGCGTCCGTTCGACAAGGAAGGCCCGCGCCTTGCGTATTCCGTGCAGGGTCTCGACAACGACAACGCCGACGGCACGGGTGCCAAGGGTTCGATCATTGCGAGCAACACCTGGGGTGCATTCGGTGCCCTGGTCGGTGTTTCGGCTGTCCACAACAAGGTGAGAACGACCGGCTTCGAAACCATCGGCTGGACCAACGCCAATCTGAGCACCGCCCAGTTCGGCGGCGATGCGGGACGCAACAGCACCGGTGGCGGCAACTGGACCATTCCGGGAACTGTGCCGGCCAATGCTGGCAACGGTCTGACCACCGGCGCCACCATCGATCGTGACTTCCTTCTGGCGCACAACCCGGGACTCACGATCCAGCAGATCGACAACGCCATCATTCCTCGCCTGGGTCGTCCGTCGGACGAGTTCGGCAGCAAGGATCGTTACAACGGCATCGTCAGCCTCGAATTCCGTCCGAGCGACGATCTGCACTTCTTCATCGATTCGATGTACGGCAAGAAGGAAAACGATCTCGAGCGTATCGACATGAACTGGGTGGGTCGCAACGGCGCGATGATCCCCTTGAACATGCAGGTCGATCGCGACGATTGTTCGGCCGGCTGCGTCGTGACCAGCGGCACCTTCGCCAATGCGCAGGAATTCCTGGAATACCGTCCCTTCATCGAAGACACGGATTTCTGGGGCACCAATCCCGGCATGACCTGGCAGATCACCGACAAACTCAGTCTGGACGTGCAGGGCAACTACACCAAGAGCAAGTTCCACCGCGAATCGCCCAGTCTGCTGGTCATCACGCCCGCCAGTTCGGGCCTGACGATCGACTACACGAACAACGGCGGCATTCCGCAGATCGTGAGCAACGTCGACGTGAACGA
Source organism: Povalibacter sp. (assembly GCA_035761425.1). GTDB lineage: Bacteria > Pseudomonadota > Gammaproteobacteria > Steroidobacterales > Steroidobacteraceae > Steroidobacter. The sequence continues at coordinate 6,217 of DASTRD010000070.1, forward strand.
TCCGGCGAACTTTGGCTGGCCCGGCGGACGCGTCAACATCCAGGATGAAAAGCGCGAAACCGAAACCAAGGGTGGGCGCTTCAATCTCACCTGGGGCGATGACGATCTGAATCTGAAGTTCGGCGGCGCCTATGACCAGGTCTCGCGCATCATCAGAGGCTTCGACAACAGCCAGGCATGGCAGAACGCCATCTGCGGCGGCAATCCGTCAGTATTTCTGCCATCGCCCAACTCGCAGCCACCTTGCCAGGGCCTGACCGCGGATCAGATCACTGCGGGCGCCGGCGGATATCCTGACTACCCGGGCCTGGGCACGGGATATACGACGGGATTCGGCTCACTGTCCTACGGCGGTTCGCTCATTCCGCAGGGACAGATTGCGAACTACCTGCGTCCGGGTCCGGGCTTCATCACTGCGGACTGGAAAGCACTGGTGCGCGATTCGCAGTACAACGCCTTCCACGACGCTGCTCCGGAAAGCGGCGGCACGAACACGGGTGCTTCGGGCGGTCTGATCGACGAGACCACGACCGGCGTGTACACGGAGCTCAATGGCGATCTCGCGATCAGCGACAGCAGCCATCTGCGTTACAACGTCGGCGTGCGCTGGGTGAAGACGGACCAGACGGTGGGCGGCCGGGTATCGATTCCCGATCCGCGCAACACACCGCCGGATCCGGATGACGCACCGCTGGATGGCGCGAAGTATCCCAACATCGTCAACTTCGTGAACACCGACAACACGTACGAGAACTGGCTGCCGTCGGCAAACGTCGCGTTCAACGTTACCGAAAACGCAGTGCTGCGTGCTGCAGCGTCGCGGACCATGACGCGTCCGAACCCGAGCGCGATGCTCCCGGGTCTGAGTTTCAGCAGTCCGTCGGCCGACGTGGGCAACGTCGGTAACGGCGCGCTGGAGCCATACCTGTCCGACAACATCGATCTCGGCTTCGAGTACTACACCGGTGGCGCCGGCTACGTGGGCGTGGCGGCATTCCGCAAGGGCATCGACGGATTCACGGTGCTGGGCTCGCAGACCGTGCCGTTCTCGGCACTTGCTGTCTACGGCGTGACGTACGACACGTTGAGCCCGACACAGCAGGCCGCTATCGATTCGCGCGGCGGTCCGGGTGCGGCGACCGTGGTCCTGCAGCAGCAGGTCAACGCGGAAGGTCGCCTGACGGTGAACGGCCTGGAGTTCAACTGGGTGCAGCCGCTCGACTTCCTGCTGGGCAATATCGGCCTGGACGGATTCGGCTTCACGGCGAACTACACCATCATCGACCAGAAGGGCGAAGGTGCAGCTCCCGCAGTTGCCGTCGGCGTGGCGCCGGAGACCTACAACGCGACTGTCTACTATGAGAACCATGGTGTGAGCGCGCGTATCTCCACGACCTTCGCCGAAGGCTCGCAGGCGTCCGGTCTCAACCAGAACGGCATTCCGCTGGCTGCCATCTGGGGCGATGACTATCAGCAGTGGGACTTCTCGTCGAGCTTCGACTTCGCGCAGATGTTCGGACTGTCCTCGTGGGTGCCGCAGCTCACGGTCGACGTCATCAACCTGACGAATGAGAAGCAGCGTTCCTACTTCCAGTTCCCGAACGCGACGTTCACCGAGTACGACGCTGGTCGCACCGTGATCGTCGGTCTGCGCGGGAGGTTCTGACCGCCGCGGGTCCGAGGAGGACCCGTGCATTCGCCGAGGGCGGCACACTGGACAGGTGCCGCCCTCGTTTTGCTTCAGGCGGATGGACGCGATGAGCGGCAGTTCGGCGGCGCTCAGCCTTTGGGCGGCGGTGCCACCGAGTCGCGCTTGATGAGCTGGTGAGCGACGACGTGATCCACGACTACGCGCGCTTCCTTGTCCTTGCGGCGGATGCTTCGCAGCAGCAGTTCGATCGAGGATTCGCCCATGGCGGCAATGGGCTGACGAATGGTCGTCAGCTCGGGCCAGACGGTAGTAGCGGTCGGCGTATCGTCAAAACCGACGACCGACAGATGACGCGGCACATCGAGTCCGCGTCGATGCGCCACCGAAATGGCGGCGGCTGCCATGTCATCGTTGCTCGCGAAGATCGCCGTCGGCGGCTTCTTGCGTGCGAGCAGTTTCTCCGTGGCTTCCAGGCCCGAGCGATAGGTGTAATACCCCTGATGAACCAGCCCCGGATCGATGGCGATGCCCGCATCGTGCATGGCCGCCTGAAAGCCTTCGTAGCGACGCGTGCTCGCCGTCTGGTTCGGATGTCCCTTGATGAATGCGATGCGCGTATGGCCGAGTTCGAGCAGATACGCCGTCATTTCCTGCGCGGCCCGGAAATCATCGATGCGCACGCAGGACAGATCGCTTTGAAATCGGCCCGAGGCCACGGCCACCACCGGAATGCCCGCTGCGACGAATTCCGCGCAGATGGCTTTGGATTCGCACAACGGCGGCGGCAGGATCACGCCGGCCACGCTGCCTGCAAGTTTGCGCGCGGCTGCCTTCTCTCCCGAGGGCGGCACATTGGCCCAGGTGTCCAGTACCAGTTGCGTTGCCGTGCGGCTCGAACCTTCGAGCGCACCCACCAGCAGTTCGGTCAGATAGGCGGCGCTCGGGTTGGTATAGACCAGCCCGATGCGTGTACCTTGCGCCGCGGCGAGCGAGCGCGCTGCCGCATTGGGTGTGTAGTTCAGTTCCTTGACGGCGCGCATCACGATGTCGCGCGTCGCTTCGCGCACATTGCTGTTGCCGTTCATGACTCGCGACACCGTCATGGGCGAGACGCCGGCGTGTCGCGCTACTTCATGGATGGTCACCGCATCGCCCTTGCGGCGTACTGGTCTGTCCATGTGGCCTCGATTCGCTGATGGTTGAAGGGTGCTGGATGAGCGCGGTATGGCGGGAAGCCTGATCGTTGTGACGCGTATCGTAGCATCGGTGTTGGATTGGGGGTTGGCGTATCACCCGGACTGGTATCGTTACCATCCGCATGTTTGCCGGCCATTGAGCACGAGAGAAGAGGGCGGGTATCAATGAAGCATCAGGGGCGGATCGGCCGTTGGTTCACGGTCTGTGTTTGTGCGGTGTTGCTGTCGCTGGCGAGCACTGTCCGCGCCGAAGACGGCTATGAGCTGTGGCTGCGCTATCACCCCGTCGAGACCGGCTATCTCGAAGGCTACCGAGCGCACGCCAGTGTGCTGATTGCACCTGGCTCCTCGCCCACGCTGGATGTTGCACGCGCAGAACTCAAACGCGGCCTGGATGGCCTGCTGGGACAGGACACTGCGATTGCTGACGAACTGCCCGGCCGCGATGGCGCTGTGGTCATCGGGACGCCGCAGTCTTCGGCCGTCATTGCGCGACTGAAGCTCGACCTGAAGCCGCTCGGCGCTGAGGGTTACCTCATCCACAGCGTGACCGTCGATGGACACGCTGCGACAGCGATTGCCGCCAACACCGACATCGGTGTGCTTTACGGCACCTTTCACTATCTGCGTCTGATTCAGACCCGCGCGAGCGTCGATCGCCTCGCCATTGCCGAGTGGCCGCACGTCCGGCATCGCGTGCTGAATCACTGGGACAATCTCGATCGCACCGTCGAGCGCGGTTATGCCGGCGAATCGATCTGGGACTGGCACAAGCTTCCGGACTACCTCGATCCGCGATACACCGACTACGCGCGGGCGAACGCTTCGCTGGGCATCAACGGAACGGTGCTGAACAACGTCAATGCCAAAGCGCTGAGCCTGACGCCCATGTATCTGGAAAAGGCGGCCGCGCTCGCAGGTGTGTTTCGTCCTTACGGCATTCGCGTGTACCTGTCCGCACGCTTCAGCGCACCCATCGAAATCGGCGGTCTGAAGACGGCCGATCCGCTCGATCCAGCCGTCGTGAAATGGTGGAAAGACAAGGCCGACGAAATCTATCGCTACATCCCCGACTTCGGCGGCTTTCTGGTCAAGGCCAACTCCGAGGGTCAGCCGGGCCCGCAGGACTACGGACGCTCGCACGCGCAGGGAGCGAACGTGCTGGCCGATGCCCTTGCCGCGCACGGCGGCATCGTCATCTGGCGCGCCTTCGTTTATTCGCATGAACAGCCGGACGATCGCGCAAAGCAGGCCTACAGCGAGTTCGTGCCGCTCGACGGGCAGTTCCGCGACAACGTGTTGTTGCAGGTGAAGAACGGCGCGATCGACTTTCAGCCGCGCGAGCCGTTCCATCCGCTGTTCGGTGCAATGCCGAAGACACCGCTGATGATGGAGTTCCAGATCACCAAGGAATATCTGGGGTTCGCCACGCACCTGGTCTATCTCGCGCCCATGTATGAAGAGACGTTGCAGTCCGATACATGGCGCAAGGGCAAAGGCTCCACGGTCGCCAAGGTGATCGACGGCACGCTGCACGGCTATCGTCAGACCGGTGTGGCCGGCGTGGCCAACATCGGCAGCGATCGGAACTGGACGGGATCGCAGTTCGATCAGGCGAACTGGTACGCCTTCGGCCGACTGGCATGGAATCCATCCCAGACATCGAAACCCATTGCCGAAGACTGGGTGCGCATGACTTTCAGTAACGACGCGACCTTCGTCAGACCTGTCGTCGACATGATGATGGGATCGCACGAAGCGGCGGTCGACTACATGACGCCGCTCGGACTGCATCACCTGATGGGACGCGGACATCATTACGGTCCGGGCCCCTGGGTGGCGGGAGGTCCGCGCGCCGACTGGACATCGGTCTACTACCATCGGGCCGACCGAAACGGCATCGGTTTCGATCGCACCGCCACGGGCAGCAATGCAGTCGCGCAGTACGCACCACACGTGGCGCAGGAGTTCGCCAGTCTGAAAACCTGCCCGGAAAAATTCCTGCTCTGGTTCCATCACGTACCGTGGGACTACGTCACGCATTCAGGTCATCCGCTGTGGGATGAACTCGTGATGCACTACACGCGCGGCGTGCAGTACGTGGATGACATGGGCAGAACGTGGGACGGGCTGCGTGCGTATGTGGACGCGCGCCGCTTCAGCGAGGTCGCGGCATTCCTCAAAATCCAGCGCAAGGAGGCGCAGTGGTGGCGCGATGCCAGCATTGCGTACTTCGGCAGCTTCTCGCAGCGACCGCTGCCGGCGGGCTATGCGCCACCGGAACACTCGCTCGACTACTACGAGTCGCTGGCATTTCCATTCGCACCAGGTCAGGGGCATTGACGTGAAGGCATCTAGTGCGCGGTCCGCGCAGCATCTGTTCGGTCTCATCGGCATCCTGGCGACATCGCAGCTCATGGCGGCGCCGGCGCTGCTGCATGAGATGTTTCAGGACCACGCCGTACTGCAGCGGGATCGGCCCATCGTGGTGTGGGGCGATGCACCTGCCGGCGCCATGGTGACACTGACGCTTGCCGGGCATGACGCTACGGCGCACGCCGACGATGCGGGGCAGTGGCGTGCCACATTGCCAGCCATGGCGGCCGGCGGTCCGTATGTGCTCGAAGCACGCAGCGATGCCGGCGCAACCCAGACGGCCAGCGACATTCTGATCGGCGATGTGTATCTGTGTTCGGGCCAGTCGAACATGGGCCTGCAGGTAAGTCGGGCAGCGAATTCCTATACCGAAATCGCCAATGCCGCGAACGATTCCATCCGTCTGATGAACGTCGGGCTGGCCATCGATATCGCCCCACAGCGCAAATTTCCCGTGCCGGTGAGCTGGAAGCCCGTCACGCGCGAGACCATCGGCGACTTCTCCGCCGTCTGTTATTTCTTCGGACGAGAACTGCAGCGCACCGTGCAGGTGCCGCTGGGTCTGATCAATTCATCGTGGGGCGGTTCGAAGATCGAGGCGTGGATGAGCGATGCGGCGCTGCGCGCGTCCGGTGGCGATACCGCCAAGCTCGATGTGCTGAAGCAATATGCCGGCGATCCCGATGCGGCCGGCGCTCGCTGGGGCGCAATGTGGGAAGAATGGTGGCACAGCCAGCCGCAGACGCACGGCATCCAGGATCCCTGGCGCGTCAAGACGCCCGCAGCCGACTGGCAGAAGGCGCCGATGGAGAAAGGAGCCTGGGAGAAGTGGGGCGTCCCGGCGCTCGAGGATTACAACGGCATGCTGTGGTACCGCACTACAGTGCAGTTGACTGCTCAACAAGCCCGGCAGCGGGCCGCGATTTCCATCGGCCAGGTCGATGAAGTCGATCAGACCTGGATCAACGGGCGGCCGATCGGCAATACCGCCGGCTTCGGCACGCAGAAACTCGCCGCGCTGGAAGCCAATCGTCAGAAGATGGGGCGCTCACGCGTGTACTACCTGCCAGTCGGTGCACTGCGGGCAGGCGACAACGTCATCGTCGCCAACGTACTCGACACCTGGGGCTTCGGTGGCCTGTACGGAGACGCGAGCCAGCGCGCGCTGTTGCTGGAAGATGGCACGACGGTTGCTCTGAATGGAGACTGGCTGTATCAGGTGCCGCCGGCGGGCATGGGCTCCGTGCCGCGTGCACCATGGGAAGCCGTCGCCGGTCTCACCACCATCCGCAACGCGATGATTGCACCGCTCGGTCCTTACGGACTGCGGGGCGTGCTCTGGTATCAGGGTGAGTCCAACACCGAGCAGGCCGATCAGTATCAGTCGCTGCTGAAGGGGTGGATGGCCGACTGGCGTGGCCAGTTCGCAGCGGATCTTCCGTTTCTCATCGTGCAGCTGCCGAATTATGGCGGCGTCGCCACTTCGCCCGGACCCAGCGACTGGGCAGAACTGCGCGAAGCGCAACGGCGAGCCGTCGCCGCCGACGCTCACGCCGGGCTCGCAGTGACCATCGATCTCGGCGACCGATTCGACATTCACCCTGCGCAGAAGCAGGAGGTCGGTCGACGGCTGGCGCGCGCGGCAAAGCATGTGATTTACGGCGATGCGGTTTCACCCAGCGGACCGGTGCCGGTCGCTGCGCGTCGCAATGCCGACGCGGTCGTCGTTGAGTTTGCCGATGTCAGTGGCCGACTGCAGACCTACAGCGGGGCAACCGCCATCGGCTTCGAACTGTGCGACGCGCAGCGCTGCGAGTTCGTCACGGCGAGGCCAGACGCTTCGAGGGTCACGCTTGACGCAGCGGCGATCGCCAACCCACAGCGAGTACGCTTCTGCTGGGCCAATAGTCCCGTCTGCAATCTCTACGATGAGTCCGGGCTGCCAGCGGGTCCCTTCGAGATCGCGGTACAGGAGCGCTAGCAGCTCATGAGTGCAAACGTCCGCACGGACGTGCAGGCCCACGGATCGGCCCGCGATCGGGAGATCGTCGATGCCCGTGTCATCGTCACGTGTCCGGGTCGCAATCTCGTCACGTTACGTATCGAGACGCGCTGCGGCGTCGTGGGTCACGGCGATGCAACGCTGAACGGTCGCGAACTTGCGGTCGCGTCCTATCTCAGGGACCACCTCGTGCCGAATCTGATCGGGCGCGACGCCGGACGAATCGAAGACACATGGCAATTCTTCTATCGCGGCGCGTACTGGCGACGCGGGCCGGTCACCATGACGGCGATAGCGGCCGTGGATGTGGCGCTGTGGGACATCGTTGCGCGCCTGGCGAACATGCCGCTCTATCAACTGCTGGGCGGACGTTCGCGCGACGGCGTGCTCGTCTACTGTCATGCCAGCGGTACCGACATCGCGCACGCATCGGAGGAAGTCGGACGGCATATCGAGCTGGGGTACAGGGCAATCCGTGCGCAGAGCGGCGTGCCCGGTCTGAAAAAGAACTACGGCGTATTCAAGGGCGAGGGTGTCTATGAACCCGCCGAGAGCGCCCGGCCCCTCGAGACCATCTGGTCGACGCCCGCTTACATGCGTTCGACGCCCGAGTTGTTCGAACGCCTGCGCAGCGACCATGGCAATGACATCGAATTGCTGCATGATGTGCATCATCGCCTCACGCCCATCGAAGCCGCGCGCCTGGCGCGCGATCTCGAGCCCTGTCGTCTCTTCTGGCTCGAAGATCCGACGCCTGCTGAAAATCAGAGTGCCTTCGAAATCATCCGCCGACACTCGGTCACGCCCATCGCCACGGGCGAAGTGTTCAATTCCATCTCCGATTGTCGCGAGCTGATCGAACGCCAGCTGATCGACTACATTCGTACGACACTCGTGCACGCCGGTGGCATCACACACGTGCGGCGGATCGCGGATCTGGCAGCCCTGCACGGCGTACGCACCGGCTTTCATGGAGCAACGGATCTCTCGCCGGTGTGCATGGGCGCTGCCCTGCATTTCGATACATGGGTACCGAACTTCGGTATCCAGGAATACATGCGCCATACGGACCAGACGCTGGAAGTATTTCCACACGACTACACGTTCCGCGACGGTCGGCTGTTCTGCGGCGAATCGCCCGGTCACGGCGTCACCATCGATGAGAAACTCGCTGCCCGATTCCCGTATTCGCCACGGCAATTGCCCATCGCCCGTCTCGAAGACGGCACCATGTGGGATTGGTAAGATCCCAGAGGTTTCACACAGAGATCGCAGAGATCATGAAGGCTTGTTTCGGCCGTCGATCATCCTCCGTGCACTGTGTGTGAAATGACCCGAATGTTCCGGACGACAACACCATGACCGCAGTAATCGATCGCCTGCATCCTGATCGACTGTTCCCCGCCGATCCAGCCATCCGCGCTGTGGCGCGCCGCTTGTATGCGACCGTCCGGGATCTGCCCATCATCAGTCCGCATGGGCACACAGATCCGCAATGGTTTGCCGACAACGCACCGTTTCCGGATCCGGCCGCATTGCTGCTGACACCGGATCACTATGTGTTTCGCATGCTCTACAGCCAGGGAGTCAGTCTCGAAGCGTTCGGCGTGGCGCGCGTCGACGGCGGTGAGACACAACGCGATGCGCGACGCATCTGGCGACTCTTCGCCGAACATTATTTTCTGTTTCGCGGCACGCCCTCGCGCATGTGGTTCGACTGGGTGCTCGCCAACGTATTCGAACTCGATGTGCCGCTGACGCCGGCGAACGCCGACGTGGCGTACGACACCATTGCAGCAAAACTGGCGCAGGACGACTTCCGTCCACGCGCGCTGTTCGAACGCTTCAACATCGAAGCGCTCGCGACTACCGAGTCGCCGCTCGATGACCTGCGACATCATCAGACCATTCGCAACAGCGGCTGGCGGGGGCGGGTGATCACGGCGTATCGTCCCGACCCCGTCGTCGATCCCGACACGATCGGTTTTCGCGACAATCTGCAGCGTTTCGCACAGCTCGCGGGCGAGGACGCGCTGACATGGCAGGGCTATCTCGCCGCACACCGCAAGCGCCGAGTCTTCTTTGCATCGATGGGCGCAACCTCAACCGACCACGGTCATCCCACAGCAAACACCGCGGATCTCGACGATCGTGAGGCGCAAGAGCTGTTCAATCGTGTCGTGCACGGTGAGATGCGCGCCGGGGACGCTGAGTTGTTCCGTGGCCAGATGCTGACGGAAATGGCACGCATGAGCCTCGACGATGGCCTGGTGCTGCAGATTCACCCCGGTGCCTGCCGCAATCACAACCCGATGCTGTTCGAACGCTTCGGCGCCAACGTGGGTGCGGACATTCCGACCGCGACGAACTACGTTACCGCGCTCAAGCCACTGCTCAACAGATTCGGCAACGATCCGAAGCTCTCCATCATCGTCTTCACGCTGGATGAGACGAGCTACTCGCGCGAGCTGGCACCGCTTGCCGGTCACTACCCCGCCATGAAGCTGGGTCCGGCGTGGTGGTTTCATGACAGCCCGGAAGGCATGATGCGCTTTCGCGAGCAGACGACCGAGACAGCGGGGTTCTATAACACCGTCGGCTTCAATGATGACACGCGCGCGTTCCTGTCGATTCCGGCACGCCATGACGTCGCACGCCGGATCGATTGTGCGTTTCTTGCGCGGCTGGTCAGCGAGCATCGCCTGCCGGAAGACGAAGCCATGCAGGTGGCCGCGGACCTGGCGTACACACTGCCGAAGCGGGCTTACAAACTGTAGAGACGACGACAAGTCGATGGCGCAGGATACGCAAAGCGCCTGCAGATCAGAGCCTGCTCTTCGCAGGGCTGGTTTGCGATCTTCGTGTTCCTTGCGGTTGCTTCGATTCTTGAGGGGGGCATCGTGAAACTGAGATTCTTGTTGCCGCTGCTGCTCGCAGCGAGCGTGGCGCAGGCGCAGACCGTTGCATTCGAGTGGTTCGAGTACACCGGCCATGACCGCGTCTTCGAACAGCCGCTGAAGCCCGGCGAATACCGCAATCCCATTCTCGCCGGCTACTACCCCGACCCCAGCGTCACGCGCGTCGGCGGCACCTTCTATCTGGTGAACTCGTCCTTCGCTCATTATCCCGGCATTCCCATATTCGAAAGCAGCGATCTGGTGAACTGGCATCAGCTCGGCCACGTCATCGACCGTCCCTCGCAGTTGAATTTCACGGGACTGGGAACTTCCAAGGGTGTGTTCGCGCCGGCGATCGCGCACCACGATGGCCTGTTCTACGTGATCAATACGTCGGTCGACGGCGGCGGCAATTTCTACGTCACCGCAAAGAATGCTGCCGGCCCGTGGTCCGATCCGCACTGGCTGCACGAAATCGACGGCATCGACCCGTCATTCTTCTTCGATGCGGATGGCAAGGCTTATGTGGTCAACAACGGTCCGCCCGAAGGCAAACCGCTGTACGACGGTCATCGCGCCATCTGGATCCAGGAGTTCGACGTTCGCAGCGGCAAGCTGACCGGACCGCGCAAGGTCATCGTGAATGGCGGCGTCGATATCTCGAAGGAACCCATCTGGATCGAAGGGCCGCATCTCTATCGGCGCGAGGGCTGGTACTACCTGATGTGCGCCGAAGGCGGCACGGGACCCGGTCACTCCGAAGTCATCTTCCGCAGCAAGTCGCCGTGGGGTCCGTACCAGCCATACGCTGGCAATCCCATTCTCACGCAGCGCGATCTCGATCCGGCGCGTGCCGACCCGATCACCAATTCGGGCCACGCCGATATCGTCGAAGCGCCGGACGGCAGTTGGTGGGCTGTCTTTCTCGCATCGCGTGCTTACGGCGGTGTGCACTACAACACCGGTCGCGAAACATTCCTGCTGCCGGTCACATGGCAGGACGGGTGGCCTGTGATTCTGGGGCATGGCAAGACGATTCCTTACGTTGCCAAAGGTCCCGCCTTCATGGCGCCTGCCAAACAGGCTCCGCTCACGGGCAATTTCACCTGGCGCGATGAGTTCGATCGTGCCGCGCTCGATCCGTCGTGGATTCAGGTGCGTACGCCGCAGCAGCAGTGGTTCGATCTGGGTGCGAAACAGGGCGCGCTCACCATCGCTGCGTCGCCGGTGAGGCTCGAAGAACTGAAGAACCCGTCCTTCCTCGCGCACCGTCAGCAGCACACGTCCTTCGATGCCTCAACCGCACTCGAGGCTGCACCCGAAGGAGTGGCTGCCGGTCTGGCTGCGTTCCAGAACGAGAGATACTGGTTCTTCCTCGGCAGTCGCCGCATCGGCAACGACACCGAAGTATTCCTGGAGCGCAATGCCGGCAAAGGCCCGTCCATTGTGACCAGCACGCGCATTCCCGCTGCTGCCACGCTGCGATTGCGGATTGCCGGCGACGCTGGGAACTATTCCTTCTTCCATGACGCCGACGGCAAGGGATGGCATGCACTGAAAGAAGGTGAAGACGGCACCATCCTCAGCACCGATGTAGCGGGCGGATTTGTGGGTGCCATTGTCGGCCCCTACGCGCGCCTCGAGCATCAATAACGATAGTCGGAAATCAAGCGCAGCGTCGACGGCCGCCGACGCTGCGCGCCTTGATTTCAACTCACCAGCGCAATGACTTCCTTGCGCTGCGCTTCGGTGAGCATCGGTCCCACGCCCGCCTTGAGATTGTCGCTCTGACGATCGGGCTTGCCCGTTGCCGGAATCACGGCTGTGACGGCAGGGAAACTCAGTGAGTACTTCAGAAACATCTGTGCCCACGAGGTGATTCCGGATTCCGCAGCCCAACCGGGCAGCGCCTTGCCCTGTACCTGCCTGAACAACGCGCCATCGTTGAAGTTGCGGTTGGTGAGCACCGCAACTCCGAGCTCCTGCGCCACCGGCAGGACGCGCGTTTCGATGCCTCGATTCGTGACCGAGTGATTGATCTGCAGAAAGTCGGGCCTGGTCGCCTTTACCACCTCCGCGATCTCTTCATGCGCAGAATCCAGATAGTGGGTTACGCCGACATATTTCACCTTGCCCTGACGCTTCAGTTCGCGCGCGACTTCGATCTGGGTTTTCCAGTCGCGCAGATTGTGGACCTGCAGCAGCTCGACCTTGTCGGTGCGCAGGCGCTTGAGCGTGCTGGCGAACTGTGCGAACCCGGCCTCGCGCCCGGTCACACCCGATAACTTGGTCGCAAGGAACGTCTTGCTGCGGTAACCGCCTTCGCTCAACAGCGGACCGAGATTGTCTTCTGCGTTGCTGTAGGTCGGCGCCGTATCGATGATGCTGGCGCCGGCAGCGAAAAAGCGCGCCAGTACTTCCCTGAGTGCGTCGTACTCGGCACTGCCCGCCGACACTTCGAAGCTGCCGGAGGTCCCCATGCCGATGACGGGCAGTGTTTCGCCGGTGGATGGGATAGCTCTTCGCAGCAGCGGGGTGGATGCGGCGGCCATCGATGCACGCAAAGGGCCCAGCAATGCTGCACCAGCCATCGCGCTGGATGTATGACCGAGAAATTCGCGGCGTGTAGGCATTTCGTCGTCTCCCCTGGGATGGGCCGCCCGGCAATTGGGCTGGCTACGCAGGTTCGGTGCGCGAAGGGCCCGATAGTTCCGGAAAGGAGCTGCGCTGTGGATTGTGCAACGGATCGGTGCAGGACGAATGCGGATCGGTCGGAGGCCGGACCATGCGAATCCGGCCTCCGGACGTGTCAGGTCTGCAGCCGCTTCTGCGGCAGGCCGGCATAGACCAGTGCCAGTCCGACCAGCAGTACGCCGGCGGCTGCCGTCATGGCGGTGGCGGCGCCCGACAGCGTGGCCGCTTCGACGCATAGTTCCCAATTGATGCCGATCAGCACCATGAAGACCACACCCAGCAGACCGATGATGCTGCCGGCGGCTATCAGCGAGGAGTGCGCAGATGACAGGTCATGCGGTTGGGACATGTCCACCTGATCGAACCGGCCCTTCAGCCACACCAGAAAAATCAGCAGCGACAGCGGATGCATGATGCCCGCGATGATGAAGACCACCTGCTGATTGCCCGTCCACTGCACGGCGAGCGCCGCGAGCAGCGTCATGAACATGCCGCCGATCCCGCCGGTGGTCGCGCCGAGGCCCACCACCGATCCCGATACTTTCTGCGGAAACAGATCGGTCGCCGAAGTGAAAATGTTCGCGGACCAGGCCTGATGGGCGGCTGTGGCCAGCATGATGAGCACGATCGCGACGGCGAAGCTCTCGCTGTAGTACGCAATGATGGATGCAGGCATGCACAACGCTGCAATGCCCATCGTGGTGAGGCGGGCCTTGCCGACGTGCCAGCCACGCTTGATCAGATGGCCGGAGAGCCAGCCACCGGCGATCGAGCCGACCGTGGCACCGGTGTAGATCACGGCGAGCCAGCCGGAGCTTTTCAACGCGTCCTGTCCGCGCTCACGTTCCAGGTAGGAAGGCAGCCAGAACAGAAAGAACCACCAGACCGGATCGGTGATCATCTTGCCGATGAGAAACGGCCAGATCTGGCGATAGCGCAGCAGCTGCGTCCACGGCAGTCGCAGCGTCTCCTGTTTCGGCGGCTGATCGCCACGGATGTAGTCGAGTTCGGCGCGCGACAGACGCGGATGATCTTCCGGTGCGTGAAACAGCTTCTGCCAGAACAGCAGCCAGATGAAACCGATGGCGCCGATGGCCACGAATGCCGCCTGCCAGCCGAATCTGCCGGCCAGCCACACCGTGCCCGCCGACACCATCACGCCGACGTTGGTGCCTGAATTGAACAGACCCGTGGCCAGCGCGCGTTCCTTCTGCGGAAACCACATCGCGACAGCCTTGATCGACGCCGGGAAGTTGGCTGCTTCAGCAACGCCGAGGAAGAATCGTACGAGTGCGAATCCCACCACCGTTCCGACGAGGCCGTGCGCTGCTGCCATCAGCGACCAGAGGATCAGTGCGGCCGCGAGGCTTTTCTTCACGCCCCAGCGATCGATCACGCGACCGGTGATCGATGGAAATGCGGCATAGGCAACGGTGAAGGCGAACGTGACCCAGCCGTAGTCGACGTCGGTCCAGTTCAGATGCGCCTGCAGCGTGGTCTTCAGCACCGACAACGCATTGCGGTCGATGTAATTGATCGTGGTCGCAAAGAACAGCAGGGCGCAGATCAGCCAGCGATAGTTGCCGATCTTTGTCGCGGCGGTGGAGGGCGCGCTGCTCATCGGATGCTCCGCGCCACGTGCGGGTCGAAAACAGCAACGGTGCACCCGGCACCCATGCCCCGATGCGGGCACGTGCAGAACATTGTCATGGCATCCCCCCGAAGTCAGCGAATGCGCGGGCCGTAGCCCAACGCTCGTTACCGGACGCCGCAGCGCCTCGATGTGTCAGATCGACAGCCGACGCGCCATCTCCTTGCGCTTGGACGCGATCTCGGAGCGGGCTTTTTCGACCGCGTCCGTTTCCGTTGCGGCCAGCATCGCATTGATCACCCGGTCCAGATGTTCATGCATGGCCTTGCGCGCCGCCTTTGGATCGCGCTCCTGCAGGGCGCGAAAAATCGTCATGTGATCGTCGTGGCGGGGCTGCACGCCCGCTTCGCGGGCCCGGTCGAACATCTTGCGGCACATGGGCGACTTGTAGCGCATGTCCCAGAGGTTCTCGACCACGCTGGCTATCGCCGAGTTGCCGGTGGCCTCGGCGATGGTGATGTGAAAATTGCGATCGGCGAGTTCGCCTGCTTCGTTGTCCTTGTTGGCTGCCAGTTCCTTGAGCAGCTTGGCGAGCTTGGCGATTTCCTCGTCGGTGATGATGGCTGCCGCGAGGGCTGCCGATTCGCCTTCGAAGAGCCGTCGGGCTTCCGTCACTTCAAACGGGCCGATATCGATCTCTTCCGCCGGCGGCGGCTCCGCGGGCGCGGCTACCACGTAGATGCCCGAGCCGCGTTTGGCTTCGGCGACTCCGTGCATTTCCAGCGCGATCATCGCCTCGCGGATGGTCGCGCGGCTGACCGCGAATTCCTCGGCAAGCTCGCGCTCCGGCGGCAGGCGCGTGCCTGGCGGATAGGTACCGGCCCGGACCGAGGCAATGATGGAATTTGCCACCTTCTGATAAAGCTTCGGTGCGTTATGCGGACCGATGTCGCGAGTCTTCTTGTGAGGCACTTCAGGAACGCCGTATGGCCGTGGGAAATTCTCGTCGGCGTGGAGTTGTCAGACCAATTATGCGTGGCTGTCGCCGCCGGCTGCAATAAATGTCGCCGCCATGAGCCGCAGTTCCGGGAATGGCGTACAAAGGCCTGCGCAGAGCGGCTGTAGATATGTCATCAGGGCGTCCCAGCGATCGAATCCGGATTTTGTTAGCGGTCACTTTTATCACATTGACACCCCGGCAGCGCATCTCCACAATCAATTGGACAGGCCACTTTCGCCACGGCGGCACATGGCCGAAACGTCGGTAAATCCAGCTACGCGCGGGGGAATTCGCGTATGCACAGCGCAGTCGACTGCGACCTGCGGGCGGCGCGTTCGCAAAAGCGCGGCACAGGCCGTTGCGATCTCCCGGTGGACTGGCGTATCGTTCGACGCGGAAATGGTAGCGATACCAATCGACGCCAGCCACGATCAGGACATTCGAGAATCGAGAGCACTGTCGAGGCGCACGGTGGATTGAGAGATCCCGTACGCTGCTGCGACAGTGCCGATGAGCAGAGGGTGTCCTCACAGAAATTCCGTCCGTTGACCCCCAAACAGCGGCCGGTAGTGAGGGCATGTGGGAGGGAGGCGAGTCAACTCGTCTCCTTCCCCTCTTCTTTCCCTCTTCATTATTCTCCCTCCGCTACTTTCTGATCGAGGCGCCATGAAACAGCCGCGCGTCCGCTCCCGTCTTTCGCGTCGCGAATTCACCCTGAGTCTGGCCGCAACGGCCGCCAGCACTTCCTTTCCGCTGCTCATTCCGTCCCGGCTGCTGGGCGCCGATGCACCGAGCAACCGGCTTCGCGTCGGGCAGATAGGCTGCGGGCGCATTGCACAGGTGCACGACATGCCCGGTGTTCTCGAGTCCGGGCTTGCAGATATCGTGGCCGTCTGCGATGTGGATTCGAAACGGGTCAGCGATGCCAGGACGCAGATCGAATCCTTTCATCGTGCCGGCAACACGCCAGTTCCTGTCGTTGCTGGCTACGATCGTCACGAGGATCTCCTGCGCCATCCTGATCTCGATGCGGTTGTCATCAGTACGCCCGATCATTCGCACGCCGAACTGGCGCTGGCCGCCATCTACGCCGGCAAGGATGTGTATCTGCAGAAGCCGTTCACGATGACGGTGGAGGAGGGCCGCATTCTGCGCGATGCCGTCGCCGCATCCGGCCGGATTCTGCAGGTCGGCAGCCAGCAGCGTTCGACTCCACAGTTCCGGCTGGCATGTGAGCTGATTCGCTCCGGTCGCATCGGCCGTGTGCAGCGCGTGGAAATCGGACTGCCCATCGATCCGACGCGGCCTGACGATCCGGAACAGCCCGTGCCGCCCAACCTCAACTACGAACGCTGGCTCGGCCCGACACCGCAGGTGTATTACACCGAGCAGCGCGTGCATCCGCAGCGCGACTACAGCCGTCCGGGCTGGCTGCGCAACGAATCCTTCTGTCTGGGGATGATCACGGGCTGGGGCTCGCATCACTACGACACGATGCACTGGGCGCTGGATACCGAACTCAGCGGTCCGAGCCGCGTCGAAGCACGCGCCGAGTTTCCCACCCACAAGATCTGGAACGTTCATGGCGCGTATGACGTGCAGCTGCTCTACCCGGGCGATGTGCACGTCAGTGTTTCGGATCGCCATCCGAACGGCCTGAAATTCTTCGGCGACGACGGCTGGATATGGGTGACGCGCGACGGCCAGACTACCGCCAGCGATCCCGCGACACCGGGCAAGGCGTTACCGCCACTCGCAGCGAGCGATCCGCGACTGCTGGAGGAAGCCGGCCTGAAAGTGCATCTGCCGCGCAGCGAGGAGCACCACAGGAACTGGCTGGAGTGTGTGCGTTCGCGTCAGCAACCGATCGCGCCGGCCGCCGTCGCGCATCGCAGCGGCAGCGCCTGCATCGTCAGCTGGATCGCAATGAAGCTGGGCAGGCCCGTCACCTGGGATGCGGCGGCAGAGAAGTTCGTCAACGACCCGCAGGCTGACGCGATGTTGAGTCGTCCGGAGCGCGCGCCATACGGTGCGGTCCGGCTGAGTCGCGCGAAGCGCGCATAACATTCTCATGAGATGCCGATAATGAAGCAGTCATCCAGCCTGAATTCGATTCTGTTGCGTCATCTGATCGTGGGGCTTGGCTGCGTGACCGCAGTGCCACTGGTCGCCACCGCCGTAGCCGGACAGCGCAGCGGCATTCTGCATTCCGCCGCCATCGACTGGAACGAGGTTCCGGCGAAACAGAGTGACGTGCGCCTGCTGCGGGAATTCCTGCGCGGGCCGACCGCGACGCTGGAGGAACTGGAGATTCACGTCTCGACACTGCCCCCAGGGCAGTCCTCGCACGCGCCGCATACCCATCCCAATGAGGAACTGGTCATCGTCAAGGAAGGGACGGTGGAAGCATTCTCCAATGGTGAATGGAAGCGACTCGGGCCGGGCTCGGTCATTTTCAATGCATCCAATGAGCCGCATGCCATTCGCAACGTCGGGACGGGTCCGGCGACCTACCACGTGATCAACTGGCGTTCCGCCCCGCCCAAAGACTGACCGTCTGGTACCTGCCGCGCGCATCGGTAGACTGGTATCACCGATGCGGGCGTCGAACCCCGCCGGAACGCACGGTTCAGGCTCGGCGTTTGGCGGGTTCATGAGTTCACATCCCTACACGTTCGGCATCGAGGAAGAATATTTCCTGGCGCAGCCCGACGGCAGTCTGGCCGCGCAGGTGCCCGAACAGCTCATCGAACGCGCACGCGCTTCGGTGGGCGAGGCGGTCACCTCGGAGCTGCTGCAGTCCCAGATCGAAATCGCATCGCCCGTCTACCGGGACATGGATGAAGCACTGCGTTCGATGGCGTCGCTGCGTGTCGCGCTTGCTGGCGCACTGCTGCACGACGATCTCCGGTTGGTGGCGGCAAGCACGCATCCGCTTGGCGCCTGGCGAGAACAATGGGTGACCGAGCGACCGCGCTACGACATGCTGCTGTCGGATTTCCGCATCGTCGGCGAGCGCAATCTGGTCTGCGGCATGCACGTGCACGTGGAAGTGCCGCCCGGTGTCGACCGGGTGCAGCTCATGAACCGCTTCATGCCATGGCTGCCGCTGTTTCTCGCGCTCAGCACGTCCTCACCTTTCTGGGATCGACGTGTCACCGGTCTGCTCAGTTATCGACAGGCCACCTATGACGAATGGCCACGCAGCGGCGTGCCCGATTTCTTCAACGACGAAGCCGACTACCAGGGATTCATCGAACTGATGCAGCGCGCCGGCGCCATCGCCGATGCCAGCTACATCTGGTGGGCCATTCGTCCGGCGCTGCGCTATCCGACGCTCGAGCTGCGCATTGCCGATGTCTGTACGCATGTGGAAGACAGCGTGGCGCTGGCCGCGCTGTTTCGCTGCCTGATCGCCGCACTGGTTCGCGATCCCGGACTTGCGCCGCCCCACACGACGCGAACCCGCCGGCTCATCGACGAAAATCGCTGGCGCGCGAAACGCGATGGCGTCAACGCCAGCCTGATCGACGAACAGCTCGCTGCTGCGGTGCCCGTGAGCGATGTGCTCGCCAGGACGCTTGCCATCGTCGCGGAAGACGCGGCGCGCCTGAACTGCACCGGCATGGCGGAACGTCTGACGGCCATCACCGTGCGCGGCACCAGTGCTCAGACCCAGCTGCGGATCTACAATGAATCGCGTGCCGGCGGCGCCACGCAGGACCAGGCGCTGCGCGCCGTGCTGCAGTGGCTGATGGACACGACATCGCAGCAGGCATTCGCACATCGGCCAGGCACATGAGGTAGTTCGTGAGCAGTCGTTCCCCGAAGGTCATCATCGGCCTGTCGCCGCGCATTCTGCGCAAGGTCCCTCCCGAGATGGGCTTTCGGGACAAGACGCTCCAGTATCTGGAAGAGTCCATGGCGCACTGTGTGATGCGGCTTGGGGCCGTCGCCGTGATGATTCCCACGGTGGAGCGCTCCAGCGACATCGAGCGCTGGGAAGTATCGGTCGAAGACTACGTCTCGGAGCTCGATGGTCTGGTCCTGCAGGGCGGTGCCGACATCGATCCCACTGTCTATGGGGAGCCGCGCAGTGAATTGCTCGGGCCCATCGATTCGGTCCGCGATGAATTCGAGCTCGAGTTGCTGCGCGCCTTTGCCGCGGCCGGGAAACCCGTCCTCGGTGTGTGCCGCGGCATGCAGTTGATCAATGTCGCCTTCGGCGGAACGCTCTATCAGGATCTTCAGGCCGCAGGCGCCGCATCGTTCCGGCATCGCGAACCGGACCTGTACGACGAACATGCGCACGACGTGGAATTCGTTGCCGACGGCTGGCTGAGCAGGATCTATGGCGGTGCCACGCGCGGACGTGTCACATCCATTCATCATCAGGGCGTGCGCGTGCTCGGGCGCGATCTCATCGTGGATGCAACGTCCACCGATGGCGTGATCGAGGCCGTGCGTCACGCCGGGCACGATTTCATGGTGGGAGTGCAGTGGCATCCGGAATTCCACGATGCCCGTTTCCCCACGCTGCTGCCGACCGAACCGCTGATGAAGGCGTTTCTCGATGCAGCCGCGCGTCGTCGACAGGAACGCAGAGGCTGAAGAATGCCCCACAGAAATCCGATCGTTCGCGCGGCACAGGAGTATGACGTGCCGCAATTGCTGCAGTTGATGCGCGGCCTCGCGCAGTTCGAGGGCTATCTGTCGCGGTTTGCCGTGACGCAGCAGGATCTGCTCGAACGAGGCTTCGGTCGCAACGGCGCACCGCAGTTCCACGCCTTCGTAGCGGATGCCGGGGCTGTGCTGAAGGGATACGCGCTCGTCTACCTGATCCCGTTCACATTCGATCTGCGGCCCACGCTGGTGCTCAAGGAATTTTTCGTCCGTGAGGACGCGCGCGGCGGCGGTCTCGGACATGCGCTGTTCAACGCGGTGATGGAGTTCGGCCGGCAACAGGGTGTGCGACTGCTGCGCTGGCAGGTGCTGCCGGGCAACGAAGGTGCGCAGAAATTCTATCGCACCTTCGGCGGCAATGTCGACGCCGACTGGGACAACTGGGTGCTGGAACTGAAGTGAAGGGTGCGGTCCTTCAGCATTCGATCACGTTGACGGCCAGTCCGCCACGAGAGGTTTCCTTGTACTTGGTCTTCATGTCCGCACCGGTTTCGCGCATGGTCTTGATGACCTTGTCGAGCGATACATGGTGAGTGCCATCGCCGCGCAAGGCCATGCGCGCGGCATTGACGGCTTTCACTGAGGCGATGGCATTGCGCTCGATGCAGGGGATCTGCACCAGGCCGCCGACCGGGTCGCAGGTCAGACCGAGGTGATGCTCCATGCCGATCTCCGCTGCATTTTCCACCTGGCGCGGCGATCCACCGAGGATCGCGCACAGTGCGCCCGCTGCCATCGAGCACGCCACGCCGACTTCTCCCTGGCAGCCGACCTCAGCTCCCGAGATCGAAGCATTTTCCTTGTACAGAATTCCGATGGCTGCCGCCGTGAGCAGGAAGTCGACCACGCCGGCGTCAGCCGCGCGGCGGACGAACCGTGTGTAGTAGTGCAGCACGGCGGGAATGATTCCGGCTGCGCCATTGGTCGGTGCCGTGACGACTCGTCCGCCCGCTGCGTTCTCTTCGTTGACCGCGAGTGCAAACAGATTGATCCAGTCGAGTACCACCAGTTGATCCGTCGCCGCCGCGCCGGGAGCGGCCGATAGCTGCCGATAAAGCTGCGGTGCGCGCCGCTTCACCTTGTAGCCACCGGGCAGGACACCGTCGGTCGTACACCCGCGATGCGCGCATTCCTGCATGACCTGCCAGATCCGCAGCAGGCCGGAGTCGATCTCGCTGTCGCTGCGCCAATGACGTTCATTGCGTCGCATCACCTGGGCGATGCTCAATTGCTCGCGCTCGCACCACTCCAGCAATTCCGCAGCGCTGTGAAACGGGCAGGGCAGGATCGTCGTGTCCGGGGCGATGCGCTGCCGCACGCTGCCGTCGCCGGCGGCTTCGCTGCTGATGACGAAGCCGCCGCCGACTGAGTAATAGCTGCGTTCCAGCAGTACGCGGCCGGCGACGTCGAACGCCGCGAAGGTCATGCCATTAGGATGCAGCGGCAGCGTCCTGCTTCGGTTGAAAACGAGATCGGTCGCGACATCGAACTCGATTTCATGTGAGCCATGCAGGGCGATGGCGCGTCGTGTACGGATGTCGTTCAGATAACCATCGATGCTGGCGACCGGCACGGTTTCCGGATCGTGCCCTGACAATCCGAGCAGCACGGCCTTGTCGCTGCCGTGACCCTTGCCGGTCGCAGCCAGCGAACCGAAGAGTTCGATTCGCAGACGCACGGCGTGCTGCAGCAGATCCGCGTGCAGCAACCGGTCGGCGAAGAGCCTCGCCGCACGCATCGGACCGACAGTGTGCGAACTGGACGGTCCGATGCCGATCCTGAACAGATCGAAAGTGCTGATGGCCATGGCCTGCTCGCGATCGAAGGGGGTTCGATGATAGCGCCGCGGTGGACAAGTCCCGTCCTCCGGGAATTTCACTGATGATCCTGCATACAGTGCTCGTGCCATGCGGTAGCTTTTCGCGCATTGCCATTCAGCGGAGCAGTAATCATGGTCGCGCTAACGGTTCTGGATCTGGCCCCCATCCCCGCAGGCTCGACTGCGGCGCAGTCGTTTCGCAACACGCTGGACCTGGCGCAGCATGCCGAACGCTGGGGTTACCGGCGTTACTGGCTCGCCGAGCACCACAACATGCCGGGTATCGCAAGTGCTGCGACGGCGATCGTGATCGCTCATGTTGCGCAGGGCACCAGCCACATCCGCGTCGGCGCCGGTGGGGTCATGCTGCCCAATCACGCGCCTCTGATTGTTGCCGAACAGTTCGGCACACTCGCCTCGCTGTATCCCGACCGGATCGATCTCGGCCTCGGCCGCGCGCCGGGGACCGATCAGCTCACTGCCCGTGCGCTGCGCCGCAACCTCACTTCCGACCCGGATGAATTTCCGCAGGACGTGATCGAACTCATGGGCTACTTCCGGGAGCCGTCGCCGGATCAGCGCATCCGCGCCGTACCGGGCGCAGGACTGCAGGTGCCGCTGTGGATTCTCGGCTCCAGTCTCTACGGTGCGCAGGTGGCCGCGGCGCTCGGGTTGCCGTTTGCGTTCGCGTCGCATTTCGCGCCGGCACTCATGCATCAGGCACTGCAGATCTATCGCGATGGATTCCGTCCGTCGCAGCAACTCGACAAGCCCTACGTCATGCTGGGCTTCAACGTATTTGCCGCCGATACCGACGCGGAAGGCCAGCGCATTGCGACATCGATGCAGCAGGCGTTCGTGAACCTGCGCTCGGGTCGGCCAGGGCAGTTGCCGCCGCCGGTCGATGGCTATCTTGACGGACTGACACCGCCGGAACGGGCGCTGCTGGCAGACGTATTGTCATGCTCTGCCATCGGCGCACCTGAAACAGTACGACAGCAGATGCAGGACTTCATCGCGCGCACTGCCGCTGACGAACTCATCATCACTTCGAACGTGTTCGATCACGATGCACGACTACATTCATATGAAATAACGGCACAGTTGCGCGGCGCGTTGTAAGAAAAACAATTACACAACGCTGCTGTCCGTTCCGCGCGCGAAGTCTCTGCTGTTCGTTGCGGTGTTCGCTCGCAACGTGAGCGCACACGTCGACGGCGCTCGAATCTTTCGACATGCGTGTTCAGAAAATCGACAGTGATGCGGAACTTGTGATTGCTGAAATGAGTTTGACTGTCGCCAAACGGCGATAAAAATCGATCTCTCTGAAGGTCGCGTAAAGTTCCGACACTGCACGGAACAAACTCTCACTGTCGTTGCTTTCAACGCCGACGCAAACGTCCTGCGTCTTCCTCTCGTTTGATGTGTGGGCCGCAGCGGACTGTTTGCTACTGGCGACATGCACGGCAGACGGTATCGAAGTGGGGCAGGCGTGAATGTTCTTGTACCAGTTTGATGCTGTCGCAGCGCGGTTATTGCCGGTGGACAGCAGAACGGCTGGTTGTAACGGTGCAGTGAGTGACTGACTACTTCGTCGCAAGGTCGAAAACAGGATATCTGGTGCCGGTCTGTCCACCGGCACCGGCGATGGAATGGGACTTGCTAGTGAAAGCCGAGAAACACCGGAAAGGTGTTCGATTCAGGAAGGGGGCGTGCGCGTTTGCATGTACAGGACGTGATGCCGACGTTGGTTGAGGTTACGGAGTCATTTATGCGCGCCAGAAAGTTTGCGATCCAGGTCATGAGTGCAGTGCTGATGAGCGGGCTGTGGGGTGCATCGTCACTCGCCGCAACGCCCGCACCGGAGCGGGTAGCCGCGCTCGGCGTCGCCGATAACGCTTCGATGTCGGTCAGCCCCGCGATGATTCACACCCGCGGAGAACTGCCCACTGTCAATGCCGCGCTGAGCGTTCCGACCAACGCTGCGGTCGATGTGCGACAGCAGACGGTTCGTGACTCTTCGCACGGCATCGGCGATCGACTGCTGCTGCTGCTGGTCGCATTCGCCCTGGTCTTCTACCAGCTGCTGCGAAAGCATCGCCAGCTCCGCCCGCAGACGTTCAGTCACTGATCCATTCGCCAGGCGATCAGCAGATGAGCAGCACGGGGTATTCAGCACGCCCGGCAACGCCGCTGATTGGCCAGCGCCCATGGCGCGACCGATCCAGCGACGTCAGTGCCAGCGAACCGTTCGCTGTCTTTGCGCTCAAGTCGCTGCTCTATCCCACCATTCCGGTGGTGACGCTGATCATCTGTCTGTGGTTCTGGGATCCGCCGCTGTACGGGCCGTATCTGCTGGTCGCCGTGCTGGCGTTCCTGGGTGTTGCCGATCTGCTCGACGTGGTGCCGCTGCGTATCGTCCCGGCGAAACTGATGGCATTGCGCTCGCTGCTCGACATCCTGCTGCGCTGGGGCGTGCTGATGTGCTTTCTGTGGCTGCTGCTGAAGTTGTCCTATCTCGGCCAGCACTTCAGCAAACCGATGCTGGCCATCTGGGCGCTGACCACTCCGTTCGCGTTGTGGGCCGGTGAAGTCATTGCGCAGTACATGCTCTCGCGCGGCGGTCAGCGCCTGCGCAAGGCCATCGTCGTCGGCGCTACGGATCTGGGTCTGCAGCTCGAGCAGAACCTCGCCGCACGGCCCACGCTGCAGATCAAGGTGCAGGGTTATTTCGAAGATCGCAGCGTGCCCCGCCTGCCGAGCGAAAGCCTCGACCGCGTGCTGGGCCAGATCGATGACGTCAGCGACTACGTGCGCCAGCACAGCATCGACATCGTCT